>NZ_JAIUGW010000011.1:0-191624 GCF_020164795.1 Mesorhizobium sp. ES1-3
CATACCCATGTCGACGTGGCGGCCCGGCATTTTGGGCATCGGCATGATTAGCCGATCTCCCCCCTCGTGGGGGAGATGCCCGGCAGGGCAGAGGGGGGCGCAAAGGAACGCAGATCTCGCAGTCCTGCGACGGCAAGAAACCTGCCCGACGCGCGCTATCGCAGTTGATTGAAAGGCTGGCAGGACAGCGCCCCCCTCTGGCCTGCCGGCCATCTCCCCCACGAGGGGGGAGATCAGCAGCGTCACCGTGGCGCGTTGCTGACCGCCCCATAAACCGGCGTATCGATACCCTCCATCCGCGCCTTGATCTGCAGCGCTACATATTTCGAATAAAAGCGCGACAGCGCCAGATTGCCGCCGTGGAACCACAGCGCTTCCTGCGCCGTCGGTTTCCACATGTTGCGCAATTCGCCTTGCCAGGGGCCGGGGTCGCCCTTGACGCCGGAGCCGAGCCCCCAGCACGGGCCGACTTTGTCGGCGACCTCGCGCGAGACGAGTGCGGCCACGTTCTCGTTCATCGACTGGTAGCCGGTGCAGGCGATGATGGCGTCGGCCTTGAGTTCGCTGCCGTCCTCGAACAGTATGCCTTTCGCTGTCAGCGATTTTATCGCGACGCCGCCGCGGATGCCGATCTTGCCGTCGATGATCAGGTCGGACGCGCCGACGTCGATGTAATAGCCCGAGCCGGTGCGGTAGGCCTTTATCAAAAGGCCGGTCTCGTCGTCGCCGAAATCCAGCGCGAAGCCGGACGCGGCGAGACGCTCGTAGAAAGCTGCGTCGCGCGCGCGGATGACGTCGTAAAGCGCGCGCTGGCCCTTGGACACCAGCGCGAACGGCGTCGAGGCGACGATCATGTCGGCCTTTTCCGTGGTGATGCCGCGCGACAGCGCATTCTCGGAGAAGATCTCGAAGCCGACCTGCATCAGCGTGTCCGACTTGACCACGGTGGTCGGCGAGCGCTGGATCATGGTGACGTCGGCGCCGCTCTCCCAGAGATCGACGCAGACGTCGTGCCCGGAACTGGCGGCCCCGATGACGGCTACCTTCTTACCGCGGAATTTCTCGCCGCTGGTATACTGGCTGGAGTGCAGCAGTTCGCCCTTGAATTGGTCCGCGCCGGGCAGCTCGATCTTGCGCGGCGGACCATAGGCGCCGGTGGCGAAGACGATGTGCTTCGGCTTCAGCGTGATGCGCTGGCCGACACGATCGACCACCACGGTCCAGACCTTCTCGGCCTCGTCGTAACTGGCGCTGAGGCACCTGGTGGCGACCCAGTAATTCAGCTCCATGACGCGTGTGTACATTTCCAGCCAGTCGCCCATCTTGTCCTTGGGCGTGAAGACGGGCCAATTGTCGGGGAACGGGATGTAGGGCAGATGGTCGTACCAGACCGGATCGTGCAGCACGAGCGTGCGGTAGCGGTTGCGCCAGGAATCGCCGGGCCGCGCGTTCATCTCGATGACGATGGTCGGCACGCCGAGCTGACGCAGCCGCGCGCCGAGCATGATGCCGCCCTGGCCGCCGCCGATGACCAGGCAATAGGGCTGCTCCGAGACGCCAAGCTCGCGCGCCTCGCGCGCCCGCGCTTCCGACCAGGTCTCGCGTTCGGGATCGGCCTCGTGGCGCACGCCGAGCGGCCGCGCCCCGCCCTTGCGCTCCTCAAACCCTTTCAGCTCGGTCATCGCCGTGAACAGGGTGCGGCAGCGGCCATCGCGCAGCCGCACGATGCCTTGTCCCGTGGCCACCGCCGTTTCGAAGATGAACCAGGCTTCGATCGTGCCTTCATCGGAGGTTGCCTCGCCGGTGAGCTGCCACGCCGCAGGCCTGGTCGTTGCCAGCGTCGACTTCAACATGTCGGCAATGGCCTCGCGGCCTTCCATGGTGGTGACGTTCCAGGTGAAGGTCAGCAGGTCGCGCCAGTAGCAATCGTCGACGAACAGGTTCGCCGCGGCTGACACGTCGCCGGATTCAAGCGCCTGCGAAAAGGAGCCAAGCCATGCGGCCGCCTGTTTGGATGGTGACATTTCGAGCATTTCTTGCCTCTTTCATGCGTCCAATTTGTATATTGGGACGGTAACCGTCGAACTCGGCGCTGCCCCTCATCCGCCTGCCGGCACCTTCTCCCCGTATAGTGACGGGGAGAAGGGACTAGTCTCCCAGCGGCTCCATTTCCTTCCCCGTGCGGTGGATCTGGGCGTTGTATTTGATGCGGCGCACGGTCTCTCGCGCCGGCCCGCCGAGCTTGTAGGCGGAGGCGACCGCCAGGAGGTCGATCATCGCCAGGAAGGCATAGCGCGAGGCGGTCGGCTTCAGCGTGTCGGGATACTCGGGCACGGCAGCCGTCAGCCTGACGTCGCAGGCGCGGGCGAGATCGGTATCGGGCGCCGTCACGCAAACAGCGTTGGCGCGGTAGTGCTTGGCGAGTTCGACGGCCTCGATCACCTCGCGCGTGCGCCCGGTCGCCGAGATGGCGATCACCAGGTCGCCAGGCTTCAGCGTCGAGGCGGTCATGCGCATCAGATAGGGGTCGCATTGGGCGCTGGTCGAGATGCCGTAGCGAAAAAGCCGGTGCTGGGTTTCCTGCGCCAGCGCCGAAGAGCTGCCGCCGAGTCCGAACACGGTGACCTGGCGGGCCCGGGCGATCAGCTCGGCCGCCTTTTCCAGCTCACCCGGATCGAGCTGCCGCTCGGCTTCCCGCAGTGCACGGCGCGCTTCGCCGAACACGGCGTTCCAGAACGGCAGGCCGGTGTCGCCCTCTCTGGCTGGCGACGTGTCCAGATAGAGCGCACCGACGACGAGGCTCTGCGCCAGCTTCAGCTTGAAGTCGCGCACGCCCTCGCAGCCGATGGCGCGGCAGAAGCGGGTCACCGTCGGCTCGCTGACGCCGGCGCGCTGGGCCAGCGCCGCGTTGGAGGCGTCGACGGCGTATTTGACATTATCGAGCACGACATCGGCGACGCGGCGTTCGGCCGGACGCAATTCCGCGTAGGAATCCTTGACGAGCGAGATGATGTCGGGAATGCGCCGGACGGGCTCGCCCCCGGCTTCCTCTTCGTCCACGATCGGATGGCTGGCAGCTTCGGTCATGAAGTCGATCTTCCTTGGCCCGTTTTCGACCCGACCTCTTATCATGTTTGCACGCTGTCGTTCCATGCGCCCGCCACTGTCGCAAGCGACTCGTGCCGCAAGGGCGGCCGCCGGTGAGTGCTTAGTTTCTCACGTGCCACGGCAACTACCGCCGAGTTCCGTGGCGCCCCCCTCTGTCCTGCCGGACATCTCCCCCACGAGGGGGGAGATTGGCAGTTTTGGCGCCGGCTCTTCTTCTCGCAATGTCGAAAATTGGCGAAGACGGTCGTGACAGGCAATCTCCCCACTTGAGGGGGAGATGCCCGGCAGGGCAGAGGGGGGCGCCGTAGAGCGCTGCCGCGCAATGGGCGCGCAAGTGCGCCACCCCTGCCTACCCAATCACCTCCAGCCGCCTCGGCAGCCGGTTCATCGCGACCGGTCCATCCGGCGTGATCAGGAACTGGTCCTCGAGATTGAAACTGGCGAGGCCGTCGATGTAGAGCGGGATCTCGAAGGCCAGCACCATGCCTGGCTCGATCACGACATCGCTGCCGGCGGCGATGAACGGCCATTGTTCGGAAAAGACCGACTGGCCGACGCCGTGGCCGAAATGGCCGCGACGGTAGGAGCGCAGGCCTTGCCGCGCCAGGCTTTCGGTGGCGACGCGATGCACATGGGCAAGCGTGTTCCCAGGGACAAGCTCGGCCAGTCCATCCTCGAAGGCGCGCTCGGCGATGGCATGCAGTTCGGCCTGATCGGCGGAAGGCGGGCCGAAGGTGAAGTTGCGCGACATGTCGGAGGCGTAGCCACCGACCGTGCAGACCATGTCGCACTTCAGCGGATCGCCGGCCACGGCCCTGGCGTCGGCGCCCTTGGCCCTGGCGCCCAGCGTCACATATTCGGCCGTGATGACCGGGTGCGAAAGCCCGGCCGCCGCCGCGGCGACGCCCTGGTGATAGAGCGCGACGAGATCGGCCTGGCGCATGCCGGCCATGGCATCGACCTGCAGCCGCTCCAGCCCCGCTTCGGACAAGAGGATGCCTTGCCGCAGGAGATCGATCTCGCGCTGCGACTTGACCGCGCGCAGCCGGTCCAGCACGGGCGAACCGTCGATGACGGGGCTATTCGGCAGCAGCGCCTGGATGGCAGCAAAATCGGCGGCCGGAATGAAGTCGAGGTCGAGGCCGAGCGTGGCGCGCTCCAGCCCGAAATCGATGAGCATGGCTTGCAACTGGCGCACCGAGCCGGCGAGGTCGAAGGTGGCGGGACTCTCGAAATCCGGCGCGCGGCCGAGCGAGGCCAGGCCGGCCCCGATGCGCTCCGCCAGGGCAAGCTCGGGAGGTTCCGCCTCGACCGGCGCGGATTCGATCCAGATCGGGTGCGAGCGCACGACCATCTCGGGCGCGGCGGTCCGCAGCTGCGCCGCGTTGAAGTCCGCGACCACGACACCAATCGGCAGGTCCTGCCGGGCGGGGATGACGACGAAGCCGGCGCCGGCGCGACGGAACAGGCCGGCCGGGCCGATCGACGCGCCGGTCGCATAATGGAAGGCCTCGGGCGCGCAGAGCACCAGCGCTCCAATGCCGGCGCGTTGCATCAAATCCGTGGCGCGCTGGCGATTGACAAAACCCGTCATGAATTTCTCCGTATGCGCGAACCGGCAACGGAGCATTGCGGGTGCGGACAATCAAGCCGGTTTATGGTGAAGGTGCACGGTCGCTCTGCATTGACGACATTCGAGATTAGCCAAGCGACCCCACCTTTGTCATCCTAGGGCGAAGCAGGAGCGAAGCTCCGTCGCGGAGACCCTGGGATCCATGCCGCGACCTTGGCTGAGGGGGCACAGCGGAGCGGAATTCTGCATCGGAGCGGTGCTCGGATGTCGCGGCATGGATCCTCGGGTCTGCGCCGCGTCGCGCCGCTCCTTGCTCCGCCCGTGGATGACGATTGCTTAATCTTCCCGGTCTTGTGTAGCAAACGCACCAAACAGCCTTCGGCTACTTTTTCAGCAAGAGGGCTTCCCGCACCAGCGACGGCAGACTGCCTAGCCCGATCAAGTCGATAAGCTCGCGTGCTTGGCTGAGGGTGATGCCGGTTTTGTCGACAAGCCAGTTGGCGTGCTTTTCCTTGGCGGCTTGGATCGGCATTTTCGGTTCATCGAGTTCGTTCATGGCAAATGCTCCATGGCGAAAACGAAACGTAACCCTTGTGAAAGTAGCTCGCAAGCCGGCGCAGTGAAATCGTACAAATCAGACAAATCGGCATTGCCGTCCGCCGCCGCCTATTCGGCAGGATCGCCAGAAACAGCGTCGTGGACTTCTGTAACGATGTAGCCTTTCGGCTCGCCGGCCAAATACTGGACGTGAGCGTCAACGACAAAGGTGCTTGTCATCGGGTTTGCATCTCTGGTTATCTGGCCTTTGGTGCGTTTGCTACATAAGACCGGATCTTCCCGCCAATCGCCTAGGCATCTGCCCCTAAATGCAGGCACTCCACCGAAACCAACGGCGAAATCCCCTGCTTGATCGGTTCCAGCTTCGACCTGCCGAGTTTGACGACATCCGGATGGAACATTTCAGGCGCTGTCCGGTTGCTTCCTCAGGAAATCCAAGGGAATACGGCCGTGGTGATCAGCCAGGAAGAACGTGTCGCGCATATCCGGAAACGGGCCCACGAACTCTGGGAACGGGAAGGCCTGATGCCCGACCGTGAGAAGGCCTGCTGGGACAAGGCGGTCGAAGAGTTCGAGTCCGGCAAACTGACCGCCGGACGAAAGCAGGCTGGCGCGGATGCCGCCGGCGACACGGCGGGTGCCAAACACTGACAATGCCGCTGCCTCCAGAAAGCGAAAAAGCCGCGGCGAACCGCGGCTTTTCGATGCTTGATTCCCTGAGAGGAAACTGGAGCGGGTGAAGCGATTCGAACGCTCGACCCCAACCTTGGCAAGGTTGTGCTCTACCCCTGAGCTACACCCGCTCACACGGCGTCTTGGCCGCAAGCCGGGCCTATATGGCTGAAGAGCGCGGCGATTGCAACAGGGAATAACAGGCTTTTTGCAACCTCCCTAACGATGCCGGCAAACCGCTTGCGATGGGCCGATTTCATCGCCCCTTGCGCGACGGCCTTGTGTCGGACGCCTCATTGGCCGTAAACGGCAAGGCCCGAGAAACGGACGAGAAGACGACCAATGTCGAAGACCGAAGCCGAACTGATGACCTTTCTTGCGGAATTGGGCATCGCCGTTTCGACGATACGCCATCCGCCGCTCTACACCGTTGCCGATTCGCAGGCGCTGCGCGGCGAAATCGCCGGCGGACACACCAAGAACCTGTTCCTGAAGGACAAGAAGGACAATTTCTTCCTGGTCACCGTCGGCGAGGACGCGGTCGTCGATCTCAAGCAGATCCACCAACTGATCGGCGCCGCCAGCCGGGTTTCCTTCGGCAAGCCGGAGATGCTGATGGAGCTTTTGGGCGTCACGCCGGGCGCGGTCACCGTCTTCGGCGTCATCAACGACAGGGAAAACAGGGTCAAGCTGGTGCTCGACAAGGATTTGATGGACCATTCCGTCATTAACGCGCATCCGCTGACCAACGAGGCGACGACATCGATCGCGGCGGCCGACCTCATCAGATTCGTCGAGGCAACCGGGCACGATGCTGCTATCTTGAAAGTCTCGGCATGATCGCCACATGGATGGCGAAGCCGATTTCCAATTGAGACATGGCGCCGAGCCGGGCTGGCGGCGCGACCGAAAAGGGTGACGAGATGAGCGACAACAATCCGTTTGGCGGATCATTCGGAAACAATGGCGGCCAGTATGCCACGACGGTGCAGTATGGCGGAACGGCGCCGGCCCCGGCGAAACCCGCGCTTGGCGATGCGCCCGCGGGCCCTGCCGCCGGCGATGTCATCAAGGACACGACGACCGCCGCCTTCGCCGCCGACGTCATCCAGGAATCGCGCCGTCAGCCGGTGCTGGTTGATTTCTGGGCGCCGTGGTGCGGACCTTGCAAGCAGCTCACCCCGCAGCTGGAAAAGGCGGTCAAGGCCGCCGGCGGCAGGGTCAAGCTGGTCAAGATGAACATCGACGACCACCCCTCGATCGCCGGCCAGCTCGGCATCCAGTCGATTCCGGCGGTCATCGCCTTCAAGGACGGCCAGCCGGTCGACGGCTTCATGGGCGCCGTCCCCGAGAGCCAGATCAACGAATTCATCACCAAGGTCGGCGGCAAGGGCAATGGCGCGCCGCCGGTGGCCGAGGCCCTGGCCGCGGCAGCCGAAGCCCGCGATGCCGGCGACATGCAGGCCGCCGCCGACATCTATGACGCCATCCTGGCGCAGGCGCCGGAGACGGTCGAGGCAATTGGCGGGCTGGGCGACCTGTTGTTCGAGGCCGGCGACACCGAGGGTGCCGAGGCGCTCCTGGCAACAGCGCCGGAGGCCAAGAAGGATGCACCGCCGCTGGCTGCCCTGCGCGCCAAGATCGCGCTGGCCGCGCAGGCGGCGGCGTTGGGCAATCCGGCCGAGCTCGAACGGCGCTTGGCCGAAAACCCTAGGGATCATCAGGCGCGTTTCGACCTGGCCATGATCCAGAACGCCAAGGGCGATCGCACGGCAGCCGCCGACAATTTGCTGGCCATCATCAAGGCCGACCGGAGTTGGAACGAGGATGGCGCCAGGACGCAGCTGCTGCAGCTGTTCGAGGCCTGGGGCATGACCGACGAGGCGACGCTTGCGGCGCGCCGCAAATTGTCGGCATTGCTGTTTTCCTGAGCCGGTTGTCGGTTGTTTTGTCGCACGGGCTTGTGGCGTCGGGCCTGAGCGCCAGATAGACAGGGCAGGATTGACGCTTCGCAATGAAGCGATCGGAGGAACGAGGTGCAAGCGGGAAACGCGCATTACCGGCTCGCCAAGGATTTGCCGTCGACGATCCCGATCTTTCCGCTCGAGGGTGCGCTCCTGCTGCCGGGCGGCCGCATGCCGCTCAACATCTTCGAGCCGCGCTACCTGCAGATGGTGGACGAGGCGGTCGCCGGCTCGCGCGTCATCGGCATCATCCAGCCCGGCCTCAATGGCGCATTGCGCGAGGATGGCGAGCCGGAGCTTTGCAATGTCGGCTGCATCGGTCGCATCATCGCCTTTTCAGAGACCGGCGACGGCCGCTACCTGATCTCGTTGCAGGGCGTGTGCCGGTTCCGCATCGCCCACGAGCTGACGGTCAAGACGCCGTTCCGCCAATGCAAGCCGGCGCCCTTCCTCGCTGATCTCGACGAGGAGCAGGCGGCTGATGAGATCGACCGGCCGGCGCTGCTGCGGGCGTTTCGCGCCTATCTGCAGGCCAATGATCTGGAAGCCGACTGGGAAAGCGTCAGCCGCGCCGAAAACGCCATGCTGGTCAACGCGCTGTCGATGATGGCGCCCTACGGACCGGCCGAGAAGCAGGCATTGCTGGAAGCCGCGGACCTGAAAACCAGGGCCGAGACGCTGATCGCCATCACCGAGATGACGCTGGCGCGCGAGAATGAGGATTTTGGTTCGAGCCTGCAGTAAGGTGAACGCAGGCCTGAAGCTGGAAAGGGGACGCAATGGCGGATGGGCGTGACGGAAAGAAAACCAGCGTCGACCCGAAGCTGCTGGAACTCTTGGCCTGCCCGCTGACCAAGGGACCGCTGGCCTGGGACCCCGAACGTGGCGAGCTGGTCTCGCGGATCGCCAAGCTCGCTTATCCCGTGCGCGACGGCATACCGATCATGCTTCCTTCGGAGGCGCGGACCATCTCGGCCGAGGATGTGCTGTCGCCGCCAAAGCTGGGTGGGCCGAGTTGACCGGCGTCATCGAGAGTGTGACCGGACGTTAAGATGACGCTCTACGGCGCCCCCCTCTGTCCTGCCGGACCCGGCCCTTCGCTGTCGCTCCGGGCGTTCGTTATTCGGAAAGCCAAGCAATTGGCTTTCCGTCCGCTTCGCGGACCACTCCTCACCCCCACGAGGGGGGAGATTGGTAGCTTCATTGATGGCGCTTCTCTGCCAGCGTGAAAATTGGCGAAAGCCGAAACAACAGCCGATCTCCCCCCTCGAGGGGGAGATGCCCGGCAGGGCAGAGGGGGGCGCTGTCCCGCCAGCGCTTGATGACGAAGGGCAGGCCTACTGGAAATTGCGCCCTTTGGGCATGACCCTTTCCGCCTCTTCCGACAGCATTGCGAGGTCCTGTCCGACTTTCGGTGTTGCGGGTTGGCTGGAGCGATCCGGGTCATTGGCCTTGGCGGAGCGATCCGAAGGATCGACGGCTGGCGGTGCGGCCGCACTGACCTTTTCCAGGAGCACGGTCAGCCAGGGCGTCAGGTCCTCGATCTTCTCGGCCACGATATGGACGACACCTGATTCCGACTGCAGTTTCCCGCTGACCTTGACGAAGCGCGCGCCCATGACGATGGGCCGGAAGCGGGTAAAAGTTCTTTCCCAGAAGATGACATTGGCGACGGCCTTGTCGTCTTCCAGCGTGAGAAAGATCGCATTGCCCTTGCCGGGGCGCTGGCGCACCAGCACCAGACCGGCAACGGAAACCCGCCTGCCATCGCGCACGGATGGCAGGCTGGCATTGGGGGTAACGCCGGCGCGGTCGAGCCGCTCGCGCAGGAAAGCGACCGGATGCGCCTTCAGCGACAGGCCGAGCGAACGGTAGTCGTGGATGACATGCTCGCCGAGCGGCATTTTCGGTAGCTTCGTCTCGGGCTCCAACTCGCGCAGGCCGAGCGCCGGCTGGTCGAACAGCGGCAGCTTCTCGGCGGCACTCTTGCCGTCGAGCGCGCGGACCTGCCAAAGTGCCGCGCGGCGATCGAGACCGATGGACCGAAAGGCGTCGGCCTGCGCCAGCTTCTCGATCTCGTCGACATTGAGGCCGGAACGCAGCCAGACATCCCGGACGGTCGAGTAGCCGGCGCCGCGCCGCTCGACGAAAGCCTCCAGGCGTTCCTTGGAAAGTCCCTTGATCTGCCTGAAGCCGAGCCGCAGCGCATGGCTTGTCTGGATGACACCGCGCATGTCGGCATGGCGCGGCAGGATGCGGGCCGGGTCGAAAGGCGCCTTTTCCAAAGTGCAGTCCCAGACGGAAAAATTGACGTCGACCTCGCGGATGTCGACGCCATGGTCGCGGGCGTCGCGCACCAGCTGCGCCGGCTGGTAAAACCCCATCGGCTGCGAGTTCAGGATCGCGGCGCAGAACACGTCGGGATAGAAGGTCTTGAACCAGCAGGAGGCGTAGACGAGCAGCGCGAAGGAGGCGGCGTGGCTTTCGGGAAAGCCATATTCGCCGAAACCCTCGATCTGCTTGAAGCAGCGCTCGGCGAAGTCCTTTTCGTAGCCTCGGCCTGTCATGCCGTCGATCATGCGCTGGCGATAATTGCCGATGGTGCCGGTGCGCTTGAAGGTGGCCATGGCGCGGCGCAGTTCATCGGCCTCGCCCGGCCTGAAGCCGCCGGCGACGATGGCGATCTTCATCGCCTGCTCCTGGAACAGCGGCACGCCCAGTGTCTTGCCGAGTATTTCTTCCAGCTCCGGCTTGGGATATTCGGCTTTTTCCTTGCCTTGCCGGCGGCGCAGATAGGGATGCACCATGTCGCCCTGGATCGGGCCGGGGCGTACGATCGCCACCTCGATGACGAGGTCGTAGAATTCGCGTGGCTCAAGGCGCGGCAGCATCGACATCTGCGCGCGCGATTCGATCTGGAAGACGCCGAGCGTATCGGCACGGCAGATCATGTCGTAGACACGAGGGTCCTCCTTGGCGATCGTATCCAGGGTCAATGGCCTGCCATAGTCGTCCCTCACGCCGTATTGGGTTTCGAGCAAGGTGAAAGCACGCTGGAGGCAGGTCAGCATGCCGAGCGCCAGGATATCCACCTTGAGGATTTTCACCGCGTCGAGATCGTCCTTGTCCCATTCGACCATCTTGCGCTCGTCCATCGCCGTCTTGACGATGGGCACGATCTCGTCGAGCCGGTCCCTGGTGATGACGAAGCCGCCGACATGCTGGGAGAGATGACGGGGGAAGCCCATGATCTCGTTGGCGCGTTCCATCACATGCCGCGATATGGGATCGCTGCGGTCGAGGCCGCCGGCCCTCGCCTCCTTCTCGCCGAGTTCCGAGGTCGACCAGCCCCAGATCGAGCCGGAAAGGGATGCCCGGACATCCTCCGACAGGCCCATCGCCTTCGACACTTCGCGCAGCGCCGAACGGCCGCGATAACTGATGACGGCGGCGGCAAGCGCCGTGCGCTTGGAGCTGTATTTCGTATAGATATACTGCATCACCTCTTCGCGCCGCTCATGCTCGAAATCGACATCGATATCCGGTGGCTCGTTGCGTTCCTCGGAGATGAAACGCTCGAAGAGCGTGTCGATCTTGTCCGGTCCCACCTCGGTGATGCCGATGCAGAAGCAGATGATCGAATTGGCGGCGGAACCACGGCCCTGACAGAGAATGCCTTCACCGCGCGCGAATTTGACGATGTCATGGACGGTCAGGAAATAGCGGGCGTAATTCAGCCGCTCGATCAAGGCGAGTTCTTCCTGAATGCGTTTTATGACGCTGGAGGGGACGCCGCCCGGGAAGCGCCGGGCCGCTCCCTCCCGGGCCAGCCGCTCCAACTCCGCCTGCGGCCCGAGTCCCGATTCCGTCGGCTCGTCCGGATAATTGTACTGGAGGTCGCCGAGCGAGAAGGTCAGTTCTTGCGCAAAACACAGCGTCTCCGCCAGCGCCTGCGGATGCCTCCGGAACAAGCGCGCCATTTCCAGCGGCGGCTTCAAATGGCGTTCGGCATTGGCGGTCAGTTCCAGCCCCACCTCGGCGACCGGAACATTGAGGCGGATCGCGGTCAGCACGTCCTGCAGCGGGCGGCGTTCGGCCGTGTGATAGAGCACATCGTTGGTCGCCATCAGCGGGATGCCGGCACTCTCTGCAAACGCCGCCGCCTGCTCGATCCTGAAGCGATCACGGCCGGCATAACAGGGCGACACACCGAGCCGCAGGGCCCTGCCGAAGCGGTCCTGGAGTTGGCGGAGCAAAGCCAGGCTGTCCTGCGCGCCCTGCTCCAGATCGGGCAGGACCGCCAGCGACGTCCGGTCCCCCCATTCGAGCAGGTCGTCGCGCCGGAGCAGGGTGGCGCCCTTTTCGGTCTCGTCACGCAGATTGGCCTGGGTGAGCATGCGGCACAGATGCCCCCAGCCCTTGCGGTCCCTGGGATAGGCGAGAATGTCCGGCGTGCCGTCGCCAAAAACCAGCCGGCAGCCGGGATGATAGGCAAGCTTTTCGACCTTGGCCTGCTGCCAGGCGCGCACCACGCCGGCCACGCTGTTGCGGTCGGCGAGCCCGATCGCGGAGAAGCCCATGAGCTTGGCCGCGACCACGAGTTCTTCCGGCTTGGAGGCGCCGCGCAGGAAGGAGAAGTTCGACTGGATGCCGAATTCGGCATAGGGGATGACGGTCAGCGCGTTCATGCGAAGACCCCGTGCATGAACCAGCGCGGCGGGATCTGCGAGACGCCGCCGTAAAGGCCTTGCCGGTAGAGCCAGTAGCGGCGGCCATCGGCATCCTCGATGCGGAAATAGTCGCGTGTCGATGCCGCCGGATCGCCTGGCGCCTCGCGCCACCATTCGGCGGCGATGCGCTCCGGACCCTCGGCACGGGTAACGCGATAAAGCGCGCGGCGCCAACGGAAATGCAGCGGCGGTCCCTCCGGCATTTCGGTGGCCGGCACATCGATGGGCTCGGGCGCGCGGAACAGCCGGATCGGCCGTTCCGGCGGGAAAATGGTCATCGGCGCCTGCATCCTGTCCGGCTTCCTCGGCGGCGTGGTCCGGCGCGGGGCCTCGCTGAACGGGACGATGGCGACGGCGCGTTCGGGCAGATGGCTTTCCACGGGAACCGGCTGCAGAACCGCGCCCTCGCCGAGGCGGGCGCGGATACGGTCGGCGAACAGGGCGATGTCGGCGCCGTCATCGGCCGCTTCGCCGGTCAGATCGGTCTGCTGCGAGTCGAAAGCAGCGACGGCCAGCACCGAGAGGCGCAACAGGTCGAAGCCATAGCCGGCGTCGATATGCTGCTCGAGTGCTGCCAGCCGCTCATGGAACAATTTCCGGATCAGCAAGGGTTCGCGCATCGGCCGCGAGGTGCCGAGCGCGATGCGGCTGACGGCGCCATCGACGCGAAAGAGCAGCAGCGCCAGCGTCCGGGCGCCTTCGCCGCGGCGTTCGAGGTCGGTCTTCAAGGTCGTCGCCAGCATGCCCACCAGCCGCTCTATCTCTTCCGTCAGCGTGACGGGCTCGGCGAGATGGCGCTCGACCGAAAGCGGCGCGACGGGAAGGCGCGGCGAGATCGCTTCGTCGAGACGGCCAAGCGCCTGGTCGAGGCGCTGGAGCAGCAAAGCGCCGAAGCGGCGGGCGAGCGGCGCGCGCGGCGCGGCCATGACGGCGCCCGCCGTGCGCAGCCCGACACTTTCCAGGCTGGCCCGGGTTTCCGGCGCTATGCGAAGGGCCGCCAGCGGCAAGGGAGCAAGCAAGGCTTCCTCCCCGCCCGATAGAATGATGCGGTCGCCGCAAAAGCGTGCCGCCGCCCAGGCCGCCCCGGGCGTGCCGGCAAGCCCGGCGCGGACGTCGAAACCCTGGTGGAGGAAGCGCGACAGGATTTCGTCCAGCATGGCGCGTTCGCCGCCGAACAGATGGGTGCAACCGGTGACGTCGAGGAACAGGCCGTCGATGCTGTCCAGCGCCACCAGCGGCGTGTAGCGGTCGCACCAGTCGGCAAGGCCCTCGAGCAGGCGCCTGTCGGCCTCCGGATCGGCTTCGACGATGTCGATCGACGGATGCATGGCGCGCGCATCGGCAATCCCCATGTCGCGCTTCAGGTGCAGCGCCTCAGCCCGCTCGTCGAGGGCCGAGATGCGCTGCGCGTTGCCCTGGCGGTGGCTGATCACGAGCGGTGGGTGAGATGGCGACGGATGATCCGACGGCCGGGAACGCCAGGATTTCCCCAGCCGCTGCCGCAGGATCCTTTCGGTCGCGAGATAGGGAAACCACAGAGACAGGATTCTCTGCCCATTCGCTGCCTTCACCGTGTCTTTCGTCGCCCCTTCTTTCATCGAATCTGCGTTCATCGGGGTTCCACTCCAGTGTGAATTGTCCAGGCAGAGCCGTGCGGCTCTTGCCGATGCTGATGGTGAAGGCGGGGTGGCCGATCGAACCGGCGAGCGGCCCGGCGACCGTGGCGCGCGGCACGGCCGGCGCCGACGCGGCGATCAGACGGACAGGCGCCGCCGTCGGTTCGGGCTCGGCCGCCTGCCGCAGCAGGAACACCGGCCGGCCGGCAGCTTGCGCCCTTGCGTGCAGCCGGCGTGTCGCGGTCAGGTCCAGCCGCTGCGGATTGCCGCGGATTTCCAGGATGACGGCGGCAAGCGCGGTCATGCGGGCGGCCTCCTCGGAGACCCACAGCGCATCGACAAGCCTGGGCGCCTCGGAAAACAGCAATTGCCCGGGCTCGATGCCGAAGCCGGCATGCAGCCCCCTGGCGTAGGGAAAGCCGGCCTCGTGGAAAATTTCCGATGTCCCGATCCACAGGATGGGCAGCCCCTGCGCCTGGTTGAGGATCAGGCTGACGAGCGACAGAGCGAAGCCGGCCACGGCTCCCGCGTCGCGGGTTTCCAGCCCATGGATTTCGGTCAGGGCGGCTTTCGGCAGGCCGCCGCTGAGCGCGGCATCGAGCCGCTCGATGCCGATGGGCAGGAAAGCGTCCGGCAAAGCCGCGGCAAGCCCGCGCCGGACGATCGTCAGATCGCTGCCGGCGCGGGCATCAAGGGTCGTCGCCGCCGGCGCCTGCAGGCGCTCGGGCAGCGTTCCCTCGATTTTCGCGATCTGGCGGCGCAGGGTAAAAACAGTCTCCCGCGCCACGGCGGTCATCGCCATGACGGTCAGCTTCCACTCACAATTGTTCCTGTTATGTTCCCTAGGATTCCAGAGCGGTCCGGAAGAGTCAAGCGGAGTCATAAGGAATTTATTCCTGCGCGTATCGACACACGAGTCCGACATGTCCGCACGTCACCATGGGGTCGTCATCCCTGGGCGAAGCAGCCGCGCAGCGGCGTCGCGGAGACCCTGGGATCCATGCCGCGACCTTGGCCGTGAAGTGCAGCGGAGCAAAATTCTGCACCCGTGGCAGCGCACCGGAGTCCCGGCATGGATTCCGGGGTCTGCGCCGCGTCGCTGCGCTCCCTGCTCCGCCCCAGAATGACGAAGTGACGGGCGTTTCCTCGCCAATCGCCAACGTATTCGTCAATGAGACGGCGTCACACTTCCGAGGATCAACGCTGGCCGCCAAAGGCCAGCCGTGCGGCAAGCCCCGTGAATACGGTTCCCAGCAGAATTTGCGACGCCCGTTGGAACCGCGTCCGTTTCGACAAGGCAGCGCCGATCCGGCTCGCGGTCAGGATGACCAGGCCATTGATCATCAGTCCGATCAAATTGAGCACGGTCGCCAGCACCAGGATCTGCGCCGCGACCGACCCAGCCTCGGGACGCACGAACTGCGGGAAGAGCGCGAGCACGAACAGTGCCATTTTCGGGTTGAGCAGGTTGGTCAGCAATCCCTGTCGGAAGATGCGTGCCCGCGAATAGCGCGGCAGGCCGGAAACCGGTGCAAATGCCGTTCCCTCGGCGCGGAAGGCCTTGAAGGCGAGATAGGCGAGGTAGGCCGCGCCGGCATAGCGCACGATGTCGTAGGCGATGGGCGCGACCAGGAAGAGTTGCGACAGGCCGAAGGCGGCGGCCAATGCATGACAATAGGTGCCAGAGGCGATGCCGGCATAGGTCGCCAGGCCCGAGGAGCGCCCCTGGCTGGCACTACGGGAAGCGATCAACAGCATGTCCGGCCCCGGCGTCGCGGTCAGCGCGAGACAGGCAATCGCGAAAAGTCCAAGTGTGGAAAGGTCCGGCATGAAAGCTCCTTGAGACATGGCCGGAACCGACCCCTACGCGATTCCCCGGCATTGGCAAAGGCACTGGACCAGAAATTGCCACGCCATTTGCCTGGGCCAGCGCGAAAGCCTATATGCCGGGATCAAAGGACAAAGCATGGCCCGCATCTACAAGACTCGCAGCTGGCATGGCGAACTTGCGCCCTCGATGGAGGAATTGGAGTTCCTGGCGCTGGAGGCCTACGCCCATCTGCCGGAGGATTTTCGCAAGTTGACCGGCGAGATCGTCATCCAGATCGCCGAATTCCCGACCGACGAGATCATGGACGATTTGTCGCTGGAGACGCCGTTCGACCTGCTCGGCCTGTTCGAGGGGCGCGGCATCGCCGAACGCTGGAACCCGCAAACCGGCGAAGGCCCGAACCGCATCACCCTCTATCGCCGCGCCATGCTCGACTACTGGGCCGAAAACGAGGAATCGTTGGGCGACATCGTCACCCACGTGCTGATCCACGAGATCGGCCACCATTTCGGCCTGTCGGACGATGACATGGAGCGAATCGAAGAGGCGGCTGAGTAGCACTCAAATGACGGAAGCAGAGTTTGCCGATCGGATCGACTGCAATTGGCCCTATCGCGACATTTTGCTGAGTCGCGACCTGATTGAAACGGCCATCGGGATTTCACCGAATGCCGCATTCCTTGCACTCGATGAGCTTTGCCGTCCGCCCGCAAGTGCTGCCGTCGAGCCCGCCACCCTCACGGCGTTGGTTGATTTTTTGCTGGCCAAATTCGACCATCCGCTGGCACCGATGATCGCGGACTGCGCTTTATGCAAGATCAGGCGCAAGACACTGCCGGTTCCAGAAGTCCTCGCCAAGATGGATACCGTCTCCGCCTATCCAGGCCTTCATGCGGCGCTATCGATCCTTTACTTCGGCTGCGATGACGCTGACGGTTTCGCAGACGCAAAACTTAACAGCATTACAGCGGCCTGGGAAACCGTAGCGGCTCCCAATCGCTGAGATGGGTGTCCGGCCCCTATTCCCGACCGACGAGATCATGGACGATTTGTCGCTGGAGACCCCGTTCGGCCTGCTCGGCCTGTTCGAGGGGCGCGGCATCGCCGAACGCTGGAACCCGCAGACCGGCGAAGGCCCGAACCGCATCACCCTCTATCGCCGCGCCATGCTCGACTACTGGGCCGAAAACGAGGAATCGTTGGGCGACATCGTCACCCACGTGCTGATCCACGAGATCGGCCACCATTTCGGCCTGTCGGACGATGACATGGAGCGAATCGAAGAGGCGGCTGAGTAGGCTGAAGGGAGGGAGGGGCCTCCCCCTACCAGTCGCTGAGCTTGGTATCCGGCCCGTATTCCTGGCCGTCGACATCCTTCACCACGGCCTGGCCGCAACGCATGGTCTTGGTTTTCTTGTCATAGGCGTAGGTCGGCGAGCCGAACAGGTGCCAGCCCTTGTTCAGCGCCGCCGTCACCTTGTGACAGAAACTGGCGTCGTCCGGAGCGGTGAGAAAGCGGTAGAGTTTCATCGTCCAAATTTCCTGTCGTGTATCCCAAGCCGACGAATATCATGCGCCGATGGCGGCAGCCTTCGCCAGCAGTTTTTCGGCCTGAGCCAGGTGCAGCCGCTCGACCATCCTGCCATTCAGCGCGATGACGCCCTTGCCGCTGTTTTGCGCCAGCGCGAAGGCATCCTTCACCGCGCGCGCCTCGGCCAGCGCCTGCGCCGACGGGGCGAAGGCATGGTTGGCGGCCTCGATCTGCGATGGATGGATCAGCGTCTTGCCATCAAAGCCCATGGCGGCGGCCTGCGTGCACTCGCGCGCAAACGCGTCCGGGTCGCGAAAATCGTTGAACACCCCGTCGAGCATGTCGATGCCGCCGGCGCGCGCCGCCAGCAGCATCTGCATCAGCCATGGCAGGAGATAGGCGCGGTCCGGCGTCGCCAGCACGCCTGTATCCTTGATCAGGTCATTCGTTCCGGCAATGAAACAATCCAGCCGCGAGGCGGGGTCGCGGCCGAGTTCGGCGATGGCGCCGATGTTGAGCATGGCCTTGGGGGTCTCGATCATCGCCCATAGTTTCACACTATCGGGAGCAAGATTGTCGTCCAGCACGTCGCCGACCTCAAGCACGTCGCGCGGCGTGTCGACCTTGGGCAGCAGGATGCCGTCCGGCTCCGCCTTGGCCACGGCCGCAAGATCCTCGGTGCCCCATTCGCTGGACAGCGCATTGACGCGCACCACCATCTCGCAGCGCCGGCCATTGTGGCCGGCATCAGGACGGTTGGCGAAAATGCCGGCCAGTTTTTCGCGCGCGGCGATCTTGTCGGCGGGAGCGACGGCGTCCTCGAGGTCGATGATGACGGCGTCGCAGGCAAGCCGCGCGATCTTGGCCAGCGCCTTGTCGCTGGAGGCCGGGACATAGAGCACGGAGCGGCGCGGGCGGTAGGTTTCCATGTCCGATCTATGCCGCGTGTGGTTGGTCGAAGCAAGCACGTGCTGCAATCGCTTCGGCGAGCCATACGATTGTGCCGGACGCAAGCCAACCGTCGAAGGCGGCGCTGACGTTCGGAGGGGCGGGTGACTCGACCCCTGCACGAAAACTGCACGCGATTGCCGAAAACCTCCTCGAATCCGCCCTGCGGCCTCCCTGCCAGCCTGCGAGACAGGCGGCATGCACAAGCAAGCAAAACCCCGTCTGCCCCATCGGCTGCGCAGCGAAGGCTGGTGGCTGGTCGATCCGCCACGCGCGAAGCCCGCCGCAATTGTCATCCCCTTTTTGCGCCCGTATCGTGCTGGAAAATCCAGAATGGCTGCTGTCCGCCAATCTTCCGACGTTATCCCTAGCGCTTGATGCCTGCTGTTTCATCGATTTCGCAACGCTGATCGCCAATTACAATGTCGAGCACTCCCCTCGAAATGACCGGCCAGGGCATTCCCCTCGACGCCTGGTATCCGCGCTCGCTCGGTCCGGGCGCGTTTCCCGGGCTGGAAAACTGGCGGAGCTGGAGTTTTCGCGACTGGCGCCTGCTTCGCTATCTCGACAGCAGGCGGCCGATCGTTACTCCTGGCATCGCAGAACCTGTGCCGGGCCGCTGACCGATGCCGCATCACATCCTCGTCGCCGACGACGACCCGCATATCCGCGAAGTGATCTGCTTCGCGCTGGAAAAGGCCGGCATGAAGACGGCTGCCGTGTCCGATGGCGCCGCCGCCCTGCAGGCGATCGAACGGCGCACGCCCGACCTTGTCGTGCTCGACATCGGCATGCCGGAGATGGACGGGCTGGAGGTCTGCCGGCGGCTGCGGCAGCGATCAGACGTGCCGGTGCTGTTCCTGTCCGCGCGCGACGAGGAGATCGACCGCATCCTCGGGCTCGAAATGGGCGGCGACGACTATGTCACCAAACCGTTCAGCCCGCGCGAACTGGTCGCCCGGGTCAACGTCATCCTGCGGCGCGCCCGCCCGGCAGCACCCGAACCGGCCGACGACAGGCAATTTATCCACGGCAAGCTCACGCTGGTGCCGGCCAGCCATGGCGCCGGCTTCGACGGCAGGCCGCTGGCCCTGACCGGAATAGAATTCTCGATCCTGAAAGGGTTTCTGGCGCGGCCCACCCATGTGCTCGATCGCGACGCGGTGATGGCCAATGCCTATGCCGGCAAGATCCATGTCGCCGACCGCACCGTCGACAGCCATATCCGCAACATCCGCGCCAAGCTGGCGGCGGTCGGGTGCCAGGATGCCATCGAGACCGTGCATGGCGTCGGTTTCCGGCTCGGCCGATGCGGCTGACCACTTCCAGAAAATGGATGGGCAGCAAGTGGATCGGCCGCAAATGGCGGCCGCGCCTCGCCACGGTCGTCGTCGCCATCCTGATGCTGGTGATGGCCCTGCCGCTGGTCGGCCTGTTCTTCTTTCGCCTCTATGAGAACCAGCTGATCCGCCAGACCGAGGCGGAGCTGATCGCGCAAGGGGCGGCCATCGCCGCCATCTATGCGCAGGAGGTGCACGACGGCGGCATTTCGCCGGAAAAGCTCGGCGCGCCAATCCCGCCGGCCAACGGCAGCGCGAGCCGAGGCGCCAATCCCGATTCGCCTTATCGGCCGATCGAGCCGCAGCTCGATCTCGCCTCGGATTACGTGCTTGCGACCCGGCCGGCGGGGATGCCGGCCATGGCCGATCCCGCTTTTGCCGCTATCGGGGCGCGCCTGTCGGGTATTCTCGATGCGACGCAGAAAACCACGCTGGCCGGCTTCCGGCTGCTCGATCCCACAGGCGTCGTCATTGCCGGGCGCGACGAGGTCGGGCAGTCGCTTGCCGGGGTCGAGGAGGTGCGTGAGGCGCTCGCCGGGCGCTATGCCAGCGCGCTCAGGCTACGCATCCCCAACCAGCCGGCGCCGCCGCTCTATTCTGTCAGCCGCGGCACCAGGGTGCGCGTCTTCGTCGCCCTGCCGGTTGCCGTCGACGGCAAGGTCGCCGGCGTGGTCTATGTCTCGCGGACGCCCAACAACATCATAAAACATCTCTATGGCGAACGCGGCAAGGTGACAGCGGCGGCGATCGCCATCCTCGGCGGGACGCTGCTCATCGGCCTCGTCTTCCTGCGCACCGTTAGCCGGCCGATCTATGCGCTCATCGACCGCACCCAGCGCATTGCCGCCGGCGAGCGCGACGCGATCCGGCCGCTCGACCACCATGGCACGCGCGAAATGGCGGAGCTTTCCGCCGCTTTCCTCGACATGGCCGAAAAACTGCAGGCGCGCTCGGACTCGATCCAGACCTTCGCCACCCATGTCTCGCATGAACTCAAATCGCCGCTGACGGCGATCCAGGGCGCGGCCGAACTGCTGCGCGATTCAGGCAGCGCGATGGACGATGGCGAGCGGCGGCGCTTCTCCGACAATATCGTCACCGATGCCGGGCGGCTCAATTTGCTGGTCCGCCGCCTGCTCGACCTGGCGCGGGCCGAAAACCTCGCACCCAGCGGCGAAAGCACCTCGGTCGGTGCGGCGCTGGCGCTGCTTCCCGTCGACAACAGGCTGGCGATTCGCATCGAGGCCGGCGGCGATCTGGCTTTGCGCATCTCGGCCGAGAACGGAGCAATCGTGCTTGGCAATCTCATCGACAACTCGGCCAGGCATGGCGCGACGCAAGTTTCGATTATTGCCGCAAGCGCCGGCGGCAAGGCGACGGTTCTGGTCAGCGACGATGGCGCCGGCATTTCGCCAAGCAATCGGGCGCGCATCTTCGAGCCATTCTTCACCACGCGCCGCTCTACCGGCGGCACCGGCATGGGCCTCGGCATCGTGCTGGCCCTCCTGAAAGCGCATGATGGTACGATCCGGCTGGTTGACTCCGAGCGCGGCACGCGCTTCGAGATCACTTTGCCGGTCGCGTAGATTGCGGACGGCGGATCGGAGGAAAAAGTGCGCTACGACATCGTCATCATCGGCGGAGCCATCGTCGGCTCCTCGGTCGCCTACTATCTGCGCGAGGAGGGTTTTTCTGGCTCGATCGCGCTGATCGAGCGCGACCCGCAATTCGCCCATGCGGCGACGACGCTATCCATGGCCTCGATCCGCCAGCAATTCTCGATTCCGGAAAACATCCGCCTGTCGCAATTCACGCTGAAACTGTTCCGGCGGCTGAAGGAAGAATTCGGCGCGGACGCCGATATCGGTTTTCGCGAAGGCGGCTATCTCATCCTTGCCGGCGAGGCCGGGCTGCCGATCCTAAGGGCCAATCACGCGGCGCAGGTCGCCGAGGGCGCCGACATCCTGCTAGAGGACGCCGACCAGCTGACGCGCCGCTTCCCCTGGCTGTCGACCGAAGGCATCACCGCCGGCGCCTATGGCCGGACAGGCGAAGGCTGGTTCGACGCCCATGCCATGCTGATGCTGTTCCGCAAGGCGCTGCGGCAGAAGAAGATCGACTTCATCAGCGCTTCGGTCACCGGCATCGAGCGGCAAGGTGACCGCGTCACCGGCGTGAGCCTCGACAATGGCGATCGGCTTGAGGCCGGCACCGTCATCAACGCCTCCGGACCGAATGCCGGCAAGGTCGCCGCCCTTGCCGGACTGATGCTGCCGGTCGAGCCGCGCAAGCGCAACGTCTTCGTCTTCGAGGCGCGCGAGAAATATGCCGACATGCCACTGCTGGTCGATCCCTCCGGAATCTATGTCAGGCCGGAAGGCCAGGTCTACCTCACCGGCGGCGCCGAGCCGGAAGAGGGTGACGGCCCGGCCGACCCCGGGGATTTCGACGTCGACTGGCCGCTCTTCGAAGAGGCGATCTGGCCGGTGCTGGCGACCCGCATCCCGGCCTTCGAGGCGATCAAGCCGACGCGCGCCTGGGCCGGTCACTACGACTACAACACGCTCGACCAGAACGCGGTGATCGGCCCGCATCCCGAGGTCACGAATTTCCTGTTCGCCAACGGGTTCTCCGGCCACGGCCTGCAGCAGGCGCCTGCGGTCGGCAAGGCGCTGGCCGAGTTTTTGGTGCATGGTGGGTATCGGACGATCGACTGCTCTGCGTTCGGGTATTCGCGGGTGGCGGAGGGAAGGGCGTTCCGGGAATTGAATGTGATTTGAGGGCTGGGCGGGCATGCCTCTCCCTTCTCCCACAAGAAGGGGAGAAGGGAAGCCGCGTCTACGCCATCATCGCGTCAACCTTGAGCGCATTGCCCGCGGCCACCGCCAGTCTTCCGGCCTCGACATGCGCCTGCAGCCAGGCCAGCACCCGCGCCCACCCCTCTGCATGTTCGGCCGCCGCCTCGTGCAGCCCGGCGAAGCCGCCATGGCAGATGGTGAGGCGCGTGCCCCTGGCAATCGGTTCCAGCAGCCAGGCGACCGTGGTTTGCCGCCGGCCAAGCGTGGGATGGTCCCATGCATAGGCTCGCGTCTGCACGATCCGGCGCGGCACCTCGATCTCGAGGAATTCACCGCTCGCCGGCAGGTCCGTGCCGTCGGCCGTGCGGACAATAACGTTCCAACGGCCGCCGACGCGCAGGTCGGCCGACCAGTCGACCATCCGGTAGGTGTCGGCTGACCCCCACCATTGCTCGACTTCCTTGCCGACCAGCGCCTCGAAGAGGCGTTCCGGCGGTGCTTCCATTTCGGCGGACGCCATGACGGTGTCGCCGTTGGTCATGCTCCGCACCCTGAGAGCGTGCATCATGGATATCTCCACATCAAATTCGTTTCGCAGTCGAAACGAGCCTTCAGTTTTTTGACGGCGGGCGTTCGAACCCCTGGCCGGTCTCGAGCAGGCTCTTCAGGCTGGCCAGCACCAGCGGCCAGCCCTTGGCGACATTGCCGATCAGCCTGTGCGGCCCGTCCGCTTCATGGGTGACGGCGAGCTTCATCAGTTCGCCGTCCTGCTCGATGGTGAAGGTGCAGCGTGTGTAGCCGTCTTCCCTGACCTCGGGCATCCATTCATTACGCCATTTTATGACCAGGCGCCGCGGCGGGTCGATTTCGAGGATCTCGCCGCTGTCGGCAACGCGCCCGTCCGGGAAGATCAGCTTCCAGCTGGAGCCCACTTTCCACTCGCTCTCCTGATAGGAGCAGAGGAAAAACTGCCGGTTGAACTCCGGGTCGGTCAACGCTTCCCAGAGCTTTTCGGCCGTGGTTCGGATATAGGTCACATAAACGAAACTGTTGCTCATCAGTCTTCCCTTTCGAGGCGTCTCTTCAGGTCGCTGAGGGCGGTCAGCCGCCCCCGCTCGAATTTGCCGATCCAGCGTTCGGCGATCTCGTTGATCGGAACCGGGTTGAGATAGTGCTCTTTCTCGCGTCCCTTGCGGATGGTGGTGACGAGGTTTGCTTCCTCCAGGATCGCCAGGTGCTTGGTCACCGCCTGGCGGGTCATGGCCATCTCAGCGCACAGCGCATTCAGCGTCTGCCCGTTCCTGGCATGGAGGCTGTCCAGCAATTGCCGGCGTGTCGGGTCCGCCAGGGCGCGAAAGACTGCATCCATGCTCATGCCTCTAATATGCAACCATTTGGTTGCATGTCAAGCGATAAGATCGCGCGCCGTTGCCGGCCGTAGGCGGCAACAGGAGAAGAAATCAGCGCTTGCGGGAGATCCAGAAGGCGTCGGGCATGCGCTGCATGCCGATGCGTTCGTAGAAGCCGACAGCGTCGGGCACCGAAATCAGGCTGATGGCGACCGACGGTCCGAGCTGCCGGGCCACCTCGTCCATCAGCCCCTTGCCGATGCCCAGGCCTTGCGCCTTGGCCGAGACGGCGAGATCGGAGATGTAGCAGACCCAGGAAAAGTCGGTCAGGCAGCGGGCGACGCCAATCAGCGGCGCGGCTTCCATGTCGAGACGGGCGGTCACGATCAGGTTGGCGCCCTCCAGCATCGCCTTCAGCCTTGCCTCGTCATCGACGGGCCTGACCTCGCCGAGACCGGATTCCACCAGCACGCGGCGGAATTCGGGAATGCCGAGCGCCGGTTCGCGCGCGTAGAGGACATGGGAGTCTTCTGCCATGGCGACCAGACTGCACCATCGGGCGGCGAATTCGAAGCTGTTTTGTGCGGCACCTTCGTGCCGGCGCGCGCAAACAGTTGCCTTTTATTTGCCCGCGGCTTTGTGTAAACCGGGCCTCAGAAAATCCCCCGCAACGAAAAACACGGGCCAAAGCCATGGAAAAATTCACCAAGCTCACCGGCGTCGCCGCTCCCATGCCGATCGTCAATGTCGACACCGACATGATCATCCCGAAGGATTATCTCAAGACGATCAAGCGCACCGGGCTTGGCACGGGCCTGTTCGCCGAAATGCGCTACAATGACGACGGTTCGGAAAATCGGGATTTCGTGCTCAACAAGCCGGCCTACCGCAAGGCGCAGATTCTCGTCGCCGGCGACAATTTCGGCTGCGGCTCGAGCCGGGAGCACGCGCCGTGGGCGCTGCTCGATTTCGGCATACGCTGCGTCATCTCGACCTCGTTTGCCGACATCTTCTACAACAACTGCTTCAAGAACGGCGTGCTGCCGATCACCGTCAGCCCCGAGGATCTGGAGAAGCTGATGGATGACGCTTCGCGCGGCTCCAACGCCACTCTGTCGGTCGATCTCGAAGCCAAGGAAATTCGCGGTCCGGACGGCGGCGTGGTCAAATTCGATCTCGACGATTTCAAGCGGCACTGCCTGCTCAACGGGCTCGACGATATCGGCCTGACCATGGAAAAGGCCGGCGCCATCGCCTCGTTCGAGAAGAAGAACGCCGAACTGCGCCCCTGGGCTTGAGCGGCGAATAGACCGGTCCTTTCGGGCCGAGCGGCGACCGAGGGAGGGACAGTCATGAGACATCAGCTTCTTGCCGGCGTTTGCGGGCTGGCCTTGTCGGTGGCGCCCACCGCGTTTGCGCAAACGCAGACCCAGACACCCCCTTCGGCGGAGAAGCCGGCTGCTGACACGGATACCGCAAACGCTGCCGATGACGACAAGCAGGCGCCGATCCCGTTCGAAGGCGGCCAGCTGACCATCACGCAGCCGGAGCAGGACGGCGAGAAGGTGCTGTCCTATGACGGCAAACAGCTGGCCAGCAACTATGACGTCTTCTTCGACAAGATCGTCAAGATCGGTGACGTCAACGTCGCGCTGATCGATGTCGGCGATGGCGGCAACCAGTGCGGTCCGGCCAAGGTGATCGTCTGGAAGCCGCAAGGCGGCGAGATCCAGAGCACCACCGTGGAGCAGGACGAGTGCGGCGCGCCGCCCTCGGCGGTGTCCGACAGCGCCATCTATTTCGTGCCCTATTTGCTGCCCGGTGACGAGAAGCCGGCCTTGCAATGGTCGCCGACCACAGGGCTGACCATTTCAGGTAATCTGACCTACGTGCCGCAGCCGGGCACCGACTGGAAGGATATCGACCCGTCGAAATACGACAACATCATCGACGCCTTCCACAACGAGGCCGTCTACAAGGAAGCCGAAAAACTGCTCGGCAAGGACATGCCCGACATGGCGACCAGCCTGCTGGTCGGCGGTGGCACCGAAAAGACCGCTTCGGGCGCCTTCTACGCCAGCGGCTGCGTGCCGCATGATTGCGGCGGCAATGACGGCTTCATGGCGGTCGACCCGGCCAAGCACCAGCTCTACTTCGCCCGCCGCGGCGACAATGGGCAGCCGAGCGCATGGCCCGCGGTGACGACATGGCCGGCCGACGTGAAGGAAGCGCTCGACAAGGCGCTGGGGTCGGCGAATTAGCTAGAGCATTTCCGGCGAAAACAGGGTCGGGGGCGAATTTCTTCCGGCCTACGCGCGACAACCGTCCACTGTTGCGGACGCGCGCGGGACTGCGGTTTTTCTTCCTTTGAGCGCCGGTCGCCGGCGCGGAGATCGAGGACGGTCTTCGCCCAATCCGCGTCGACGGCGATATTCGCTGGGACAAATGGAACCAGATCGGCCGCGCCGCGTCATAGAAGCAGCTTCGCGCGGCAGTGCCTGGAGTAACATTGATGGTCAGGCTCGTTCTTCTGGCGCTTGTTTTGTTCGCCTTCGCATCTGGCGCCACGGAGGCGGCAAAGCTGGACGCAGCCGCCGTCAACGATGCTCAATTCAGCGATGACGCACCGAAGGGCGCCGATGCGACCACGCTGAAGGCACAAATCCTTTTGGATCGCGCGCGGTTCTCGCCTGGCCTCATTGACGGCCGCCAGGCGGAGAACTTCGCCAAGGCGGTCCGGGCCTTTCAGGCGGCCAACGCGCTGCCCGCCGACGGCCCGCTCAACCGGGAGACCTGGGACAAGCTGGTCGCAACCTCACCAGGCGCGGTTCTCGTGAACTACGAACTGACGCGCAAGGATGTGCGTGGACCGTTTACCAAGCGCATTCCGGCCAGTATGGAAGGAATGGCTCGCCTGCGCAGGCTCGGCTATCGCAGTTCGCTGGAACGGATCGCAGAGCACTTCCACATCAGCGAACAATTGCTGCGAAAGCTCAACTCGGGCGTCAGCTTCAGGACGGCGGGCGCAAAGTTGCTGGTGCCGGCTATCGACCGAGGCGATCCGCCCTCGGCCGTTGCCAGCGTCGAGGTCGACAAGGCCGCGCGCCAAGTTCGCGTTCTCGACAATTCCGGCAAAGTGGTTGCGGTCTACCCCGCCTCGATTGGGAGCGAAGAGAAGCCGGCGCCGAGCGGCGAGACACAAGTCGTACGCGTGGTCCACAATCCCACCTATCACTATGATCCCCACTTCGCCTTCAAGGGGGTAAGAACCAAAAGGCCCTTCACCATCGCCGCAGGGCCGAACAATCCCGTCGGATCGGTGTGGATCGACCTGTCCATTGAAAGTTACGGAATTCACGGCACGCCCGAACCAGCCAAGATCGGGAAGACCTTTTCGCATGGTTGCATCAGACTGACCAATTGGGATGCCGAAGACCTCGCCCTTGAGGTGCAGAAAGGCACAAGGGTCGTCTTCACCGGAGAAACGGCTGAATCGGCCAATGGCCAACCCGGCTGACGCATGGCGGGCAATGCAGACCCCTGAGCCGGTGCCGCAGGTAGAGCACCTCACGGTAGCCGGCGCGCGAGATCTTCAATGTCAAAATCCATTGCGGCGTTTGCCGCTCGGAGCCGGCCATGGGCCGGCCGAAGCTGCTCGCAATGCCAACCGGACAAGCTTTAGTTTGCGCCGAGGCTCAGCGCCTTCTTGCGGTCGGCCTTGGCTCGCTTGGTATTGCCTTTTGCCTGCCAGGAGCGGCCCCGGAAAGTATAGGCATCGGCATAGTTGGGGTAAAGCTTGATCGCGTGATTGAAGTTGGCGATTGCGCCGTCGTGATCGCCCGCGCGTGCCTGCACGAGACCTCTGCCGAAGTAGCCGCCCGGACCGTTCCGATCGATCTGGATCGCCATGTCGAAATCAGCCAGAGCGCGCTTCGCATCGCCTTTGACCATCCAGACGATACCGCGATCGACACGCATTTTGGCGACGCCCGGACTAAGGCTGATGGCTTTGTCATAGTCTGCTATGGCGCCGTCGTAATCGCCTATGGTCATCCGGCTGATCGCTCGAGCGTGGAAATGCAGGGGGTAGGTGGGATCGAATTCGATCGCCTTGCCGAAATCGTCGATGGCACGTTTGTGGTCGTTCTTGGCCGTCCAGGCAAAGCCGCGTGCGGAATAATAGCTGCTGTTCCTTGGCTCGATCGCAATCGCGCTGCCGTAGTCCGTTATGGCGCGATCGTAATTGCCCTTCTGCCCCCATGCGAGACCGCGATATCCGAAAGCCTCCGCATCGTTGGATTCGAGCGCCAACGCCTGATCGAATTTGGCAATCGCAAGGTCGTATTGACCCTTGTTGTAGAGGGCCATGCCACTCTTTGTGGCGTCGCGCGCCGTTGCTGCTGTCCCGGTCGTTGGCGTCTGCTTGTTGGCCGCTCTCGCCGCGGTCGCATCGTCGCGCTCCTTGCGAGCATTGGTGTAGTTTGGATCGAGGCGTAGAGTCTCGTCGAGATCGGCGATGGCGCGGTCGTATTGTTTCTCCCTGTTCCAGCAGAACCCGCGATTGAACCATGCTTCCGCATCCGTTGGCCGCAGCCCGATCACCTCTGTCGAATCGGCGATGATGCCATCGCAATCGTGTTTTACAGCGCGGGCCCGGCTGCGCAGCACATAAGCGTCGGCATTGGCCGGTTGCAACGAAATGATGGTGCTCAGATCCGCAATGGCGCGGTCGATCTTGCCCTTCTGCCGCCAGATGGCGGAACGGTAGAAATAGGCGTCGATCGACTTTGGATCGAGCTTAATCGCCTTGTTGTAGTCGGACAGCGCCCGGTCGAGGTCGCCCTTCAACGCAAAGGTGAAACCGCGCAAGGTATGGGCGCCGGCATTGGATGGATCGGCGGCGACCGCTATGTCGTACTGCTCGATCGCGCGGTCGAATTGATTTTGGGAGCGCCAGATCGTGCCCTGCTCGATAGCGTCCTCGACGATTTTGTTTCGAGCCTGGCCGGCAGGCCTGGTTGCCGTGGCTTTGTCTTTCGCCGCCACGGCCATCATTCGGCCCTTGCTGGCAAGCGCCATCCCGGGATCGAGTTTCAGCGCCTGGTCGAAATCGGCAATTGCCCGGTCGTAGTCGCCTTTGTCGATGAAGGCGCTGCCACGCCCGAAATAGGCCGGCGCGTAATCGGCATCGAGTTCGATAGCGCGGCTCAAGTCGGCTATGGCGCGATCCGGCTCATTCTTTTTGGTCCACGCGACGGCACGGCCGATGTAAACGTCTGAATAATCGGGATTAAGTTCGACTACCTTGTTATAATCCTCGATCGCCGCGTCATACTTTCCCTTGTCGACCAGCGCGATGCCCCGCCCGACATAGGCCGAGGCATCTTTCGGATCGAGCGCGATCGCCTTGTTGTATTCGGCGATCGCACGATCATATTTGCCCCTGTGGTAGAAGACATAGCCGCGATCGACGAAAGCCGTGAGCTTCTTTGAGGGTGGTACAATCGCATTCGCGCCGGCGCCGCCTTTGGCCTGTACCGCCAGCGCCGCGTTGCGGGCGGCCGCGTAGTTTGGATTGTGCGAGTCGAGTCTTGCCGCCTGGTCGAAGTCGGCCACGGCCTCGGCATAGTTCTTGCCGTCGGCTTGCACCATGCCGCGTCCGTAATGGCTGGCGGCGTCTTTCGGATCGATCTCGATCGCCACTGAAAAGGCCTCGATCGCTCGCTTGAGGTCGCCCGTGGCGTACCAGGCCGCTCCAGAACAGAAGTAGGCGCCGCCCGCTTTTGGATCGAGCCTGGCGGCCCCCATGCAATCGGCAAGCGCGCCGACCGCGTCGCCCGCGGCGGCCTTGGCCATGCCACGGCGCATGAGCGGCGTGGCCATATCCGGAATCATAGCGATGGCCTTGTCGTAGTCGGCGATGGCGCGGGTATAGTCGTTCTTGCCGTCAAAGGCCTTGCCGCGACCGAGATAGGCAAGCGGGCTCTCAGGAGCGATCGCGATGGCTTCTTCGTAGGCCTTGATCGCTTCGTCGTACTTACCGTCGTGCGCGAGGCTGTCGCCTTTGGACACCGCGACCAGGACGCGGGGATCCGCATCGTCGATCAGCTTGGCCAACCTCGAATCGACAGGCGCAATATCTTCGCTCGCACTCTGCTTGGCCGCGGGCCAGGTCGCGGCCGGGGCGGTTGCGGTGGCGCTCTGTCCGTTCACCGCGTCGTCGGCGAGCGTCGTCGTGGTCGCGACGCCGAGCACTGCAATCGCGGTCAGCGCAGAGGACGTCCAGAGCAAAAGAATTGAAACAGCAGCGCTCGCCAGCGCGCCAGTGCAGCGTGACATGGTCTAATTCTCCCCCCGGAGCTACTGTTACGGCCCTTGCGGTTACTATTAGTTCTGTTTTTGTTCCAGAATGCAAGCAGAAATTGCAATCGCTGCGGCCGCTGCGGATATGCTTGCTTGTTGAGTCCTGGAAGAGGTTGCTGGAAAGAGGGCTGGCGCGTCGACCTCACAGATTCTGCACCGCCGATCCACCCGTATTGGCCCATCGCAGGATCGGCGTTTTCCTCACAGAATGGTTGCAACAATCTGAGGCTCCTCATGCGCAAACTCATCTCAACCGGCTCGCCGTTCGAAAAGACCGCCGGCTATTCGCGCGCCGTGGTGCAGGGCGAGTGGTGTTTCGTGTCCGGGACGACCGGGTACGACTATGCCACCATGACGATGCCGGAGACGATCGAGGCGCAGACGCGCAACTGCCTGGCGACGATCGGCAAGGCGTTGCAGGACGGCGGCTTCGAGATGGCGGATGTAGTGCGCGCGCATTACTACATCACCGACCAGGCTTTCGTGGATGTCGTCTTCCCGATCCTCGGCGAGACATTCGGCGACATCAGGCCGGCGGCGACGATGATCGTGTGCCAGCTCAACAAGCCGGAAATGAAGATCGAGATCGAGGTGACGGCTCTGCGACGCACGGCCTGAGGGGATCAAGGCGATGAAGGTCCGCCGTATCGTGGCCAATATCGAGACACGGGACGCGGTAGCGGCGCGACGCTTCTACCATGACGTGCTTGGCCTCGACATCCTGATGGACCAGGGCTGGATCGTAACCTACGGTTCCGGGGAAACGATGCAGGTGCAGGTCAGCTTCATGGCGCAAGGCGGCTCGGGTACGCCGGTGCCGGACTTGTCGATCGAGGTCGACGATGTCGATGCGGCGCTCGACGGCATGAAGGCGGCCGGTTTCGCCGTCGAATACGGGCCGGCCGATGAACCCTGGGGCGTGCGGCGCTTCTATGTGCGCGATCCCCTTGGCCGGCTGGTCAACATTCTCGCGCATCGGTGACCATCGTCCGTGAGGCGTAGTCGCGACGGCTGGATATGCTGGCGTGAAGGATCGCGGAGACAGGTCCTTCGCCGCGCCATTCATCGTCCCCTTGCGCTGCAACCGCTTGGCGTTTAGCAAGGCCGCGGTTCAAATCTTTCCAGGACGGTTTCTCCATGGCAACGAAGCATCTTTTCCTGCTCCCCGGCGACGGCATCGGCCCCGAGGCCATGGCCGAGGTCAAGAAGTTGATCACCGCCATGAACGAGAAACTCGGCAGCGGCTTCGTCACCGATGAGGGCCTGGTCGGCGGCTGTGCCTACGATGCGCACGGCGCGGCGATTTCCGATGCCGATATGGAAAAAGCTGTTGCCGCGGACGCGGTGCTGTTCGGCGCCGTCGGCGGCCCGAAATGGGATGCCGTGCCTTACGAGGTACGCCCCGAGGCCGGCCTGCTGCGGCTGCGCAAGGACATGGAGCTGTTCGCCAACCTGCGCCCGGCGATCTGCTATCCGGCGCTGGCCGCGTCTTCCTCGCTCAAGCAGGAAGTGGTCGAAGGCCTCGACATCCTCATCGTGCGCGAGCTGACCGGCGGCGTCTATTTCGGCGAGCCCAAGCAGATCATCGATCTCGGCAACGGCCAGAAGCGCGGCATCGACACGCAGGTCTACGACACGTTCGAGATCGAGCGCATTTCAGGCGTCGCCTTCGAATTGGCGCGGACCCGCAAGAACCATGTTACCTCGATGGAAAAGCGCAACGTCATGAAGTCGGGCGTGCTGTGGAACGAGGTCGTCACCCAGACGCACAAAGCGCGCTATTCCGACGTCAAGCTCGACCACATGCTGGCCGACGCCGGCGGCATGCAGCTGGTGCGCTGGCCAAAGCAGTTCGACGTCATCGTCACCGACAATCTGTTCGGCGACATGCTGTCCGACATCGCCGCCATGCTGACCGGCTCGATCGGCATGCTGCCGTCTGCCTCGCTCGGCGCGCCCGACGTGAAGACCAAGAAGCGCAAGGCGCTCTACGAGCCGGTACACGGCTCGGCGCCCGACATTGCCGGCAAGGGCATCGCCAACCCGATCGCCATGATCGCCTCCTTCGCCATGTGCCTCCGCTATTCCTTCGGCATGGTCGATGAGGCCGACAGGCTCGAAGCTTCGATCGCCGCCGTGCTCGATGCCGGTCTTCGGACGAAGGACATAATGTCCGATGGCATGACCGAGGTCGGCACGGTGCAGATGGGCGACGCCATCATAGCAAAATTCCTGGCTTAACGCTCGTTCGGCCTCAGCGGATCTCGCCGGCAAGCTGCTGCAGCAGGACGACGAGCTGCGCCTCGTCCACCGGCTCGAAAAAGGCCGCGTCGGCGGTCTCGACGGCGACGATCGCTTGCTGTGCGGCCGCTGCCCCGGCTGATGTGACGCGGATCACCTTGGCTCGGGAATCCCGGGGATCAGGCTCGCGTGCGATCAATCCTTTCGCCTCCAGCCGGGCGACGACATCCGATGTCATCTTCACCTCCGTGCCGGCCTGGGCGGCGAGCTGCACCTGGTTGGGCGGTTCGCCATTGCGGCCGAGCCACATCGCCGAGGCGAGCAGCACGAACTGGACATGTGTCAGGTCGAGCGGCGCCAGCGCCGCCGTCATGACGCGCTGCCAGCGCATGGTGGTTCGCCAGAGCAGCAATCCGGGGCTCTCCGATGGCCCGCCCTTGAATCGCGTGTCGAGTTCAGCCATGGTTCGCCAACGCCTCCGCCTGTTCGAACAGTCTGGTCATCGAGACGTCGAAATCCCCGCTGATCTGCGGCCCGAGTTCCGGACCGACCTCGGCGGCCGAAGGGCCGGAGATATCGAGCCGGTGCGTCACCTGCGTGCCGCCTTCGACGGGCACCAGCGTGTGCCGGAACAGCAGCGTCGTGTCGCCGAACGAGGTTTCGTCGGCATAGGTCACATTGTCGACGAGATCGACGATGGTCGATTCGAACGTGTCCTGACCGACCGGCGTCACCGACACGCGGCTGCCCTTGGCGAACGGCCCGTGCAGCACGAAGGTGTCGGAGCCTTCATAGGTCAGGCGGCCTTCATGCAAGGCCTTGAGCGCGTTCCAGATGGCTTGCGCCGGAAGCGGAGAAGTCGCGGTGTATTCATTGGTCCACATTGTCTGCTCCATCCATCTTGCCCGATCGATATTCGATCCGTGCGCAGACTATCTGTGCACGGATTAAATTGCAAGCGGAATCTTCCTCCATGACGAAGGTCGGAACGGTCGTTCTTTGGGAGTGACTTTCTCTCGGGAACTGGTCGCTAAACCCTGACCCCTGCCGGTACCGATCCCCAGGGGTTTTTGCCTCCCTGGGACGGCATAAGTCCGAGGACCAGCAAGGCAGCTTCGCCGATGACCGGGATGAAGCAGACCAAGACAAGCCAGCCGCTCAGGCCGACGTCGTGCAGGCGTCGTACGACTAACGCAATCCATGAGAAGCCGAACGCCAGCGTGTAGATAATGGCGGGTAAGAAGCCTATCGAACTCCTGCCCGCATTGGCGCCGAAGCCGTTGACGGCGAGATTGACAAGGATCCCGAAGCCAACAAGCGCTACCTGCACAAGAAGAAAACATAGCCAAAAGGCCCAGAATTCCTTGCGGCGGGCGCGTCCGTTGAAATTGAAATAATTCACGCTCACCGTGCGCCCGAAATAGGCCCAGAGTCCCGTGGAACCGGCAGACCGCTTTTCGGCAGGCTGGCCTCGCCGCGGTGGCTGACCCGCGCCTGAAGACGGCGAGGGCACGGCGACTATATCATGCGCCGCGCCGTCGTCTGGCTGGAACTCGACGACAGCGCCTCTGACGAGGGCCACCCCCTATCCTTGCGCGCAAATAAATAGCGGGTGCCGTCGACCCCGTTGATATAACCGAAATCCTGATCCTGGTCGTAGTGATAAACTGTGCCGCGCATAGCCTTCCCCCCTTGCGATGCGATGAACAAATGCTATCCAGGGTTGTTAACAATTGCAATATGCACGCTAGATTATGTCCTGACTCCAGCCGGGACCGGTCCCCACTGGTTTTCCCGCGCCTGTGTCGGGATCAGCGCGAAGACCAGGATGATCAGGCTGCCGACGGTCGGGATGAGGATCAGCAGGCAGAGCCAGCCGGTCAGGCCAAGGTCGTGGAGGCGACGCACGATCATGCCGAGACCGGGCAGGAAGGTGGCGAGCAGGAAAAGGCCGAAAAGCCCGACTGTCATCGCCGGCACCTCGGCGTTGTCGAAATTGCCCATCTCGAAATCGGCGAAAACGCCGGTGCCGATGACCACCAACAGTGCCATCGTCCAGAACAGGCAATAGCCCCAATATTCCTTGCGGCGGGCGCGGTCGCGAAAATTGAAATAGTTCCGGGTCAAGCCACGCCAGAAATAGCCCCAGAGATCGGTGGGCTCGGCCGGCTCGGACGATCGGCCGAAATGCTGCGGCTGCGACGCGCCGGCCATGGGCACGGGACCGGACTGAGCCGGCGCGGCGCTGACCCCGGCGTCGGCGACCGGGCCTGTGGTCTGGGCGATCGAAAAGACGTCGCGCGCCTGGCCGCCGCCCGCCTGGAACTCGACCACCGTCCCGCTGGGCATGGCGGTTTGCCGGCGCAGGCTCTCGCGGGTGAAGGTGTAGCGGTTGCCGTCGGCTCCGGTGATGAAGCCGAAGCCCTGGTCTTCGTCATAGTGGAGCACTTCGCCGCGCATCGCCCACCCCCTTGTCGCCACGTCCCTGCCAAGATGTGGCACACGGCCGAGCCGATGGGCAAGCCGCCCATGGCTACCGCCTTCGCGGCAAATGAAGCATAAGACATCGAGTGCAACCGTTTTGGCCAAGGCAGACAATGACAGTCGAAGGTTCCGATGCCGGCGCGGTGACCACGGATGGCGAGGCGACGATGACATCGGGACGGGCCTCTCTGGCCATCGACGCCACCGGGCTGATGTTCTGGCCGCCCGGCAAGGGCCTGGCGGGCATTCCGCGCGTGGAGAGCTTTCTCGTCAACGCCGCGCTGGCGGATCCGGATCCTTGCGTGGAGGTGGTGGCATACAGGCCGAACGAGGCCAAGTTTCGGCCGCTTACCCCTTATGAACTGGATCATGTCGCGGCGGACCGGATTTCACCGCACCGCGTCAAACGGTGGCCGGGAAGACGCACGGCCCTGTCGCAGACTTTCGCGGCGGTGAGGCAACAGCCATGGGACAAGCGCGAGACGGACCGTCATCTTGCCAAGACGGTGACCAACGGCCGCAAAGGGGTCGCCTACCAGGCGACGCGGCTGCTGATCCGCGCCTATCGCCTGTACCAGCGGGCATGGATCCGATTGGGCGCGGAGCCCGATGCGCCGGGCCAGAGCATCGAGGTGGAGCCGGGCCTCGTGCTGATCAGCCATCACTTCCTGATCCAGCAGCACCGATCCGCGGTCTCGAGCGCCGTCGGCAAACTTGCCTTCCTTTGCCATGATCTCATCCCGACACTGCGCCCGGACCTGATCGGTTCGAGCATCGCCGAGGCCCGGTTCGGCTCTTGTCTCGAACAGCTGGTGCGCGCCGGCGCGCCGGCGTTCTGCGCCTCCGACGAGGTCGGCGCGACGCTGACCGATCACATGCGCAAGGCCGGCATCGCCGCGCCTGTGGTGTACCGGTTTCCGATGCCTTCCATCCTGCATGAAACCGCTTCGCGCATGGGCGCGACCTCGCGCATCGAGACGGGCGAACCGTTCGTGATCTATTGCTCGACCATCGAAGTGCGCAAGAACCACATCCTCCTGGCGCGCGTCTGGCAGCAGGCACTGGAAGAAGGCGTCAAGCTGCCGAGGCTTGTCTGCGCCGGGCGCTGGGGCTGGATGATCGAGCCGCTGCGCGCCTACCTCGCGGCGCATCCGGAGCTACTCCAGTCGGTCACGTTCGCCGGGCTGGTCAGCGACGAGGAACTCATCCAATATTATCGCAGCGCCTCCTTCGGCGTCTTTCCCTCGCATATAGAGGGCTGGGGCTACGGCGCCTCGGAGTGTCTCGACTTCGGCGTTCCGGTCATCGTCTCGACCGCGCCGTCGCTGATCGAGGCAAGCGGCGGCTTGATGCCGGCGATCGACCCCAACGACTAGGCCGGCTGGTACGCCGCGATCCGCAGGATGGCGGAAGACCACGCCTGGCGCTCCTCGCTGGCGGAGCGCATCGCCCAAAACCACCGGCCGACGCCGGCCTCGGCAAGCTGGGCCGCCATCAAGGCCGGCCTCGGCGAAAGCGCATCCCGCCAGCATTCCGAGACGAGCGCACCCTGACGCGCAAAATCAGCGGTCCCGCATTCGCGCCGGTCTTACGACGGACGCTTCTTGGCCTTCTTGTGCTTCGGCGCGCCGGCATTTTCGAATTTCGGCTTGCCCGGCTTCTTCGCCCACGGTTTTGCCTCATGCGCGGCTGCCGGGCGCTGGTCGGTCGAAGCCTGCGCACGCTTCTCGAATTTGCGCTTCGGTGCGTTCGGGTCGGACGACGCCTTGCCGCGATGCGGTTTCTTGTCCGGGCTCGGCGGCTGATAGCCCGCCCGCGACAAGTCAGGCGTGCCCTCCAGTCGCTTGACCACGATGCTGCCCTGCAATTTGCGGTCGGGACCGATCGCGGCGAGAAAACGCTCCGCCCAGTCGGCGGCGATCTGCACGAACGTCTCTTCCGGCTGCATCTTGATGGCGCCGATCTCACGCTTGCTGATGCTGCCGGCACGACACAGCATCGGGATCAGCCAGCGCGGCTCGGCATTCTGCCGGCGCCCGACCGACAGCGAGAACCAGACACTGGCGCCGAAATCGTCGCGGCGGCTGGGCGCCTCGTCGCGGTGCGCGAACTTCTCGCCCGCCGGTCTTTCGCGCGAAGGTGTGAAAGGTGCGACATCCATCAGGTCCTCGGGCGCCGAGCGGCTGGACCGGCATTGGCGCACGAAAGCGGCCGCCACCTGTTCGGCGCCGTGCCTGGCGAGAAGCGCGTCGATGAAAGCGCGCTCGTCGTCCTTCACCGGTTCGTCGAAGGCCGGGTCGGCAAGGATGCGCTCGTCGTCGCGCCGCATTACGTCGTCGGCCGAGGGCGGGCTCGCCCATGTCGCCGTCAGCTTGGCGCTTTGCAGCAGCCGCTCGGTGCGCCTGCGGGCGCTGTTGGGCACGATCAGCGCGCTGACGCCCTTGCGTCCGGCACGCCCGGTGCGGCCGCTGCGGTGCAGCAGCGTTTCCGGGTTGGTCGGCAGGTCGGCGTGGATCACCAGCTCGAGGTTGGGCAGGTCGATGCCGCGCGCCGCGACATCGGTGGCGATGCACACCTTGGCGCGGCCGTCGCGCATCGCCTGCAGCGCATGGCTGCGCTCGTTCTGGCTGAGCTCGCCCGACAGCGCCACGACCGAAAAATTGCGATTGTTGAAGCGCGCGGTGAGATGGTTGACGGCGGCACGCGTGTTGCAGAATACCAGCGCATTCTTGGCTTCATAGAAGCGCAGCACGTTGATGATGGCGTTCTCGCGGTCGGCCTGGGCGACATTCAGCGCCCGGTATTCGATGTCGAGATGCTGCTTTTCCTCGCCGGCGGCCGAGATGCGCACGGCATCGCGCTGATAGCCCTGGGCGAGCGTGGCGATGGAGCGCGGCACGGTGGCCGAGAACATCAGCGTGCGGCGGTCGGCCGGTGCGGCATCGAGGATGAATTCGAGGTCTTCGCGAAAGCCGAGATCGAGCATCTCGTCGGCCTCGTCCAGCACCACGGCCTTCAGCGTCGACATGTCGAGCGAATTACGGGTGATGTGGTCGCGCAGCCGGCCCGGCGTGCCGACGACGATGTGGGCGCCGCGCTCCAGCGCGCGCCGTTCGGTGCGCATGTCCATGCCGCCGACGCAGGAGGCAACCGTGGCGCCGGTCGGCTCGTAGAGCCATTCCAACTCGCGCGTCACCTGCAGCGCCAGCTCGCGCGTCGGCGCCACCGCCAACGCCAGCGGCGCCGCCGCCTGGCCGAAACGTTCCGCGCCGTCGAGCAGCGTCGGCGCCATGGCAAGGCCGAACGCAACGGTCTTGCCCGAGCCGGTCTGCGCCGACACCAGAGCGTCGGCCTGGCCGAGCTCCAGCACCGCCTTCTGCACCGGTGTCAGGGAGGAATAACCGCGCTTTTCCAGCGCTTGTGCGAGCGCGGGAACAATACCATCGAAGTTGGACATCTCGTTCTTTCGGAATTCAGGGTTCTGCGCTCATCATGGAGCACATGCCGGGGCTGGCGCCGCGCCAGCCAAACAATCTTGGCCGTTCGTACTTCCTGCCGCCCTTCTTGTACAGGTGCCCTGAACGCTATGCGGCGCGGGTAGTGTCTCAGTTTGAAATTCACCCTCCCGCATGTCCCGTTTGAAGGCGTAGGCGAAAGCGCCTATATGCTTAGCGGAAAGCATGAGTTGCAGCGAAGCCAGGAAAGCGCGGTCCCTACAAGAAGCGATCGGTGAACGGCTGATGCCCACCACAACAGAAACAAACGATGACGAGTGGAGACGCTGCGACGAGTGCCGTAGCAAATATCGTGCTTCATCCTCCAAAATGGCATACCTTTGTCCTGAGTGCTCCCACCTTGTATACGGATATGAAAACTGCCCTCATGAGTTCGATGGCTCGCGCTGCAAAATTTGCGGCTGGAACGACCGGCGGTCACGCTACATCCGATCACTGCTTTCGGACACGTGATTGAAGCGTAGCCAAAATTTCAAACTGAGACACTCCGCGGCGCGCCGCCAATTGACTCCTGCCACAAACCGCGTAAAAGCCCGCTTCGAACGGGATCGTTTTTCGATGCGCGGCCTTTTGATGGCTCTTCTTGCATTCGACGCCCCCAGCCTCGATGCGAACCATTGGGCCGGGCGTGTCGGCGCGTCGTCTCGTTCCGGCAAAACCCCATTCTTGGCCAAGAAAACTACCAAAACCCCCACCAAAACGGTGTGATTCCCTTGGCCTAACCACCCTCTCCCGGGTCCGGCCCGGGGGACGGAACCCGCACTTGGCCGGCGGGTTTTCTCCAAAAAACCAAGCGGAGAGGGACAGGAGATTTCTATGAGTTTCAAGGTTGCAGTCGTCGGCGCCACGGGCAATGTGGGCCGGGAAATGCTCAACATTCTGGAAGAGCGCGGCTTTCCGGTCAGCGAAGTCGTGGCGCTCGCCTCGCGGCGCAGCACGGGCACGGAAGTGTCGTTCGGCGACCGCACGCTGAAGGTCAGGCCGCTCGACCAGTATGATTTTTCCGACACCGATATCTGCATCATGTCGGCCGGCGGCAACGTCTCCAAGGAATGGTCGCCGAAGATCGGCAAGCAGGGCTGCGTCGTCATCGATAATTCGTCGGCCTTCCGCTACGACCAGGACGTGCCGCTGATCGTGCCCGAGGTGAATCCGGACGCGATCTCGCTGTTCACGCGCAAGAACATCATCGCCAACCCGAATTGCTCGACGGCGCAACTCGTCGTGGCGCTGAAGCCGCTGCATGACGCCGCCACCATCAAGCGCGTCGTCGTCGCCACCTACCAGTCGGTGTCGGGCGCCGGCAAGGAAGGCATGGACGAGCTCTTTACTCAGACCCGCGCGGTCTTCGTCGCCGACCAGGTCGACGTCAAGAAGTTCACCAAGCGCATCGCCTTCAACGTCATTCCGCATATCGACGTCTTCCTCGACGACGGCTTCACCAAGGAAGAGTGGAAGATGGTCGCCGAGACCAAGAAGATGCTCGACCCCAAGATCAAGCTGACGGCGACCTGCGTTCGCGTGCCGGTGTTCATCGGCCATTCGGAAGCGGTCAACATCGAATTCGAGAAGCCGATCACCGCCGACGAGGCGCGCGACATCCTGCGCGAGGCTCCGGGCTGCCAGGTCTTGGACAAGCGCGAGGACGGCGGCTACATCACGCCGCTGGAATCGGCCGGCGAGGACGCCACCTTCATCTCGCGCATCCGCGAGGATTCGACCGTCGACAACGGCCTGTCGATGTGGATCGTCTCCGACAATCTGCGCAAGGGCGCGGCGTTGAACGCGGTGCAGATCGCCGAACTGCTGGTCGAGCGCGGCCTGATCCAGCCGAAGAAGAAGGCGGCCTGACGGCCGTCAGTTTTCGCTCACGGGCCGTACCGCCGCTGCCGCAGCTGGCCCTCCGCGAGGGCGCCGGACGACCGGCGGCCCGCCGTCGCGGGCTCGGCCTTCGGCCGTTAGCTTTCCTTCTCCCCGTTTACGGGGAGAAGGTGCCGAAGGGCGGATGAGGGGCGGCGCCGGCATGCCAATTTGGCGCTGCCGAGTCATGACATTAGCCGTCAAAGTCGCTCTGCGCCGATTTCAAACCGCGCTATCCATACTTAACTCGCGAAACACCTCCATCGCCTCCTTCGCCCGCCCAGCCGGCACAAACAGATGGTCGTGGTAAAAACCCGAGACCGGATTGACGCCCATGCCGGCGGCGGCGAGGCGCGCGGTGATGGCGGCGAGGAAGCCGACGGCTTCGAGCGACGAGTGGACGTTCAGCGTGATCATCCGGCAGCGGAACGAAGCGGTCAGCCCTGCTTTTCTTGCCGCTTCCTCGGTCACGATCAGCGTCGTGCCTTCGCGCTCGCGAAACCGCATGACGGGTTCGAGGCCTGCCGGGATCGGCATGTCCGGCGCCAGCGTGGCGAAGACATAGCTTCCAGGAAGCAGTTGCGGCGTCATCGACGCGAGCAGTTTTCGCAGATCGGTCTCGCCGGTCATTTATCGTCTCGCCTGGTGCACTGCCCGCTCCTCAATAGCTGCGATGGACGAATGCCGATAGCTCCGGTGGAAACAGAGTCCGCAGCGTGGTGGAAACAAATCCGGACACTTGTCGCATCGCCGCCTCACGGCACGTCCTTGGTTCGACCCCGCTGAAAAGGGGCCAACCATCAGGAGAGACCATCCATGAGCATTTCTCAAACCGCGCCCGTCTCGTCCGGCGCCCTATGGACCGGTCGCGTGCTCAGCGGCCTCATCGTCCTGTTCATGATCTTCGACGGCGCCATCAAGCTGCCGCCGCTCGATGTCGTAACCCAGACGATGGTGCCGCTCGGCTGGCCGGCCGACGCCAATGTCGCGCGCCTGCTCGGCGTCATCGGCCTGATCTCGACCGCGCTCTATGCACTGCCGCGCACTTCCGTGCTCGGCGCCATCCTGCTCACCGCCTATATGGGCGGCGCCATCGCCACCAATGCGCGGATCGGCAATCCGCTGTTCCCGCACACGCTGTTCGGCGTCTATCTCGGCATCATCCTGTGGGGCGGCCTCTATCTGCGCGACCCCAAAGTGCGTGCTCTGATCCCGTTCAGCCGATAGCCGTTCCGCGCCAACCGCTGCCGGATGTCGTCGCGATCTTCATTCTCCTCGGGATCAAATTAGCCGTCCGAGAGTTTAGGACTTGGCGGCGAGACGGCGATCCGCATGTGAGAGGAACGACAAATGAAGAGAATCCTGACCATTCTGGTGCTGACGACGGCGCTCGGCGCCTGTTCGCAAACGGAAAAGGGTGCTGCCGTCGGTGGCCTCGGCGGTGCTGCGGTTGGCGCGGCGGTCGCCAACAATCCGGTGCAAGGCGCGGTTGTCGGCGGTGCGGTCGGCGCCGTGGCCGGCGCGCTCATCGGCCGGGCCAGCGAACCGGGCCGTTGCCGCTATCGCGACCGCTATGGCCATACCTATGTCGATCGCTGCCCAAGCGGTTATTGATCGAACACCACACATGAAGAGCAAGGCGGCGGGCTTTTTTGGCCCGCCGTTTTCAGGCGATAAACTGTCTACGCATTGCGGGCACTCGTGAGACAGCCGCCACCGCAGGCTGCGCTACAGCAGCTCCCGAATGTATCGCCAGGCATCCCGCCCCAGCTTCGCATCGGCGCGGTCGTTGCCGCCATGGGCATGCGAACTCGAGCGCGGGGTAGTTTCACCGGGCAGGAGAATGCGGTGGCCCGCGTCGGGAGCGGAAACGAGGCGCGTGGCCTTTCCGGCGTCTTTTCGACGCTGGACCATCGATCGAGCAAAATCCAGGGATGGCCACAGCGCGTCGTCGCCGCCGGCGACCAGCACGATCTCCGCCGAAATAGACTCGACGGGAATGGCGGCCCTGTCCGCTTCCTGCTCGAACCTTGTCAGGCAGTGTTGGAAAAGTCCTCGGTAGGACACAAGGCCATCGACATAGCTCGCCTTCCAGTTGGGGTCGGCCGGAACAAAGGGGAGAGGGCGCCCCTCGAGCGTCCATGACGATCGCTCGGGCCAACTTATGCCGTCGCGGCCCGGCCCGATGTTTCCCCAGACCACCGATGTCGGGCTGATCGCAACCACGGCGTCGATGCGCGGGTCATGCGCCGCCGCGAGCAAGGATGCCTCGGCGCCCTTGGACGTGCCGATATAGACGATGCGCCGGCATCCCAATCCGACAAGGCGGTCGGTCGCAACGAAAAACGTCTCCAGGGGGATTTCGCATATGCCGGGAACCTGGCCTTCGCCGCCAAACCACCGGAGGGCAAGGGCAGAGACGCCCTCGCTGGCAAATAGTCGTGCGCGGGAAATATCGACACGGCCGCTCGATCCGCTCAGTACCACGACACCTGTCGTGGCATCGGCGCATCGCAACAGGGTTCCGGCGACGACGCCGGACAGGATCTCCTCCACGACTGCCTGTTCGTCCATCCGATCCTCAGCCGGAAATCAGAAGCTTTTCCAGAGCTACTTTTCCTGGAATTGCGCCAGGGAAACAGCAAATGGCAGGTGAACGACAAATGCAAACAGCAAAACGGCGGGCACAGGCCCGCCGTTTTGTTTCCGCAAGGAATGGGAAGCGATTACTCGGCGGTGGCGGCTTCCGCCTCGGCCGGCGCCGCAGCGGCCGCGGCGACGGCTGCAGCGGCGTCTTCCTGGGCCTTCTTCAGCAGGGCGGCGCGTTCCTGGGCCTTCTTGCCGGGCTCGGCCTTCTTCGGGTTGGAGCGGGCTTCGCGCTTGGCAAGGCCGGCCTCGTCGAGGAAGCGCAGGACGCGGTCGGTCGGCTGGGCGCCGTGCGACAGCCAATGCTTGACGCGGTCGGCGTCGACCTTGATGCGTTCGCCGTCCTTCGGCAGCAGCGGGTTCCACGAGCCGAGCGACTCGATGAACCGGCCGTCGCGCGGCGAACGGGCGTCGGCGACGACGACGTGGTAGTAAGGACGCTTCTTCGAGCCCGCACGGGCCAGTCTGATCTTCAGTGCCATTTCTTTTCTCCTAAAAGCTCTGATTTCGTTGATCTGTTCAGGCTGGTTATCAGCCGGTTTTCGTCACGCCGTTGGCAGCGGCGATCTGTTCGTGGTGCCGGATCACTTCGCGGACGACGAAGTTGAGGAATTTTTCCGCGAAATCCGGATCGAGATGCGCATCCTTGGCCAGCTGGCGAAGACGGGCGATCTGCTGCTGCTCGCGCGCCGGGTCGGCCGGCGGCAGGCCATGCTCGGCCTTGAGCACGCCAACCGCCTTGGTGCAGCGGAAGCGCTCGGCCAGCATATGGATGAGGGCGGCGTCGATGTTGTCGATCGAGGCGCGGTAGCCGGCCAGGATGGTGCGGGCGTCGGCCATGTCCTTTTCTTCGTTCATAGCGTCCTCACTTTTTCTTGCCGAGACCGGGCAGGCCGCCACCACCGCCAAGGCCGGGAAGCTTCATGCCGCCAGGCAGGCCGGGCAAGCCGCCGCCTGGAGCGGGCAAGCCCTTCATGCCACCGAGGCCGGCGGCCTGCGCCTGCTTCTGCAAGGCTTCGAGCTGCTTGGGATCCATCTTCGACAGATCGGGCATGCCGCCGCCCATCATGCCGCCCATGCCACCCCCGGGCATCATGCCGCCGAGACCCATCTTGGAGGCAAGACCGCCCATCATGCCGCGCATGAGGCCGCCGCCTTTGCCCTTGCCGCCCATCGCCTTCATCATGTCGGCCATGCCGCGATGCATCTTGAGCAGCTTGTTGATCTCGGCCGCATCGGTGCCGGAGCCGGCGGCGATGCGCTTCTTGCGCGAGTGTTTCAGCATATCGGGATTGGCGCGCTCGGCCTTGGTCATCGAGGAGATGATGGCGAGCTGGCGGCCGAACATCTTGTCGTCGAGACCGGCGGCGGCCATCTGGTCCTTCATCTTGCCCATGCCCGGCATCATGCCCATGATGCCGCCCATGCCGCCCATTTTCGACATCTGCTGAAGCTGCTGGGCAAGGTCGTTCAGGTCGAACTTGCCCGACTGCATCTTCTTGGCCATCGCCGCCGCCTGCTCGGCGTCGATGTTTTCCGCCGCCTTCTCGACGAGCGAGACGATGTCGCCCATGCCCAGGATGCGGTCGGCGATGCGCTTGGGGTGGAATTCCTCCAGCCCGTCCATCTTCTCGCCGGTGCCGATCAGCTTGATCGGCTTGCCGGTGACGGCGCGCATCGAAAGCGCGGCACCGCCACGGCCGTCGCCGTCCATGCGGGTCAGCACAAGGCCGGTGATGCCGACGCGCTCGTCGAAGCTTTTCGCCAGGTTGACGGCGTCCTGGCCGGTCAGGGAGTCGGCGACCAGCAGGATCTCGTGTGGGCTCGACACCTTCTTGATGTCGGCCATCTCGACCATCAGCGGCTCGTCGATATGGGTGCGGCCGGCCGTGTCGAGGATGACGACGTCATGGCCGCCGAGCTTGGCCGCCTGCACGGCGCGCCTGGCGATATCGACGGGGTTCTGGCCTGCTATCACAGGCAGCGTCGCGACCTTGACCTGCTCGCCGAGCTGGCGCAACTGCTCCTGCGCGGCGGGACGCCGCGTGTCGAGCGAGGCCATCAGGACCTTCTTGTTCTGCCGCTCGGTCAGGCGCTTGGCGATCTTGGCCGACGTCGTGGTCTTGCCGGAGCCCTGCAGGCCGACCATCATGACGACGACCGGGGCAGGCGCGTTGAGGTCGATTGCCACGCCCTCGGCGCCAAGCATGTCGACCAGCTCGTCATGGACGATCTTGACGACCATCTGTCCCGGCTTGATCGACTTCAGCACGGCGGCGCCGACGGCCTTCTCGCGCACCTTGTCGGTGAAGGAGCGCACCACTTCCAGCGCCACGTCGGCCTCAAGCAGCGCACGGCGCACCTCGCGCAACGCCGCCGAGACATCCGCCTCCGACAGCGCGCCGCGGCCGGTCAGGCCGTTCAGGATGGAGCCAAGGCGCTCTTGTAGGGACTCAAACATTGATCAACCCACCGCGCGTGAGCGCCTTGGATTCATAGTGATCCCTGTCGGGCCGATGGCCCTCCACGCCTCTTGTGCGCTCCTGCAGCGATTCAAACATCTTGCTTCCTTCGATCCCGATTCATTCGAACCGAGAGGTAATGCGTTCGCGCCCAGTGTCCAAGCAAAAGCCAGTCCAAGCAAAAGCCCAAAACCAAAAAGCACCCGGGGGCGCACAGCGCTGCCGGGTGTTGGCCTCCAGGATCTGTTTACAGCACTTGGCCTCAAAGAGGCTTCGGCGTCCTGGTCGGCTTGCTCGGAGGGATACTCGTCGCGGAATTCGGGGCTTGTAGACAGGAAATCGGCGCGAGAGTCAAGGCAAGGGCCGCGTTCGTAGCATCTCAGTTCGAAATCCGACGCGATTGAACGTGGTGCAACAATGAGATGATAAATGACTCTATCTCCACCCTACGTGCAGCGGACAAGACGCTTGCCCAGGTATCCTGCGGGTCGCAGCCGGACGCAATCATGCCTGGCGCATTATGAAATGCGTCCGCCAGCCTGCGAGCCTTGTCCAGCTTATCCGTCGCGCGAATTTCGATAAGAACAAGGTGCAGAATCCTCAGGATCGTATCGTTGGTAACGGGTTGAGGATCAACCAATCCAAGTAGTCTCCCTTTTGTGCACCCACATTTTTCCGGCATCGGCTCAGCGGCGCTTTCAACTCGCGCCGCTAGCCTCCGCAAGATCCGCCGTGACCTTCAGCGGCGAGCGCGGGTGCAGAAGCAGCGCTATGGTCAGCAGGCTGCAGCCGATGCCAATCAGGGCGATCAGCGCTGCATCCGACGTCGTCCACCCCGGCCCTTCGAGCGGCCTGGCAGTGAACAAGGCGAAGGAATTGTAGCTCTCCTGATGCGAAATCAGCAGGAAGCCGGTCAGGTTGTTGCCGAAATGAGCGCCAAGTGCCGCGCCGAGATTGCCGGTCGCATAGACCACGAGCGTCAGAAGCAGCGCGAAAGCGGCGATCGAGACCAGCACGCAGGCGTTGATGGCGGCCGAGGAACCGCCGCTCCAGTGCAGCGAGGTGAACAGCAGGCCGGGCAGGAGCGCCCAGATGAAAGGGCTGCGGAACCGGCTGGCGAGGCCGCGCAGCAGGTAGCCGCGAAACAGCACCTCCTCCGACGAGGTCTGCAGCAAGGTGAGCGCGACGATCGGGATCGCGAACAGCAGCCAGGACGACAGGCTGATCGTGCCGCGCCCGATCCCCGGCGCCAGCAAATAGAGCAGGATTTCGGACAGAGCCGAGGTGATCAGCACCGCGATCAGCCCCTTGAGGAAGTCCGGTCGCGATACGCGGCGGCCGGCGCCGAGGAGGGCCGACAGCGGCTCGCCATGCACCCAGCGCATGGCGAGCCACAGGCCGATCCAGATGCCGGCGAAAGAAGTGAGAGCGCTGAGGATGCCGATGGGCGAGGCAAGGAAACCCTCCATGCCGTATGGCGAAGTCGCCGTCTGCCAGGCGAAGTAGACATAGGTGCCGCCGAACAGCACCGCCGCGGTGGTGGCGCCCCAGAACAGGACGACGATCAGCGTCCCCAGCAACAGGCGCAGCAAGGTCGTCCTGGCGTTCGGCGTGTTGCGATAGCGCTCGAAGGCAGTGTCGTCGATTGTCACGTCGATCCGAATCCATCGCTGCTTGATCTAGCTGTCCTTGATCTAGCCGATGGCCTCGGGAAGCGGAATCGATATCATCTGGACGCGCAAACGGATCGTGCGGCACACCCGCCGTCGGCGCCGCACGGTCTTCCCAGTCCCGCAAGCGGCCGCTTCGGCGACCGCTGGCCTCTGTCAACGCACCACGTACATGATGCGCCGCGTCTGCGGATCGACCAGCGTCGGCTGACCGTTCACATAGACATAGCGATATTGGTAGTCCGGAATTTCGCGCAGCTCGACGGTGTCGGGCAGGGTTGCGCCGGTCACCACCTCGCCTTCGAGATAGACGGGGTCGAGGCGATGGGTGTCGACATAGGTCCTGACCTCGGCCGGAGGCCGGACGACAGTGTCGATCGGCTCGCCGGCGACGATCGCTCCGGTGTACTCGGTGGGGTAGTTGCCGATGTCATCGGGCGGCGAGACGACGGCGACGGCGGAGCGGCGCTGCGTCAGCACCACGCGGCTGCCGCCGAAATCGGCGGTGACGTAATCGGAATAGACCCAGCCCTGGCCACCGGCTTCGGCGATGGTGCACCATTTGCTGTTTTCGATGCAGCCGTTGAGCGTCGCCGACTGGCCTGCGGCGAGCACGCCTATCACCGGGTATTGCGGACCCGGGCCGGCGCGCACGTTGAGGTCGGTGACTGCCGAGACCGCGGTATCGGCCAACGCGGCACCCGACATCACGGTGAACACTCCGGCGATTGCGGGAAACAATACGGATTTCATGGTTTCTCTCCGTTTTTTCGTGATCCCTCGGCGGTGAAAACGGGGTAACGGCGCATGCGTTCCGGCTAAAACGCTTGCGCCAACTCACGATTTGTTCCCGCTTCTTTCGGCAAGCCGGTCACAAGATCGTGAACAAAGGCCAATTTTTGCGCCGTCACGTCCGAAATGACGAAGGGGTAGAGGTCGGGCAGGCCCATGCAGCGGTTGATCGAATTGGAGGCTTCCGACAGCACCAGCCAGCGGGCAAGGATCTTGTCGAAGGGCTCGGGCGTGTTTGCCGGCTCCGAAGGCGCTGCCTGCAACCCGCCGCCCGTATCGCCCCGCGGTAGTTCGTTCGCCTCCACCGTCTCCAGCCGGCCGAGCGGGAAGTTCAGGGCATGGACCATCTCCAGCGTGTCGGTGATGTGCAGGTGATGGGCCCAGGTCTCGGCCCAGTCCTCCCATGGGTGCGAGGTGGCGTAGGCCGAGATGTGGTGCTGCTGCCAGTCGGGCGCGGCGCCGTTGGCGTAGTAAGCCTTCAACGCCTGTTCGTAATCGGCGCGTTCGTCGCCGAACAAAGCGCGGAACGCTTCCAGCCCTTGCGGATCGTCGCGGATCAGGCGGTCCCAGTAGTAATGGCCGAGTTCGTGGCGGAAATGGCCGAGCAGCGTGCGGTAATTCTCGCCCATCTCGATGCGACGTTTTTCGCGCTCGGCCGAATCGGCCTCCGCGACGTTCAGGGTAATCCGGCCGTTGTCGTGACCGGTGAGAATCCGTTCGCCGCCCGGGCCGCCACCGATCGGATCGGCGAGGAAGTCGAAGGCCAGCCCGATCTCGTCCCTCGGGCTCTGCTTGGGCGCCACCGGCAGGTCGAAGGCGAGCAGCGAGTAGATGGCGCGCTTCTTCGCCGCCTCGACGCGGATCCAGCGGCGGCGGTTGCCGTCGACCGAGAGGTCGGGGATCAGCTGGTTCAGCACGCAGGCGCGGCAGAAGACCTGCCCCGGCTCGGCCATCCAGTTGCAGGCGCATTCGTCGGCATTGGTGCACTGGATGGCGCCGTCGACGCCGGACAAGACGAAGCGCCCGCCCTCGGGATCGTAGAGGACCAGACTGCTGCAGTTCAGGCATTGGGCGTTCTCGAAATAGAGACGGTGGCCGCAATGCGGGCAGTCGAAAAGTTTCATCTCGGTCTCAATTCATCAGAGGGGCACAGGATGCGTGGCCGCCCGTGCCCAAACGCGAGCCACCCGCCGGCGTTCCGCCGTCCATCGAGACTATTTCGCTTCGCCGGTCGCGCCCGCCGATGCGATCCATGGCCGGCATCAACGTCATTCATGCCTGGCCTCGCCACAATAATCCCTTGATCGTAGGCAAATTCCCCGGCATCCGCCAGCATCACGCCACAGACGGTGACAAATGCGCGTTTCGCTGGCAAATTCGTAATCGGGACGTGAATCAGGCAAACCAGGAGAACAACATGGCATTTCTTGCCAAGGGTAGGATTTTAGCAGCCGCGGTGGTGGCGGTGCTGGGGCTGGCAACGGGCGCGCAAGCGGCGGCCAGTTGCGGCAAGACCGGCGCCGGCTTCGACGCCTGGAAGCAGGATTTCGCCGCTGAGGCCAAATCCGACGGTGTCGGGTCCAGGGGCCTGGCCGCTCTGGCCGGCGCGACCTACGCAACGAGGACGATCTCCGCCGACCGCGCCATCCACAAGGCTTTCAGCGGCTCGGTGGATGATTTCATGAAACGCCGTGGCGGGTCGGCGATCATTTCCAGGGGCCGTTCGCTTAAGAAGTCGAACGCGGCGCTGTTCAGCCAGATCGAAGCCAACTACGGCGTGTCGCCGGGCGTGCTGCTCGCCATCTGGGGGATGGAAACCGGCTTCGGTGCCTCGATGGGCAACCAGAACACGGTCTCCGCCATTTTGACGCTCGCCTATGATTGCCGCCGCCCCGACTATTTCCACCCGCACGCCATCGCGGCCCTGAAGCTGGTTGACCGCGGAGCGTTGACTTCCTCGTCGGTCGGCGCCATGCATGGCGAGATCGGCCACACGCAGTTCCTGCCCGGAAATGTCTTGAAGTATGCGGTCGGCAGCGGAAACCTGCGCGACAAGGCCACCGCTTTGGCCTCCACCGCCAACTTCCTCAAGGGTCATGGCTGGCGGGCCGGCGCCAGCGCGCAGTCGAATATGGGCGCGATCGCCGGCTGGAATTCCGCAAGCGTCTATCAGCAGGCCATCGCCCGCATCGCCACCGCGATCGACGCGGACTGATCGAACCGTACGGCATTGAACGAAGAACCCGGCCTCCGCGCCGGGTTTTCATTTCACGTCGAGCGCATAGGAGCAGCCGGCCAGCGTCTTGCCGGGATGGGACTCGACCGTCGAGACATTGAGCGTGATGCGCGTGGCAAGACTCACGCCGCCGGCGTCCTCGGTGCTTTCGGTCACGACCTTCTCGCCAAGGAATTTATCCGGTGTCGAGACCATCGCCGGGACGTCGATCTGGCGGGCGAGGTCCGGCGCGGCGATGCCATCAAGCACCGCCATCGGCCCTGTCGCGGTAAAGACGATCGTTCCGGTCTCGCGCCCGAAGACATGGACCGGGGCGGGCAAGTCATATTGGCGCAGGAACGGATTGACTGACGGAACCTCTTTCCAGCTCAGCGCCTTCGCGGCGCCGGGTTCGCCGGCTAGCCAGAAGGCAAGGCCGTTGTAGCTGGGCACGTCGGCCCGGCACTCGATGAGTGCGGCAAGGTCGAGCGAGGCGGGGTCATGGTCGTTGGCTTTGGCAACAGCCAAGCTTGCCAGGACAGCCAATGCGGGCAGGAAAGCGATTCCAGGAATGGCCGAGCGCCTGGGCACATCACTCTCAATAATGCGCGTAGCCGCTCGCCGGGCATTTCTGGGAAGCGGGAACCTGAAAAGTGCCGTCAATGCCGCTGCAGTTACGGAAGTTAGGCGACCGCGGCGCCTGGGATTGCGTGGGCGCAGTTGCCTTCGCCTTGCCCTTGAGGACCATCCAGATCTCGGTCGGCTGGTCGAGCTGCAGCCTGTTTATGTCGGAATAGCTGATGCGGCCGCTGCGTATCCCATCGGCAATGCGCTGGCAGAACAAAGCGGGCATGCGCTCCTGCGAGACGCCCATGAACAAAGCCATGTCATGCTTGAACGTAAGGTCCAATGTGCGGGCTGAGGCAATACATTCGTTCATATCCACCTTCGGGTCACGCTTGGCGCCTGCGTGTGAGGCCTGGCACACCGACAAGACGACGACCGCGCCAAGCAGAAGAGAAATGCTATTTTTCACTGTCAAAACCCCAAAACCCGCAAATTAACTTAAATGAAGCCGCCAAAAGGTCAAACAGGAACCGACTACAGGCAGCTTCATTTTGTCTATATTAGCGGTTGCAAATAGAAACCCGGCGTCTCCGCCGGGTTTCTTGAATGTTGATTGACAAAGCGTCAGGTCGCTGTCTGGACATCAGCCCTTGCGGTTGCGCGCGGCGAGCGTCCGCAGCCTCAGCGCATTGAGGCGGATGAAGCCGGCGGCGTCCTTCTGGTCGTAGGCGCCACGGTCGTCCTCGAAGGTGACCAGCGCGTCGGAATAGAGCGTCTTCCCTGACTTGCGGCCGGTGACCATGACATTGCCCTTGTAGAGCTTCAGCCGCACCGTGCCTTCGACGTCTTCCTGGCTCTTGTCGATCATCGCCTGCAGCATCAGGCGCTCGGGCGAGAACCAGAAGCCGTTGTAGATGAGCTCGGCGTAGCGCGGCATGAACTCGTCCTTGAGGTGCGCGGCACCGCGGTCGAGCGTGATCGATTCGATGGCGCGATGAGCCACGATCAGGATGGCACCGCCGGGCGTTTCATACACGCCCCGCGATTTCATGCCGACGAAACGGTTCTCGACCAGGTCGAGCCGGCCGATGCCATTGTCGCGGCCGAGATCGTTGAGGGCGCCCAGCATGGTGGCCGGCGACAGCTTTTTGCCATTGAGCGCGACCGGATCGCCCTTCAGGAACTCGATCTCAATCTCGGTAACGGCGTCCGGCGCGTCCATCGGCGACACGGTGCGCTGGTGGACGAATTCCGGCGGCTCGCTCCACGGGTCTTCCAGCACCTTGCCTTCGGAAGAGGAGTGCAGGAGGTTGGCGTCGACCGAGAACGGTGCGTCGCCCTTCTTGTCCTTCGGCACCGGGATCTGGTGCTGTTCGGCGAAGTTCATCAGGTCGGTGCGCGACTTGAACGACCAGTCGCGCCACGGCGCGATGACCTTGATGTCGGGGTTGAGCGCGTAAGCCGAAAGCTCGAAACGCACCTGGTCGTTGCCCTTGCCGGTGGAGCCATGCGCGATGGCGTCGGCACCGGTCTCGCGGGCGATCTCGACCAGGTGCTTGGAGATCAGCGGCCGCGCGATCGACGTGCCCAGCAGATAGGTGCCTTCATAGACGGTGTTGGCGCGGAACATCGGGAAGACGAAGTCGGATACGAATTCCTCGCGCACGTCGACGACGCGGATATCCTTGATGCCCATCATCTCGGCCTTGCGGCGCGCCGGCTCCAACTCGCCGCCCTGGCCGAGATCGGCGGTGAAGGTGACGACTTCGGCGCCGAGTTCGGTCTGCAGCCATTTCAGGATGATGGATGTGTCGAGGCCGCCGGAATAGGCGAGCACGACCTTCTTGACGTCTTTGATCTTGGACATTTGGCAGTTCCGCGACAGGAGTTCTCGGCGCGCGAGGTATCACGCCGCTTCCAGGCTGCGCAAGAGATGAACACGAGACAGGTGGATGACACCACGATCGAGCAGAGCTGGATCGGCACTCTTGCCGTTCGGCCGCTGGCAAGAAGGGGCGGCATCCTCTATAGCCTGATGTCCCCAAGCCAAAGGGCCTACCATGTCCTTCATTCCCGACATCACCACGCTGATCCAGTTCGCCATCGCCACCGTGATCCTGGCGATCACGCCGGGCCCTGACATGACGCTGTTCGTCTCGCGCACGCTGAGCCAGGGGCGGGCCATCGGCTTTGCCTCGATGGCCGGCGCGCTGTGCGGCACGCTGATCCACACCACGCTGGTGGTGGTCGGCATCTCGGCGCTGATCGTCGCCTCGCCGATGGCTTTCTTCGTGCTGAAGATCTTTGGCGCCGGCTATCTCGTCTTCCTGGCCTGGCAGGCGATCGCCAAGGGCTCGGCCTTTTCGCCGGAAAAGAAGACGGGCCCGCAGATTTCGCTGCTGCGCAGCTGGGCGGCGGGGCTCGGTGTCAACCTGCTCAATCCGAAGATCATCCTGTTCTTCATGACCTTCCTGCCGCAATTCGTCTCCGCGCACGATCCGAACGCGCCCGGGAAGCTGTTCTTCCTCGGCTCCATGTTCATCGTGCTGTCGATCCCGGTAACGGTACCGATGGTGCTGGCGGCGGAAAAATTCTCGGCGGCGATGAAGGCCAGCCCGCGCGTGACGCGGGTGGTCGACTATCTCTTTGCCGGCGTGTTCTCGGCCTTCGCGCTCAAGATCCTGACGGCCCAGGCGAAGTAGGCGCTTTCTCGTCCTTCCACCAGCTTCCTGCCCAGCGCCCGGCGCTGAGCCAGTAGAAGATGCCGCCGACCATGCCGCCGCCAATGACGGCCATGATGGCGCTGGTCTCGGTGACCGCGAAAGGGGAATCGCGGACATTGTCGACGAGGCCGAGGAAAACCCCCGCCACTAGCGCGCCCGCCAGTGCGTAGAACAGCCAGTCGCGCCGGCCGAGGATTTCGGCAATCAGGATGACGAGCGCGGCCGGCATGAAGCCGAAATAGGCGACGAACAGGGCGACGAAAGGAATTGAAAAATAGAGCGATGCCGTCGCCGCCGGATGGGCTTGCGCCGGCCCGTAGCCGAGCGAGGCCAGGAACAGGATGTTGAGGAAGGCGCTCGCCGCCAGCGAGGCGACGGCGTAGCCGAATAGGATGATGGCGAAGCGCACGATATAGGCGACGAGACGGTTCATCGGGGACCACGGCCCGCGGGATGACCGGACTTGTGTCCGGCCAGACGCCAGTAGACCCAGCCGGCGGCAACGCCGGCCGCGGCCAGAAAACCGAGGAAGCCCGGATTGAAAACGAAGCCGCCGGCAGAGCCTGGGACAAAGACACCGAAGGCGATCGACGTGATCGCACCCGTGACGGCGAAGTAGAACCATCCTCGCAGCGCCAGCCGCTCGGCGAGGACGATCGCCGGGCCGACGATCAGCAGCGCGCAGATCGCCACGGTCAACACGGCGAGTGGGAACGAGGCCAGCCAGTCAAATGTGAAAATGATCGACCAGTTGCCATCCTCGATCCCCGCCAGAAGAACGATCAGCAACACCGGCACCAGGATCGAGGTCAGCACGGCGGCGATATAGCCGATTGCTATTATGGCGAGGCGCTTCATCCAGGCAAGCGAGCGGCTCACACCTCGCCGTGCCCCGCGATCATCATGGCTTCCAGCGCCAGCCGGTCGACCTTGCGCATACGTTCTGATTCCGACTTCAGCTGGCCGCAGGCGGCCAGGATGTCGCGGCCGCGCGGCGTGCGGATCGGCGAGGCATAGCCGGCATTGTTGATATAGTCGGCGAATTTCTCGATCGTCTCCCAATCCGAGCACTGGTAGTTGGTGCCGGGCCACGGGTTGAACGGGATCAAATTGATCTTGGCCGGAATGCCCTTGAGCAGCTTGATCAGGCCCTTGGCGTCCTCGATGGAATCGTTGACGTCCTTCAGCATCACATATTCGAAGGTGATGCGCCTGGCGTTGGAGAGGCCGGGATAGGCGCGGCAGGCGGCGATCAGCTCCTTCAGCGGATACTTCTTGTTGATCGGCACCAGGAGGTCGCGCAGATCGTCATTGGTGGCATGCAGCGAGATCGCCAGCATGACGCCGATCTCCTCACCGGTGCGGAAAATCTCGGGCACGACGCCGGAGGTCGACAGCGTGATACGGCGCTTCGACAGGGAAAGGCCGTCGCCGTCGGAGGCGATCAACAGCGCCTTCTTGACCGCCTCGAAATTGTAGAGCGGCTCGCCCATGCCCATCATGACGATGTTGGAGACTTTTCGGCCCTCGGCAGGCACGATGGCGCCGTCGGGCGTGTCGCGGTCGGGGAAGTCGCCGAGCCGGTCGCGCGCGGTGAGCAGCTGGGCGAGGATTTCCTCGGCCGTCAAATTGCGCACCAGCTTCTGCGTGCCGGTATGGCAAAACGAGCAGGTTAGCGTGCAGCCGACCTGCGAGGAGATGCAGAGCGTGCCGCGGCCTTCCTCGGGGATATAGACGGTTTCGATCTCCACCGGCCGGCCGGCGCCGCGCGGCGGAAAGCGGAACAGCCACTTTCGCGTGCCGTCGGCGGAAATCTGCTCCTCGACGATCTCGGGCCGGGCGACGGTGAAATGCTTGTCGAGTTCGGCGCGCAGATCCTTGGAGATGTTGAACATGCCGGCGAAGTCGGAAACGCCGCGCACATACATCCAGTGCCAGAGCTGCTGGGCGCGCATTTTCGCCTGACGCTCCGGCACGATGCCTGAAGCGACGAGGGCCTCGCCGAGTTCGGCCCGCGTCAGGCCGATCAGCGACGGTTTTTCGGCCGTCACGGCACGGCCGCGCAACGCGTCGCGGGCGCCTTCTGCAGTAAGGTCGAGTGAAAGGGTCATGGCTCTACTGATATAAACGGTTTGCGGCCGATTTCATCCATCGGCCCCATGTCAAGCGCGGCGCATAGCACAGCTTGGCGGCGGAGTCATGCTGCGGCTATCGGGCAGCTTGTCCCGCCGTCGGGCCGCGGGGGACAAGCTGCGACTGCCTTGTGCCGTTCCCCGGCGCGCGATCGATCACATATTCGTGTCGGCGTAACGGCTGGCGCGCCGTCCGCGAACCCTGAATGGGGCGACTGTGCCCCTGCACAATGGGAGTATGCGGAATGAAATCGATCAAGCTCGCCGTCATCGCCGGCCTCGCCGCTCTTTGCGCCTCGCAGGCATTCGCCGAGGACACGATGGGCACCATGACCATGATGAAAGGTGGACAAGTGACGGCGATCATGCCGGACGGGCACATGGGCACTATGATGCCGGACGCGAAGATGGGCGCCGATATGATGAAGATGGCCAAGCCGATCAAGCATTGCATGATGATAATGACCGACGCCAAGGGCAAAGCCTACATGGTCGACACGTCGACCAAGAAGGCCCAGGCCGAATGTGAAAAAATGGCCATGTGACGATCTCGCCAGCGCTTGCCCGCCGGCTCGGAGGCCGGCGGGACGGGCAGCGTCCATTTCGACTGAAGGCGACTTATGCCCTTTTTGGAGCATGTTCGCGAGCGGCCGCCCCAACGCGGCGGCCCTTTTGTCCCTCCGATCGTCAGACTCTTACTTGATCGGCATCATGCCTGTGTTAGGGCTGGGTTTTCCCCACGAGGACACACATGGCCGGCCAATCGCGAAGACATCCCATGCTGCGGCGTTCGCAGGCGATGTGGGCCACGCGCCGTGTCTGGCAGCCGCGTCTGGTGTTCTGGGCCGGTGCGATCTCGATCGGCCTGATCAGCGTGTTGTTTGCCGTGCTGGCCGACAAGGCACAGGCGCTGTTCCATGTGCTGATCGGTGATGATGGCGGCTGGCGCTTCTATCTGCCGCTGGCGATCACACCGCTCGGCTTCGTCCTGTGCGCGTGGCTGGCGCACGCCTTCTTTCCGGGGTCGCAAGGCAGCGGCATTCCGCAGGCGATCGCCGCCCGGCACCTGCGTGACGACGACGACCGCAGCCATATCCTGTCGCTCAGGCTGGTGGCGGGTAAGATCGTGCTCACCATCGTCGGGCTGTTCTGCGGCGCTTCCATCGGCCGCGAGGGGCCGACCGTGCAGGTTGGCGCTTCGCTGATGCTGCAGGCGGCGCGTTGGGGCGGCATGGCGCAGGCGCGCGGCCTGATCCTGGCGGGATCGGCCGCCGGCATCGCCGCCGCCTTCAACACGCCGCTCGCCGGTATCGTCTTCGCCATCGAGGAGATGGGCCGCACCTATGAGGCGCGCACCAACGGGCTGGTGCTGACGGCGGTCATCCTGGCCGGCCTGGCCTCGCTCGGCGTGCTCGGCAACTACACCTATTTCGGCGTGTCCAAGGACACGATCTCGTTTGCCGTCGACTGGCCGCTGGTGATTGCCTGTGGCGTCATCGGCGGCGGCTTTGGCGCCTTGTTCTCGTTGCTGGCGCTCAAGGCGACACGCAGGATTCGGCGCTGGCACGCGCTGCAGCCGCTGTGGCGCGCCCTGCTGGTGGCGGCGGTCTGCGGACTGGCGGTGGCGGTGATCGGCATCGTCTCGGGCGGGCTGACCTTCGGTACCGGCTACGCCCAGGCGCGCAGCGCGGTCGAAGGCACGCCGCTGCCCTGGTTCTTCTTTGCCGAGAAATTCGCGGCCGGGCTGCTGTCGATGATTTCAGGAATTCCCGGCGGCATCTTCGCGCCCTCGCTAGCGGTCGGCGCCGGCATCGGCAGTTCGCTCGGCCTGGTGTTCGGCAGCAGCGCCGGCGTCGCGGCGCTGCTCGGCATGGCCGGCTATTTCGCCGGCGTCGTGCAGGCGCCGATGACGGCCTTCGTCATCATCCTCGAAATGACCGGCAATCACGACAATGTCATCGGCCTGATGCTGGCCTCGATGCTGGGCTACGGCACGGCGCGCCTGATCTCGCACGAGCCGCTCTACCACGCCCTGTCGCGGATCTTCATCGCCGAGGCGATCAGGCGGCGGCGGGCGGAGGCCGCACCGGACCCGGGCCAGGGCTGAAAAGCAAAAAGGCCGGGCGTCGCGGCCCGGCCTTTGGTTCAAAACCGAAGATAGCCTATTTGCACTTGGCGATCGAGGACAGCGCCGCCGAAATGCCCTTCAGCGAGAAGGCGTAAGATGTGGTGTTGCCGCGCCCAGATAAGCGAATTGCGGCCGATTTCATCCATCGTGCCGAAATGAAGCGCGGCGCATAGAACAGGTTGCGGTGAGAGTCATGCAGGAGCGGCTTAGAGCGTTTGCGGCAGGCGAACTTCGCTGTGTCGCCACAGTGAGAGATCGCCTTGGTTCTCGAGCCTGCCCTGCGCGGCAAGAACAGCAATTCGATCCGCAATCTCGTCCAGGGATGGTTCCGCGTTCGAAGAACGAAGCGTCGCTTCGGCGCGAGCGATGATCATTGCCGTCTTCTGCCAGCGCTCCAGGACAGCGCCGAGAATGGCCTTGTCGACTTCTTCAACAGACAAGGGATTTGCTCCTCCCGCCTATTTGCATTTGGCGATCGAGGACAGCGCCGCCGAAATGCCCTTCAGCGAGAATACATAGCTCGTGGGATTGCCGCGGCCCGACTTCGCCGAAACCTTCATGTCGGTGCCGGTCTTCATCGCCGCGATCAGCACCGGTTCCTCGGCGGCGTTCTCGACCCAGGCCGATTTTCCACGCGTGAACATCGAGAAGGTCTTCTTGTCGATGGTGACGGTGGCCTTGGAGCCTTCCTGGAAATTGTAGCCGGCGATGAACTGCGGCTCATAGGATACCTGCTGGCCGGGCCGCTGGCTGACGAAGAAGAACATGTCGCCATGGTCTAGCGTCGACGGCTGCTTGTCGGTCGGCACGGTCAGCACGTAGCAGACCTTGCCGCCCGACGCCTGGTAGCTGTAGGTGCCCCAGGCATTGTGCTGGCCGATCTTGGTCGCCTGCTGCGCCAGCGCCGGTGCTGCCGTGGCCGCCAGGATCAGGCTCGAAACTAGTGCAATCAATCCGCGCATCGCTTTTCCCGTATTCCAAATGGTGCGGAGGCGGGCCGCATGGCGTCCTGCCGTCGCTTCATTTTGATTTAATCTGGGTTACCAAACGATGAATTTCCCAAGAGAAAGGGACCTTCACCCCAGGAAACCGCCGCCATCTCCGCACCGCCGCCTTATCAGCGGCTGGCACGGCGTCCCTCTGGGGACTTGGAGGCCACGAAAAAGGCAAGAATTTGACTGTTGACCGTCGCTGAGCGCCGGCCGACGCGGCGGGATTCAGCCCTTGTCCGCGATGGCGTCCTTGGCGGCCTGCCGGTGCGCCGGCGTGATATGGGCGCTGACGGCGGTGATCGCGGCGGTCAGCACGGCGATGTCATCGGTGAAGCCCAACCCGAAGATGAAGTCGGGGATGAGGTCGACCGGCAGGACGAAATAGCCGAGCGCGGCCACCAATATGCCCTTGGCGTGCAGCGGCGTGTTCTTGTCCATGGCGCAGTAATAGGCGGCGACGACGTCTTCCATGAACGGAATCTGCCGTGCTGCCTTCTTGGCCGTGCGCCAGAACTTTTCGCGCACTTCGCCCTCGCCGCCCAGCCTGTCGCCAAAGCCAAAGAAGTCAAAACCGGATTCCTGCGCCATCAATCTCTCCTTGCGGGTCCCATGCGCATGCTGGCGCATTCCCGCCGATCAAAATGTGGTGAAAGCCGAACCCGGCTGCAAGATGCGGGCGCCGATTTGGCGGGTCGGCGCCCGCCGCGAGCATGGCCTGGCCGGTGTTCAGCCGCCGAAATAGCGGTTCATCTTCTTGGCCAGTTCGATATCGAGCGCCGTGACGCCGCCGGCGTCATGCGTGTTCAAGGTCACGTCGACCGTCTTGTAGACATTCGACCAGTCGGGATGATGGTCCATCTTCTCGGAGGCCAGCGCGACTCGGGTCATGAAGGCGAAGGCTTCGGAGAAATTGTTGAAGGTGAAGGTGCGGCCGATCGAGGCGCCGTCCTTTGCCAGCGCCCAGCCGTCAAGCGCCGTCAGCGCTGCTTCGGCGGCTTCCCTGCCCAGTTTCTCTCTCGTCATGTCCGCCTCCCGTGCTATTGCGCTGAAATCAACATAGCGCCGGATCCATGATCGCGAAGCCTATAAATTCCATTCTTTTAGTCTGCCTCGGCAACATCTGCCGGTCGCCGCTGGCGGAAGGCGTGCTTCGCGCCGTGCTTTCGGAGCGCGGATGCGGTGGCGATGTCGTGCTCGATTCGGCCGCAACCAGCGGCTGGGAGGTCGGCTCCGCTCCCGATTCGCGCTCGATTGCCATCGCGTCGCGCCACGGCATCGACATCTCGCGGCAGCGGGCGCGCAAGATCATGCCGGAGGATTTTCACCGCTTCGACCTGATCCTCGGCATGGACCGGTCCAACGTCGCCGACCTGAAGGCGCTGGCGCCGACGGCGGTGCGCGATCGCATCCACCTGTTCCTGGAATTCGCCGAGGGAAAGCCGCTCGATGTGGCCGATCCCTATTACGAGGACCGGGAAGCGTTCGCTTCGGTCTACCGCATGATCCGCGAGGCATCGGAGGCGCTGGCGACACGGCTGGCGGCGCGCGTATCGACGCCGGACAGCGGCCAGGCTTCCTCCACGACATAGGGGCCGCCACCGACCGAATCGCGCGACGACATCAAGACGAAGCGGCTGACGCGGAATGGCAGCGTCGAGAAATTGCCGCGCGCCGACAGATATTGGGCGACGTCGAGCGGGCTCGAGTTGCGCAGGCGCGCCAGCGTCACATGCGGCATGAACTTGCGCGGATCGGCGGGAATGCCGAGCCGTTGGCAAATGCGCTCGATCTCGGCCTGAAGGGCCGCCAGGTCGGGCGAGGGGGAAGCGCCGGCCCACACCGCATGCGGCTTCTTCTGGCCGAAAGCGCCGACACCCGACAGCGCCAGCGAGAAGGAAGGACGGTGCACCCGGTCGAGCGCGTTGGCGATCTCGTCGGCGACATGGCCTTCGACATCACCGATGAAGCGCAGCGTCAGATGGTAGTTTTCGACGTCGATCCAGCGGGCCCCGGGCAGGCCGCCGCGGAGCAGGGACAGCGAAAGGGCGGCATCACGCGGAATTTCGAGGGCGATGAAAAGACGCGGCATGAAGAGCCTCCCTTCCTCGAATCGAACTGTCATCCCTAGCGAATCATCGATGATCAAATGGAGCAAGTGGTTTGTTGGTCACAGGCTTTGCTAAACGTTTCCCCAAGGGAAAGCGGCTTTATCGGATCTCACGAACCTCCCGGCACCGCGGCGATGGCCTTTTCGACCGTCGGCAGGATGCGCTCGACCATCTGATCGACCCCTTTGGCGTTCGGATGCAAGCCGTCCTCGAGCTGCAAACTGGGCTGGCCGGCGACGCCGTCGAGAAAGAACGGGTAAAACGTAACGCCGTATTTCGCGGCGAGTTCCGGAAAGACGGCGTCGAAGGCGTTCTGGTAGTCGGCGCCGAGGTTGGGCGCGGCGCGCATGCCGGCCAGGAGCACGGCGATCTTGCGCTCCTCGAGCTTGCCCAGCATGGCGTCAAGGTTCTTCCGGGTGATGTCGGGCGAGACGCCACGCAGCATGTCGTTGGCGCCGAGTTCGAGGATCACAAGCCGCGTGCCGTCCGGCACCGACCAGTCGAGCCGCGCCAGGCCGCCGCTGGAGGTGTCGCCGGAGACGCCGGCATTGGCGACGGTGACGTCATGGCCCCTGGCGCGAAGGGCGGCCTGCAATTTGTCGGTAAAGCCCTCGCCCGGGCCAAGGCCGAACCCCGCCATCAGGCTGTCACCGAAGCCGACGATCTTGAATGGCTCGGCGCGCGCCGACGAAATGGCGCCGCAAATGGCGAGGAAAACGATCAGGCCTGCGGCTATCAGGCGTTTGAAAGACATGCGGCAGGCCCCATATGACAGAGAATTCTTCCGGCGGTGGCTTCCGACAGGCAGAGCCTCCCTTCCCATATAGGACGCTTTCATTTTGACAGAAGCCGTCATTGCGCTGAAAGACGTATCCCTGACGCTTGGCGAAGGGGCTTCGTCGGTCCATGTGCTGAAGGGCGTCAGCCTCGAAGTCGCGCGTGGCGAGGCGACGGGCATCGTCGGTCCGTCCGGGTCCGGCAAGTCGACATTGCTGATGGTGCTGGCAGGGCTGGAAAGAGTCGATTCGGGCACGGTACGAATCGCTGGCGAGCTGCTCAACGATAAAAGCGAGGATCAGATTGCTTCGTTTCGTGGCCGAAACATTGGCATCGTGTTCCAGTCCTTCCACCTCATCCCCAACATGACAGCGCTCGAGAACGTCGCGGTGCCGCTGGAACTGGCCGGCAACGCCGATCCGTTTTCGGTGGCGGAGCGGGAACTGGCGGCCGTGGGCCTCAGCGACCGCGTCACCCATTATCCCGGGGAACTCTCGGGTGGCGAGCAGCAGCGCGTGGCGATCGCCCGTGCGCTGGCACCGTCGCCGCGCATCCTTATCGCCGACGAGCCGACCGGCAATCTCGACCAGGCGACGGGGCGGCAGGTCGCCGACCTCCTGTTCGCCAAGGCCGCCGAGCGCGGCATGACGCTGGTGCTGGTCACTCATGATCCGGCGCTCGCGGCGCGCTGCTCGCGCCAGGTTTCGATGCGCTCCGGGCGGATCGAAGCGCCGGCGCCGACCAAGGTCACCGCCTGATGCCGCTGGCGCGGACCTTGAAGCTTGCCATCCGCTTCTCGCTGCGCGAGATGCGTGGCGGTCTGTCCGGGTTCCTCATCTTCCTCGCCTGCATCGCGCTCGGTGTGGCGGCCATCGGCGGCGTCAATTCGGTGGCCCGCTCCATCACCGCCGGTGTCGCCGATCAGGGCCAGACGCTGCTCGGCGGCGATCTTCGCTTCCAGATCAACCAGCGCGCCGCCAGCCAGGCCGAACGTGGCTTTCTCGATGGGCTGGGCATCGTTTCGCATACCGCCGGCATGCGCTCGATGGCGCGTCTGGCCGACGGATCCGACCAGGCGCTGGTCGAGGCCAAGGCGGTCGACGATGCCTATCCGCTCTATGGCGCGCTGGAAACCGAACCGGCGCTGTCGAAGCAGGAACTGTTCGGCGGGCAGTTCGGCGTTTTCGGCGCCGCGGCACCCGACCTCTTGTTCGAACGGCTGCATCTCAAGATCGGCGACCGGCTGAAGCTCGGCACCGCCATCTTCGAACTGCGCGCCAGGCTGGTGACCGAGCCCGACGCGGTCTCCGACGGGTTCGGCTTCGCGCCAAGGCTGATGATCTCGACCGAGGCCCTGGCCGCCACCGGGCTGGTCCAGCCGGGCAGCCTGGTCGAGAACGCCTACAAGGTCCGGCTGCCCGCCGGTGCCGACGAGGCGAGGCTCAAGGCCATCCAGGACCAGGCGGCCAAGGATTTTCCGGAGGCCGGCTGGTCGGTCCGCACGCGCAGCAATGCCGCGCCGGCACTGTCTTCCAACATCGAACGCTTCTCGCAGTTCCTGACGCTGGTCGGGCTCACCGCGCTGGTGGTCGGCGGCGTCGGCGTCGCCAATGCGGTGCGTGCCTATCTCGACGGCAAACGCGGCGTCATCGCCACCTTCAAGAGCCTGGGCGCGTCCGGCGGCTTCGTCTTTGCCGTCTACCTCGTGCAGATCCTGATCATCGCCCTGCTCGGCATAGGCGCTGGCCTGGTGCTGGGCGCGCTGATGCCCTTTGTCGCAAGTGCCGCCCTGCAATCCGTCATTCCGGTGCCGGCGCAAGGTGGCTTCTATCCCGGCGCGCTGGCCATGGCGGCACTGTTCGGCCTGCTGGTGACGCTCGCCTTCGCGCTGCTGCCGCTCGGCCGCGCCCGTGACGTGCCGGCAACCGCGCTGTTCCGCGAGATGGGGCTGGAAGGCCGCGGCCTGCCGCGCCCCGTCTATGTCGTTTGCGCGCTCGGCATCGCGCTTTTCCTGGCGGCGCTGGCGATCCTGTTTTCGGGCGACCAGCGCATCGCCTCGATCTTCGTCGGCGCCACGATTTTTGCTTTCCTGGTGCTGCGTCTCGTCGGTGGACTGGTGCAATGGGCAGCCAGGAAGAGCCCGCGCGTGCGCTTTGTCGCGCTGAGGCTCGCCATCGGCAACATCCACCGGCCCGGTGCGCTGACGCCGTCGGTGGTGCTGTCGCTGGGGCTTGGACTGACTCTCCTGGTGACACTGGCGCTGATCGACGGGAATCTCAGGCGCCAGATCTCCGGCAACCTGCCGGAGCGGGCGCCGAACTTCTTCTTCGTCGACATCCAGGGCAGCGAAGTCGATGCCTTCTCCTCGCTGATCGCAAAGGAGGCGCCGCGGGGAACGTTGGCCAAGGTGCCGATGCTGCGGGGCCGGGTGATGGCGCTCAACGGCGTCGATGTCGACAAGGTCAATGTGCCGGCCGAGGGCGCCTGGGTGCTGAAGGGAGATCGCGGTCTGACCTATGACGCCAGGCAGCCGGAAAACGCGACGCTGACCGAGGGCAACTGGTGGCCGGACAATTATGGCGGCGAGCCGCTGGTTTCGTTTTCCGACAAGGAAGGCAAGGAAATCGGGCTGAAGCTCGGCGACACCATCACTGTCAACGTGCTCGGCCGCAATGTCACGGCCCGGATCGCCAATTTCCGCCAGGTCGAATGGGAGACGATGGGCATCAATTTCGTCATGGTGTTCTCGCCCAACACGTTCGCGGGGGCCCCGCATGGCTGGATAGCGACGCTCACCGAAAAGAACGCCTCGACGGCCGACGATGCGCGCGTCCTCAATGCCGTCACCCGCGCTTTTCCAGCCGTGACGACGGTGCGGGTCAAGGATGCGCTCGACATTGTCAACCGGCTGGTCGGTCAGCTCGGCACGGCGATCCGGGCGGCGGCCGGCGTGGCGCTGATCGCCTCGGTTCTGGTGCTTGCCGGCGCGCTTGCCGCCGGCAATCGGGCGCGCATCCATGACGCGGTGGTGCTGAAGACGCTGGGCGCGACGCGCACGACGCTGATATCGGCCTTCTCGCTGGAATACATGCTGATCGGGCTCGCCACCGCGATCTTCGCGCTCGCCGCCGGCAGCGCCGCCGCCTGGTTCGTCGTCGCGCGCATCATGGCCTTGCCGTCGCATTTCATGCCGGAGGTGGCGGTCGCCACGATTGCCTTTTCGCTGGTGATCACGGTCGGCATCGGCCTTGCCGGCACCTGGCGGGTGCTCGGCCACAAGGCGGCACCCGTGCTGCGAAACCTCTGATTCGCCGGCCGGCGCCGCCTGCTCCAGGTTAAATCTTGGTAAGAATGCCATCCAAAACAGCCGGCGAAGCGGCATTTTGGCCTGTCACGAACCGTTACACCCGGTTACGGTCTTGTTCTCGACGCGAATAACCATCATATTTCAGCACAGGCATGCTGGAGTCCCGCCAGCGGCGCCTGGGTCCGCAAGAGGCCCGACACCGGACGGGGCAGAAGCAACAGAGGATTTCCAATGGCTGATCCCATTCGCAATTACCAGACGTCGGCGGTGCCCGGCGTCCGCGCCGACATCGACCAGGGTCTGCGCGCGTACATGATCAAGGTCTACAATCTGATGGGGCTTGGCCTGCTCATCACCGGCCTTGCCGCCGTGGGCACGATCATGCTGGCCACCACCACCGACCCGGCCTCGGCCGTCGCGACGCTGCCGAGCGGCGAGATGCTGACCTCGTTCGGCTACGCGATCTTCGGTTCGCCGCTGCGCTGGGTTGTCATACTGGCGCCGCTGGCCGCAGTGTTCTTCCTGTCGTTCAGGATCCAGTCGATGAGCGTTGCCGCCGCGCAGACGACCTTCTGGGTCTATGCCGGTCTTGTCGGCCTGTCGCTGTCGTCGATCTTCCTGGTCTACACCACCGCCAGCGTCTCGCAGACCTTCTTCGCCACCGCCGCCGCCTTCGGCGCGTTGTCGCTGTTCGGCTACACGACCAAGCGCGACCTGACGGCGATGGGCTCGTTCCTGATCATGGGCGTGTTCGGCATCATCATCGCCATGGTGATCAACATCTTCCTGCATTCGTCGGCGCTCTCCTTCGCCATCTCGGCGATCGGCGTGCTGGTCTTCGCCGGCCTCACCGCCTATGACACGCAGAAGATCAAGGAGATGTATTTCGATGGCGACGCCTCCGACGTCGCCGGCCGCAAGGCGATCATGGGGGCGCTGAGGCTCTATCTCGACTTCATCAACCTGTTCATGTTCCTGCTGCAGTTCATGGGCGACCGCCGCTAAGCGGTATTGGACCATCAACTCTCGGAAGGGCGGCCCAATGGCCGCCCTTTTCTTTTGCGCGGGCCTCTGCTGTTGTTGAGGGCACATGAGAGGTTTGCATAGAGAATGAGCAATATCGTGATCAGGTCGGCAACCCCGGCCGACCTCGACATCATCACGGAAATCTACGCCGACGCGGTCACCAACGGCACGGCGAGCTATGAGCTGGAGCCGCCCAGCCGCACCGAGATGGGTACGCGATTCGCCACGCTCGCGGCCGGCGGCTTTCCCTATCTGGTGGCCGAGAAGGACGGCGCCGTGCTCGGCTATGCCTATGCCGGCCCCTTCCGGCCGCGCCCGGCCTATCGCTTCATCGTCGAGGATTCGGTCTATGTCGCGCCCGATGCCAAGGGCCAGGGCGTCGGCCTCGAGCTGATGCGGAGCCTGGTCGCGGCGGTCGAGGTGGCGGGCTTTCGCCAGATCGTCGCGGTGATCGGCGACGGCCACGCCGACAGCGCCTCGGTCAGGCTGCATGAGAAGCTCGGCTTCCGCCATTCCGGCCGCCTCGAAGGCTCCGGCTACAAGCACGGCCGCTGGCTGGACACGGTGTTCATGCAGCTATCGCTGAACGGCGGGGCATCGGTCCTACCCGATCCGGACTCGTTGCCCGAGCGGAAATTCCGGAAGGGAATTGAAGAAGTGAAGAGGGAATTGAAGAATTGAGGAACTGAAGAACGAAAGAAAAAGGGCGCTTACGCCAGGCGCCGAGTGTCTTTTTCCTCAATTCCTCAATTCCTCAATTCCCCAATCCCCGGCTCAAACCTGAACCAGCATCAGCTTGCTGTCGAAGACGCCAAGCACGCGGCCAAGCTCCTGGCCGCGTTTGAGGATGCGCCCGCCCGCGGCGATGACGGCGAAGGCGCCCTGTTTGCGCGCCAGTTTCGGATCCTTGACGATCTGGAACAGCGGCACTTCGCTGGCGCGGCGAAAGACGGAAAAGACAGCGCGGTCGGTGAGATGGTCGATGGCGTAGTCGCGCCATTCATTGGCGGCGACCATGCGTCCGTAGAGCCTCAGGATCTGGTCCAGTTCACGCCGGTCGAAGCGGACCGGCTGGTCGAGGCGTCGTGCCTCGTGTAGCGGGATCAATATTGCGGATGCGTCACCATCCCCCATCCCGCCGCCGTCATCAGTCATGCCTCGATCCCTCAAAATGAATCTTTGCCAACCAAAGTTGGCCTCTTCGCACCGCAATTGCAAGAGCCGGCGAAGCGAAGCCGGCGGGCCGTTTTCCGTAGCGTCCAGTCACGTTTGTGAAACGCATGTTGGAATTGGTGATGCTTCGCCACATTTCTGCCTTTTTTTATCCGCGCTCCTGCCCCAATGTCCGACGAATTTACCGGCGTTGCCTGAGACGGTTCGGTCCGGCACCGGCTCGTAAACCCCAAGCCCCCCGCCCACGGGTCTGCGTCGGATCGAACCAACCTCGGCCTTTTCCTCGGAAAAGCCAGGTGTGCGACGATCCCAAAACCTAAATGACCGACGTCAGAAGCAAGCTGACGTCGGTTTTTTCGTTTTTGGACCCTTTTGCCCGGATTACAGCATGTCCCGGCGAATAGGATTCGCCCGACCTGCTGTAAGCTTCCAATTTTATGCATGTCGTGTCCCGGAACCGAGGATACTTCAGGGCGGCATGCATCAAGGCGACCGCTGGAACTCGGCGTAGAGACCGAAGCAGCCAGCCCCGACATCCGCTATTCAATTCCGTCGACCGTGCTTGCCATTTGCCGTTTCACTTAATAGGGTGTTAAGTGAAACGGAGACGGCAATGCCACGCGCATCGGACTCCACGGCAAAACAATTGACTGGTGGGGCGGCCGCGCCAGATGGCGTCGGCGTCGGCCCTCGCATCAAGGCGTTGCGGACGGCGCGGCGCGTCTCGCTGCGCCAGCTCGCGGACATGACCGGTACGACGGCGAGCTTCATCAGCCAGCTCGAGCGCAATCTGTGCGGCGCCAACACAGGCACGCTGCTCAAGATCGCCGCCGCTCTCGACCTCGGCATCAACGATCTGTTCGAGGACAATGCCCGCCCCCTGCACAAGGTGCTGAGGCGCGAGGAACGGCCGGTCCTGCCGGTCGGCGTGCAAGGCCGCAAGATGCTCCTGTCGCGGCGGCCGATCCACCAGTTCGAGGTCTATGCCGGCCATTTCGAGGTGGGCGGCTCGACCGGCGACGAGGCCTACGTCCACAGCGGCGAGCATGAAATGTTCATGGTGCTCAAGGGCACCGTCGAACTGACACTCGCCGACGAGCGCCATGTAATGCGCGAAGGCGACAGCGTCGAATACGCGACCTCGGTGCCGCACCGCACGGTCAATGTCGGCGACACGCCGGCGGAGGTGCTGTGGATCATCGCCCCGCCAACCGCCGGCGCGTTCGAACTCGATCAATACAGGCCCGGAAACCGCTCGCATCCGGGTGAATGAAAACAAATGCGAGTGCTGCAATGGGAGAGTTGATCATGAGACTGAGATTTGGACATGCGGCGTGCGTCGCCGTGCTTCTGGCGGCCACCGCCGCGCTCGCGCAATCCAAGCCGGTGGCGGGAGAGGTGGCTGAAGGCTCGCTGAAGGGCAAGACGCTGACCTTCGTGTCCTATGGCGGAATCTACCAGGACGGCCAGGCGGCCGCGCTCAAGGAGTTCGTCGACAAGTCCGGCGTCAAGCTGCTCAATGACGGCCCGACGGAGATCGCCAAACTGCAGGCGCAGGTCGAGTCCGGCAATGTCACCTGGGACGTCGTCGATACCGACGATCTGCCGCCCTATGTCTATTGCGGCAAGCTGTTCCAGAAGCTCGATCTGACCAAGCTCGACGTCTCGAAAATCCCGGAAGGTCAAGTCGGCGAATGCTCGGTGCCGGCGATGAACTACGGTGTCGTGCTGATGTACAACAAGGAGAAGTACGGGGATAATCCGCCAAAGAGCTGGGCCGACTTCTTCGATACCCAAAAATTCCCAGGCGTGCGCGGGATCGACGGCTCCGGCAGCCCGACCGGCGGCCTGCTGGAACAGGCTTTCAAGGTTGCCGGCGGCGACCCGAAGACGATGACGGTGGCCGATATCGACAAGGCCATCGATGTGGTCCGCAAGCTCGGCCCCGACACGATCTTCTGGAAGACCGGCGCCGAATCGCAGCAACTCGCCGAATCCGGCGAGGCCGACATGCTGATGATGTGGACGGGCCGCGCGATGACGGCGGTCAAGAACGGCGCCAAATACGCGCCAGCCTGGCAGGACTGGCTCGTGGTGATGGACCAGATGACGATTCCCGTCGGCGTCAAGGATACGGATGCATCCTACGCGCTGCTCAATGCCTATCTCGGCAAGCATGCCCAGGAGATATTGGCGGAGAAGACCTCCTACACGCCGATCAACAACGACGCGCGGCCCAAGGTCGACGCTTCCGTCGCCGCCTACCTGACCAATACGCCTGAGCGCCAGAAGCAGGGCTACAAACAGAACTTCAAGTTCTGGGTCCCGAACTTCGCGGTGGCGCAAGAGAAATGGTCGGCGCTGATGGCCGGCAACTGACCGGCTGACGGGACACAGACCCGTGAGCGCGTCCGATCCAACCATTACCGCTGTCGAAAGGCGCTGGGCATGGCGGCCGTACGCGCTCGCGCTGCCGGCGCTGGTCCTGCTCCTGGCGGTGATCGGCTATCCGCTGCTCACCATCGTCCTGCGCAGCCTGTCGGAGCCGGACTGGGGCCTGCAGAACTATATCTGGTTCTTCAGCGCGCCCATCAACCTCACCGTGCTCCAGCGGACCTACGTCATCTCGGCGTGGGTCACGCTGGTGTGCGTGATCTCAGCCTACCCTTACGCCTATCTGATGACCGCGGTCGGGCCGCGTGTGCGGCTGGTGCTGATGCTATGTGTGCTGATCCCGTTTTGGGTGAGCGGCGTGGTGCGCACCCTGTCGTGGGTGATCCTGTTGCAGGATTCAGGGGTCATCAACTCGATCCTGCGATCGCTCGGGCTCAGTGGCGTCAGGCTGATCCGTACCCAGACGGGCGTGGTCATCGGCATGGCGCAGGTTCTTTTGCCCTTCATGATCCTGCCGCTCTATTCGGTCATGAAAGGCATCGATCTCAGACTGATGCGTGCGGCGCAAAGTCTTGGCGCGCGACCATCCCGCGCCTTCTTCACCATCTACCTGCCGCTGTCGCTGCCGGGCGTCTATGCCGGGGCGATCATCGTCTTCATCCTGGCGCTCGGCTTCTACATCACACCGGCTTTGCTCGGCGGACCGCGCTCGACCATGCTGTCCACCCTGGTGCAGACACAGGTGCTCAGCCTGCTGCAATGGGGCAGGGGCGGCGCGATGGGCGTGGTGCTGCTGGTCACGACCTTCGTGCTCTTGGCGCTCGCCGCGCCGGTGATGCGATCCAGGTACCGGGACGCGGGGCGGCAGTGATGGAGATGAAGCCTCTCACCCGCGTCATCCTGGGCCTGGTCTGCCTGCTGGTGGCCATATGGCTGGTGGCGCCGACGCTGGTCGTGGTGCCGATGTCGTTCAACGAGAACAAGTCGCTGGCGTTTCCGCCGCAGGGCTTCTCCTGGCAGTGGTACCAGAATTTCGTCACCAACCCGGATTGGTCGAACAGCTTCCTCAATTCGCTGAAGGTCGCCTCGATCGTCGCGGTGCTGGCGACGGTGCTCGGCACGCTCGCCGCCTTCGGCCTCGACCGCATGAAAGCGCGGCCGGCAAACCTGCTGCGCATGCTGATGCTGACGCCGATGGTGGTGCCGGGCGTGGTATTGGCGATCGGCATCTACGCGGTCTATCTCGACACGCGTCTTGTTGGCACGCTGCTCGGCTTCGTGCTCGCCCACACGATCCTTGCGCTGCCCTTCGTGCTGATTGCCGTCTCGGCCAATCTCGAAGTGTTCGACAGGCGCCTCGAAGCAGCCGCGGCGAGCCTGGGCGCGAGCGCGCTCACCACGTTCCGTACGGTGACGCTGCCGCTGATAGCGCCCGGCGTGCTGTCGGGCCTGTTGTTCGCCTTCGCCACCTCCTTCGACGAGATTGTCGTGTCGCTGTTCATCACCAATCCCTACCTCAAGACATTGCCGGTGCAGATCTACGCTTCCATCACGCGCGACGCCGACCCGACGGTAGCGGCCGTCGGCACGATCCTGTTGTTTGCCACCACGATCCTGATCGGCGGCGGCATGCTTCTTCTTGGCCGCGAGCGGAAAGGACGCCAATGAATCGGGGACAAGAGAGCAGGGGCGCGGCGATCGACCTCGACTCGATCAGCAAGGCCTATGGCAACTTCAAGGCGCTGGACGGCGTGTCGCTGCACATCAAGGCCGGCGAGTTCATGACGCTGCTCGGGCCGAGCGGCTCCGGCAAGACGACGACGCTCAACGTCGTCGCCGGCTTCACCGAGGCCAGTTCCGGCGCGCTGGAAGTGGGCGGCAAGAGCGTCGTCGGCGTGCCGGCGCACAAGCGCAACATCGGCGTGGTGTTCCAGCATTACGCGCTGTTTCCGCACATGACGGTGAGCCGCAACGTCGCCTATCCGCTCGCCCTGCGCGGTGTGGCCGGCACCGAGCGCGAACGCCGCGTCCGCCAGGCGCTCGACATGGTCAAGATGGCGGATTTCGGCCACCGCTTTCCCAGCGAGCTTTCGGGCGGCCAGCAGCAGCGCGTGGCGCTGGCGCGCGCCATCGTCTTCGATCCGCCTCTGCTATTGATGGACGAGCCGCTCGGCGCGCTCGACAAGAAGCTGCGCGAATGGCTGCAGCTCGAAATCAAGCGCATCCACCGCGAACTCGGCACCACCTTCGTCTATGTGACGCACGACCAGGAAGAGGCGCTGGTGCTGTCGGACCGCATCGCCGTGTTCAACCGGGGCCGCATCGAACAGATCGGCACCGGGCGCGAGCTGTATGACGAGCCGGCGACGCTGTTCGTCGGCAAGTTCATCGGCGATTCCACCGTGCTGCGCGGGGCGGCCGCCACCTCCGGCGGAGAGACGGCGATCGACATAGCGGGCCAGAAGGTAGCGACAGCCAAGCGTCTCGCCAATGGCGGCAGGCCGGTCATGCTGCTGCGGCCCGAAAAGCTGGTACTCGCCCGCCGTGGTGCCGACGGCGATGGCCGCAACCGGCTCACCGGGCGTATCGGCGAAGCCATTTACCTCGGCTCCGGCTCCAAATACGAGGTCGATCTGGCCGACGGCTCGAAAGCCATCGTGCGCTCGACGCTGGAAGCAGACAATTTTGCCATCGGAGACGAGGTCGAGGTGCTGTTCGCCGGCGCCGACGTCAAGCTGCTCGCCGACGACGACAAGGCCGATCTGACGCTTAGCTGAAACCCTTTGTTTTAACGCAACTCCGGACGGAAAACCGCCTTTCCCGGAATTGCCTTTCGAAAGCAGTCCGCAATGCAAGCCAAGCACAATGGCGACGTGTCGTTCTGGTATGCCGATATCGGCGGCACCCCCGCTTATCGGCCGCCCTTGCCCGGCGACATCGAGGCCGATGTCTGCATCGTCGGCGCCGGCTACACCGGCCTGTGGACCGCCTATTATTTGAAGAAGGCGCAACCTGCGCTGCGCATCGTCATCGTCGAGAAGGAGTTCGCCGGCTTCGGCGCCTCGGGCCGCAATGGCGGCTGGCTGTCGGGCGGTTTCAGCTGGTCGCGCGAGAAATACGCAAAAACCTCGTCGCGCGGCGCCGTGATCGACATGCAGCGCGCCATGTTCGGTACGGTCGACGAGGTGATCGCGGTGACGGAGGCCGAGGGCATCGATGCCGATATCCGCCGCGTCGACAACATCACCGTCGCCACCAATGCCGCGCAGTTGCAGCGCGCCAGAGCCGAATACGAGGAGCTGCTGGGCTGGGAGATGCCGCCGGAGCGGCTGGCCTTCCTCGACGCGCGGGAGGCGCGCCAGCGCATCGCCATCGACAAGGTGCTGGGCGCCTTCGTCGTGCGCAACGTCGCGCGTGTACAGCCGGCCAAGCTGGTCCAGGGCCTGGCGGCCGCAGTCGCGCGGCTCGGCGTGCCGATCTACGAGCAGACGCAGGTGCTGGCGATCGAGAAGGGCAAGGTCACCACCACCAGAGGCATCGTGCGGGCACAAAAGATCGTTCGCGCCACCGAAGGGTTCACGGCTGGCATTCCCGGCTACGGGCGTCTCTGGCTGCCGCTGAACAGCGCCATCGTGGTGACCGAGAAGCTGCCGCAAAAGCTCTGGGACGCGATCGGCTGGAACGGTTACGAGGTGCTGGGCGATGCCGCCCACACCTATTGCTATGCACAGCGCACGCGCGAAGGCCGCATCGCCATGGGCGGGCGCGGCGTGCCCTACCGCTTCGGCTCGCGCACCGATGTGCGCGGCCAGACCCAGCAGGCGACCATCGATCAGTTGCATGAGGTGCTGACCAGGCTGTTGCCGCAGACCAAAGGCATGCGCCTCGACCATGCCTGGTGCGGCACGCTCGGCGTGCCGCGCGACTGGTGCACGACTTCGGGCTTCGACCGTGAGAGCGGCATCGGCTGGGCCGGCGGCTATGTCGGGCTCGGGGTTTCCAGTTCCAACCTGTCGGGCCGCACCTTGCGCGACCTGGTGCTCGGCCACGATACCGAACTGACCCGGCTGCCCTGGGTCAACCGCACGGTCAAGAAATGGGAGCCTGAACCGCTGCGTTGGCTCGGCGTCCACACCATGTACCAGCTCTATCGCATCGCCGACCGGCGTGAAGCAAACGGCTTGGGCCGGACCTCACGTCTTGCCGCCTTTGCCGATCGCCTGACCGGACACTGAAAGCATTCGAGGGAGATGTGTAACGGTTTCCGTCTGGATCGCGCCGAACCGCGTGACGTTACAGCTGGCGCTCCAGGGAGGTCTCGGATCCGGGCCTGTGGATGAAAGCCGCGCCCAGGATCGGGCCCGGGAGGCCATCCTTGCCGACCGACTGCAAAAGCACGGCGCAGCCGGCCTTCTTGGTGATCTCGCTCAGCGGCAATTCGTAGCGCTGCGCCTTGCCGTGCCACATGCCGGCGGTCTGGATCCCGGTGACCGCGTTCCAATAGGTCATCTTGCGGCCGGAATTCTCGCCCTGGCCGATCTTGACCGTCTGCGGCGCGTCGAAATAGACGATGACGACATGGGCGTCGTTCGGGCCGGTGCCGGCATCGCCGGTGTCGATGATCACGCGGTCGCCGGTGCGGCTGATCTTGATGGGCACACGCATGCCTTCGCCGGCACGAGCCATGCGGGCAAGCGCGCCGTCGACCTCGCCGCGATTGGCGCCGTTGACATGCATCCGGCCGTTCAGGACGGCTTGCGGCGTATAGACGGAACGGCTGCTGAAATAGCGCATATAGTCATATTGCCGCTCGGTGTTTTCCTTGCGGCTCAGCGTGTCCTTCCAGCCGAGATAGTCCCAGTAATCGACGTGATAGGCGAGCGCGACAAGGTCTTGCCTGGTGGCGAGTTCGGCGAAGAACGCGTCCGCCGGCGGGCAGGAACTGCAGCCTTGGCTGGTGAACAGTTCGACCACGCCGAGCGGCCGGTCGGGCTTTTCGGCCTGGGCCCTTTCGGGCTCGCTGGCATGGCCAGCACCGGCAAAAGCCGAGAAGGCCAGCGTGAAGGCTGCCAGCCACAATGATCGTCGCGAGGCCATGACCATTCCAATTCCCGCCGGTGGTGCCGGCTTTGTTCTGCTTTGCCCAAATATGTGGCAGAACGGGAAGTCAACGGGAAGTCACGTTGCGGTGAAATTTTACCGCGGCAATCGTGAGGTAAGGCCGCAATAGGAGAAGCCACTGCATTTCAAGGCGTGGTTCGATTCGGCGGCGGCATCATCCCCATGAGGCAGGTTCTCCTGACCCCTGTCGATCTCTATTGCGAGCGAACCGGCCTGGACTTTGGTCCGAGCCGGTCAATGCTTGGACGAACCTTGCCTTTATCGCAGCGGAACTGTGGGAGGGGAGTAGGGGAGTAGGGGAGTAGGGGAGTAGGGGAGTAGGTTACCCGTTCCCGGCCTAGTTTCCTTTTTCCTACTCCCCTAGTCCCTGTTTTCTAGGCTGCCAGATCGCGCAGCACGTATTGCAGGATGCCGCCGTTCTTGAAGTAGTCGAGCTCGTCCAGCGTATCGATGCGGCAGATGATCGGCACGTTCTTCACCGTGCCGTCGCCATAGGTGATCTTGGCGGTCATCGTCTTGCGCGGCTTGATGGCGCTCAATCCGTCGATCTCGACCAGTTCGTCGCCCTTCAGGTTGAGGGAAGCCCATGAGGTGCCGTCCTCGAACACGAAGGGGATGACGCCCATGCCGACCAGGTTCGAACGATGGATGCGCTCGAAGGACTGGGCGATGACGGCGCGGACACCCAAGAGGTTCGTGCCCTTGGCCGCCCAGTCGCGCGACGAGCCGTTGCCGTATTCGACGCCTGCGAAGATGACCAGCGGCACGCCTTCCTTCTTGTATTCCATCGCCGCGTCGTAGATCGATTCCTCTTCCTTCGTGGGATAGTGGATGGTGTAGCCGCCCTCGCGGCCGTTCTCGCCCAGCATGTGGTTGCGGATGCGGATGTTGGCGAAGGTGCCGCGCATCATCACCTCATGGTTGCCGCGCCGCGTGCCGTACTGGTTGAAGTCGGCAACGCCGACGCCATGGTCGGTGAGGTATTTGCCGGCCGGCGAGGCCGCCTTGATCGAACCCGCCGGCGAGATGTGGTCGGTGGTGATCTTGTCGCCGAATAGGCCGAGTACGCGGGCGCCCTTGATGTCGCCGATCTTGCCGAAACCTGATGTCATGCCGGCGAAGTAGGGCGGGTTCTGCACATAGGTCGAATTGTTGTCCCAGGCATAGGTCTGGCCTTCCGGCGCCTTGACGTTCTGCCAGTACTCGTCGCCCTTGAAAACGTCGGCATATTTGCGGGCGAACAGCTCGCGCGTGACGTTCTTCTCGATGAACTCCTGGATTTCGGCCGAGCTCGGCCAGATGTCCTTGAGATAGACCGGATTGCCGTTCTTGTCCTCGCCGAGCGGCTCGGTGGTCAGGTCCTTGCTGACGGTGCCGGCGAGCGCATGCGCCACGACCAGAGGCGGCGACGCCAGGTAATTCGCCTGCACGTCGGGCGAGACGCGGCCTTCGAAGTTGCGGTTGCCGGACAAGACCGCGGCAGCGATCAGGCCCTTGTCGTTGATGGTTTTCGAGATCGGCGCCGGCAGCGGGCCGGAATTGCCGATGCAGGTGGTGCAGCCGAAGCCGACCAGGTTGAAGCCGATCTGGTCGAGCTCCTTCTGCAGGCCCGACTTCTCCAGATATTCCGCCACCACCTGGCTGCCGGGGGCCAGCGAAGTCTTCACCCACGGCTTCTGCTTGAGGCCGAGGCGGTTGGCGTTGCGGGCAAGCAAGCCGGCGGCAATCAGCACTGATGGGTTCGAGGTGTTGGTGCACGAGGTGATGGCGGCGATGACGACGTCGCCATGGCCAAGGTCATGGTCGGTGCTTTCGACGGCGTAGCGCTTGGAGATTTCGGCGGATTTCTTGTATTCGGTCTCCATCGCCTTGGCGAAGCCGGCCGGAATGCCTTCGAGCGCGACACGGCCTTCCGGACGCTTGGGACCGGCCATGGACGGTACGACGCTGTCCAGCTCCAGTTCGAGCAAGTCGGTGAAGACCGGGTCGGCGGAGCCGGCCTCGCGCCACATGCCTTGCGCCTTGGAATAGGCCTCGACCAGGGCGATGCGGTCCTCGCTGCGGCCGGACATCGTGAGGTAGCGGATGGTTTCGGAGTCCACGGGGAAGAAGCCGCAGGTGGCGCCATATTCGGGCGCCATGTTGCCGATGGTGGCGCGGTCTGCCAGCGTCATGTTGGAGAGGCCAGGGCCGAAGAACTCAACGAACTTGCCGACGACGCCCTTCTTGCGCAGCATCTGGGTGACGGTGAGCACGAGGTCGGTGGCGGTGACGCCCTCCTTGAGCTTGCCGGTGAGGCGAAAGCCGATCACCTCGGGCAGCAGCATGGAGACCGGCTGGCCGAGCATGGCCGCCTCTGCCTCGATGCCGCCGACGCCCCAGCCGAGCACGCCAAGGCCGTTGATCATGGTGGTGTGCGAATCGGTGCCGACGCAGGTATCGGGATAGGCGGTGGTTTCGCCGTCCTCGGTGTTGGTCCAGACGACCTGGCCGAGATATTCGAGGTTGACCTGGTGGCAGATGCCGGTGCCGGGCGGCACGACGCGGAAGTTGCGGAACGCCTGCTGGCCCCATTTCAGGAACTTGTAGCGCTCCTCGTTGCGCTCATATTCGAGCTCGACATTGCGGGCGAAGGCCATCGGCGTGCCGAACTCGTCGACGATCACGGAGTGGTCGATGACGAGGTCGACCGGCACCAGCGGGTTGATCTTCTGCGGATCACCGCCGAGCGAAGCCATGGCATCGCGCATGGCGGCGAGATCGACCACGGCGGGAACGCCGGTGAAATCCTGCATCAGCACGCGGGCCGGGCGATAGGCGATCTCGACGCCGGCGGTGCCCTTGTCGGTCAGCCAGCCGGCCACCGCCTGGATCGAGTCCTTGGTGACGGAGCGGCCGTCCTCGTTGCGCAGGAGGTTTTCCAGCAGCACCTTCATCGAATAGGGCAGCTGGGCAATGCCGGTGAGGCCGTTCTTCTCGGCCTCGACGAGGTCGAAATAGACATACTCGGCGTCGCCCGCTTTCAGCGTGCGGCGGCAATTGAAACTGTCGAGGGATTTTGACACGTGCGATCCTTGTCTGTTCAGCCTGAAAGGGAACGGACGCCGATGGCATGCAATCACGCGCAAAGGTGCGGGTACGGCCATTTCCGCTGTCCGCTCCCAAGCAACCCGAGCCGTTCAAGGCGGCGCGTGCGCTGGTCCGGCGCTAATTCTGTTCCCGAGCCGACCGCTGGCACGGATGACCCGGATATAGAGAATTTTCTGGAATAGTTCTAGACAGTTGCAAAGCAAATTTGTGCGATGCGGCAGCGACGGTGCCGCATCGTTCCAGGGACAGGTACGGGATGCGGCTGATCGCCGAAAATCTGGGCGGCGAGCGCGGCGGCGCGACGGTGTTCTCCGGCATCGGGTTTGTGCTGGAGGCCGGACAGGCGCTGATCGTCACCGGGCCGAACGGTTCGGGCAAATCGACCTTGCTCAGGGTGGTCGCCGGCCTGCTGCCGAAAGCCGAAGGCCGCCTGCTGCTCGAAGGCGGCGGCGACGAATTCCCCTCGATCGCCTCGGCCTGCCACTATCTCGGCCACCAGAACGCGATGAAGACGGCGCTGAGCGTGACCGAGAATTTGCGCTTCTGGCGGGAGTTTCATGGCGAAGGCCGGCTCGATGTGGAGGAGGCGCTGGAAACGGTCGGGCTCAGCGGCATCGGTCATTTGCCGTTCGGCTATCTCTCGACCGGACAAAGGCGCCGCGCGGCGATCGCGAAACTTCTGGTCAGCCACCGGCCGTTGTGGCTGCTGGATGAGCCGACGGCGGGACTGGACAAGGCTTCGGAGGCGCGGTTCGCGGGGCTGATGCGCGGGCATTGCGCGGATGGCGGGATGATCGTGGCGGCGACGCATCTGCCGCTGGGATTGGAGGGGGCGAAGGCGTTGGCAATGGGGGAGGCCCTTTGATGTCGGCACTCTACGGCGCCCCCCTCTGCCCTGCCGGGCATCTCCCCCGCGAGGGGGGAGATTGGATGTTGTCTCGGCTTTCGCCAATCTCCTACGTCTCAAAAGAGGCGCGATGGTCGAAGCTGCCGATCTCCCCCCTCGTGGGGGAGATGTCCGGCAGGACAGAGGGGGGCGCGACAGAACGCCAGCCTCAACAGGGCACCATATCGTAATGTGGTCTCTCCTCCTCCGCGACATCCGCCTTTCGATCCGCGCCGGCGGCGGCGCGTTGACTGGCGTCATCTTCTTCCTCGCTGTCATCGCCACCATCCCCTTCGGCGTTGGGCCGGACCTCAAGCTCTTGGCCCGCATCGGCCCGGCGATCCTGTGGATCGGGGCGCTGCTCGCCTGCCTGCTCGGGCTCGACCGGCTGTTCCAGGCCGACCGCGAGGACGGCTCACTCGATCTGCTGGTGCTCGGCAACGACCGGCACATGCTGGCGCTGACGGTGCTGGTGAAATGCGTGGCGCATTGGGCGGGCAGCGTCTTGCCGCTGGTGGTCGCCGCGCCGCTGCTCGGCCTGTTCATGAACATGGAGCCGTTGGCGATCGGCGCCACGGCGCTGACGCTTCTGGTCGGCACGCCGGCCATCACCTTCATCGGCGCCGTGGGCGCCGCGGTGGCGGTGGCGCTGCCGCGTGGCGGGCTCTTGATCTCGGTGCTGGTGCTGCCGCTGACCATCCCGGTGCTGATCTTCGGCGTTTCGGCAAGCTATGGCGCGACGGCCAATCCCGATCCGTTCCTGCAGCCTTTCCTCATTCTTGCCGCGCTGACCTTGTTTCTTGCGGTGCTGGGCCCCGTGGCCGCGGCGCTGGCGCTACGCCATGGTACGGATTGATGTGGCCGCTACGCATTGAAAACCCGATCTTCCTGCAGAACATCTACGGCAACTATCCCGATCTGTCGTCCGTCGAGATCACATCAGCAGCGATGAACCGCGACGGCCCCAGCATGCACCTCTCGTTTATGTCGACAGTGCTTCCCTATCGTCCGCCGGCCAAATGGGGTGAGTTCAACGCAGTGTCTTTCGGGCTCGAATTCATCGGGATCGAGACGATCAGCCTGCGCAAATTCCAGAGCAACGGCTTGAGCGCCATTAGGATGTGGGATGACGCAGGCAAAATTCTGCTCACCTGTGAAGGCACCGTACGGCTTTCGCTGACATGCCAAGCTATGCGTATTTCCAGTATTTGGGGTTTTTTGCTGTCGAAGGCGCCATAACCGCAAATCTGCCGCAGACGCCATTCATTGCGGCGGACGGCCGCCCCAGTTATGAACTGGCAAGCCTTGGATCGAGAGATGAGCCCGCACGCCCTTTACGTCACCGCCGCCTACGCCATCACGGCGATCGTGCTGGCCGGACTGATCGGCTGGATCCTGCTCGACCAGCGGGCACGCAAGCGCGAACTCGCCGAACTCGAGGCGGCCGGGGTGCGGCGGCGCTCCGACAAGACCGGGGCGGGAAAGCCGTGAGCAGCGAAACCGAAACGCCGCCGCCGACCCGTCGCCGCCTGTTCGTGTTTCTGCCGCTGCTGGTCTTTCTCGGCCTGGCCGGACTGTTCCTGTCGCAGCTCCTGTCGGGGCGCGATGTCTCGGAAGTGCCGTCGGCCTTGATCGGTCTGCCGGCACCGCAAACCAACCTGCCAGCCCTGGAGGGCAGCAATCTGCCCGGGCTCGATTCGAAAGCCTTCGCCGGCAAGGTCACGCTGGTCAACGTCTTTGCGTCGTGGTGCGCGCCATGCCGGGAAGAACACCCGGTGCTCCTGGCGCTGGCGCAGGACAAGCGGTTCGTGATGGCGGCGCTGAATTACAAGGACCGGCCGGAAAACGCCCGCCGCTTCCTCGGCGACCTCGGCAACCCGTTCCAGGCGATCGGCGTCGACGAAGCCGGCCGCACGGCGATCGACTGGGGTGTCTATGGCGTGCCGGAAACCTTCGTCATCGGCAAGGATGGCAAGATAGCCTACAAGCATGTCGGCCCGCTGACGGCCGAGTCTGCCAAGGAGCTTCTGCTGCCGCAGATCGACAAGGCGCTCGCGGCGTATTGATATTCAGGTGATGCCGGCCTGCAAATGGAGGCTTCCCGCGCTTCCGGCGCTCACGTACTTAAGTACGCTCCGCTCCGGTTCTCGGAAACCACCATTTTCGGCTCGGCCTGACCTGAATCTCAAAGCGCCTGGGCGGCGCCGAGACACTCGACTGAAGAAATCAGCCGTAGATCTGCTTGTGGATCTGGTAGAGCATTTCCGAGCGGTCGGCGCGCATGTCAGCTAGATCGCGGCTGGAGAAGCTGTCGATTTCGGCGACGAGGCGGTTGTAGTGCTTGCGCTTTGCGATGCTGCTGCGAGCGCGGGTCATGAGATCGTTGAAGATCATAGCAAGGTTCCTTCTGTGCCGCATTCTCGCGGCTGGTTCTTCCTCCCTTGATCGATACGGAACATGACATAGTAATGGTGCATTGCAAAAAGAAGATGTTGCAATGCACCATTGCGCTGCGTGCATAGCCGGTTAATGGCGTCCTAAGGGACGCCCTGTCCGTTTTGTCTTACAAATTGCTGATACCCCGTCTTGCCAGATCGGTCGCGGGCTGGCTTGATCCTGGCGTCACGTGATGCCGGGAGGAAATGCATGGCGGCCGCAGACTATTACGAAATTCTCGATCCGCGTTTCGCGCGCCTGTTCAACGGCAACGCGCAAGTGGAGAAACTGTTCACCGGTTGCCGCTGGGCGGAAGGGCCGGCCTGGTTCGCCGCCGGCCGCTATGTCGTGTGGTCCGACATTCCGAACAACCGCATGCTGCGCTTTGACGAGACCGACGGCAGCGTCAGCGTGTTCCGTCAGCCGTCGGGCAATTCCAACGGCAACACCGTCGACCGGCAGGGCCGGCTGGTCACCTGCGAGCATTCGGGCCGCCGCGTCAGCCGCACCGAGCATGACGGCTCGGTCACCACCGTCGCCGCCAAATGGAAGGGCAAGCCGCTGAACTCGCCCAACGACGTGGTGGTGAAGTCCGACGGCTCGATCTGGTTCACCGACCCGACCTATGGCATCGACACCGACTATGAAGGCGACAAGGCCGAGAGCGAGATCGGCGCCTGCCATGTCTACCGGGTCGACCCCGACAGCGGTGAGGTCGAAGCGGTGATCACCGATATGGTCAGGCCGAACGGGCTTGCCTTTTCGCTCGATGAAAGCCTGCTCTACGTCGTCGACACCGGCCGCACCCATGGCGCGCAGAATCCGGCGCATATGCGGGTGTTCAATGTCGGCAAGCACGGCAAGAAGGTTTCGGGGGGCAAGGTGTTCGCCGACTGCACATCAGGCCTGTTCGACGGCTTCCGGCTCGATGCCGACGGGCGTATCTGGACCAGCGCGGCCGACGGCATCCATTGCTACGATCCGGACGGCACGCTGATCGGCAAGGTCAAGGTGCCGGAGGTGACCGCCAATTGCGTGTTTGGCGGCGCCAAGCTGAACTGCCTCTACATCGCCGGCACCACCTCGCTCTATGCGGTGCGGCTGATGGTGAATGGGGCCAAGACGTACTGATCAGGAATGAACGGGAGGACGTCATGCCATTCGTCAACATCCGCATCGTCAAGGAAGTGATCGCCGCCGATCCGGCCGGCAAGAAGGCTGACATCGCCAGGAAAGTCACGGCGGCCATCATGGACGCCACCGGGCTTGGCAATGACGATGTCTGGGTGGTCTTCGAGGAAGTCAATGCCCGCGACTGGTATGTCGGCAAGACCGATGTCGAGACATTGCGGGGGAAGAAGTAAGGTGCCTCTTCCTTCTCCCGTTGTGGGAGAAGGAAGAGAGGCCGCCGCTCATCGCGTGCGGATGAAATCCGCGAAGGCCGTGAGCGTCTCGCGCATCGCCAGCACGTTTGCCGGCTCAGCCAGAATGCTCGCCACCTCCGGTGGCTTCTTGCCGAGCAGGGCAATCTCCGGTCCGCCTTCGAACAGCGCGAACGACATGGTGCGCATGATCTCCGCCAGCGCCGCGCGGGCATGGAGCGAGCGTGGCGAGGCGTGCGCCAGCATGGCCGGTTTGCCCACGGCAGCGTCGCGCGAGACCAGCCAGTCGAGCGCGTTCTTCAGCCCGCCCGGCACGCCATGGGCATATTCGGGGCAGGAGACGATGATGCCGTCGGCGCCGGTGACGGCGTCGATCAGGTCGGAGGCTTCGCGCGGCGTGCGCTCGCCCTCGTCGTCGGGGTTGAAGATCGGTAGTCGGCCAAGCCCGTCATAGACGGTGACGAGGCAGCCCTCGGGCGCGTTCAATGCCAATGCCGCGACCAGGGCCGAATTGGTGGAGGCCGCCCGCAGGCTGCCCGAGATGGCAAGAAGATTGAGCAAGGCGGGCAGGTCCGGGCGATTCGTGGGTCGAAACCTACCACATCGTCTGCTTGTACTCGTCGTCCAGCCAGCGGTCGGTCGCCTCGGCCGAATCGGCCAATGCCAGCTGGTCGCGCAGGATCTGGCCGAGCGTCGGCAGCGTCGCGCGGTCGTACCAGCTGTCGGGCTTCCACAGATCGGAGCGCATGAAGGCCTTTGCGCAATGCAAGTAGGCGGCCTTGACGGCGACCACGATGATGCTTTGCGGCGCCTTGCCGTCGATCGCGAGGCGCTCGCGCAAGGCGGCATCCACGGTGATGCGGGCGTCGCCGTTGACGCGCAGCGTTTCGTTCATGCCCGGGATGAGAAAGAGCAGCCCGACCGAGGGATTGCGCAGGATGTTCTCCAGCGTATCCAGCCGGTTGTTGCCGGGCCGGTCGGGGATGGCGATCGTCTTCTCGTCGAGAATGGCGGCGAAGCCGGGCTTGTCGCCTTTCGGGGTGACGTCGGCATTGCCTTCGCCATCGGACGAGCCGATCAGCACGAACGGGCTCTTGCCGATGAAGGACCGGCAATGGCCGTCGAGCGCCTTCAGTTCCTTGCGGATCGAGCCATCGGTCGGACGTGGGGTCTTGTAGATCGTCCGCAGCTCTTCCTGGGTGGTGACGAATTCCATGGCTCTCCCCTTTGTTCGTCTCGACGCAATTCCGGACGGAAAACCGCTACACACTTTTCCTGGAATTGCTCTATTTGCCGGCGTTCTCTTCTTCGCCGGCCTTGTCGTCGAGCGAATGGCGCAGGATCAGCGGCATCTGGCTGAAGGTGAACAGAAGCGTGATCGGCATGATGCCCCAGACCTTGAAGGTAACCCAGGTGTCGGTGGAAAAATTGCGCCAGACAACTTCGTTGACGACGGCCAGGAACAGGAAGAACAGGCCCCAGCGGAAGGTGAGCTTGCGCCAGCCTTCGGCATCGAGCTTGAAGGCGGACTCGAAGACATAGCCGAGCAACGACCGACCGAAGAACAGGCCACCGAGCAGCACGCCGCCGAACAGCGTGTTGACGATGGTCGGCTTCATCTTGATGAAGATGTCGTCCTGCAGATAGAGCGTCAACGCGCCGAAGATGAAGACGACGACGCCCGACACCATCGGCATGATCGGCAAGGTGCGGGTGAGCAGCCATGAGGCGATCAACGCGATCGCGGTCGCGGCCATGAACAGGCCGGTGGCGACGAAGATCGGGCCGCCAAACTCGGCCAGCATGGGTAATTTCTGCGTCAGCCACTCGCCGCGCGCATTGGCGAAGAAGAAGACCATCAACGGTCCAAGCTCCAGCGCCAGCTTGAGCACGGGATTGACGCCTTCCTTCTTCTCTTTCTGCGGGTCGGACGGATCGCGTTCGAGAATGGGTGGGTTCATGGTTTCCTTCTTACGCACGATCCAATCCGGAAGCACTTCCGGCATCGTGCTTCTTCAAGCCACGCCAGCGATCGCCCTGGCGAATTCGCTTGCCGAGAAAGGTTCGAGGTCGTCGACCTGTTCGCCGACGCCGATGAAATAGACCGGCAATCTGTGCTTTGCCGCGATCGCCACCAGAATACCGCCGCGCGCCGTGCCGTCCAGCTTGGTCATCACCAGGCCATTGACGCCGGCGACATTGCGGAAGATCTCGACCTGGTTGAGCGCGTTCTGTCCGGTGGTGGCGTCGACCGTCTGCAGCACCGTGTGCGGCGCTTCGGGATCGAGCTTGCCCAGCACGCGGACGATCTTTTCCAGCTCGGCCATCAATTCGGTCTTGTTCTGCAGACGGCCGGCGGTGTCGATGATCAGCACGTCGGAGCCCGCTTCTTTTGCCCGTTCAAAGGCGTCGTAGGCGAGACCGGCGGCATCGGCGCCGAGCTTGGAGGCAATGACCGGTGATTTCGTGCGCTCGCCCCAGATCTTCAGTTGTTCGATCGCGGCGGCGCGAAAGGTGTCGCCGGCGGCCAGCATCACCGACAGGCCGCCATCGGTCAGCTTGGCGGCGAGCTTGCCGATCGTCGTGGTCTTGCCGGTGCCGTTGACGCCGACCACCAGGATGACATGCGGTTTGTGCGAAAGGTCGAGCTCGAGCGATTTTGCGACCGGGGCGAGCACCTTCTCCACCTCGGCCGCCATGACGGCGCGCACCTCCGTATCGGAGACGTCCTTGCCGTAGCGGCTCGAGGCCAGCGAATCGGTGACGCGCAGCGCCGTTTCCACGCCGAGATCGGCGCGGATCAGCACGTCCTCCAGGTCCTGCAGCGTCTCCTCGTCCAGCTTGCGCTTGGTGAAGACGCCGGCAATGTTGCCGGTCAGTTCGCGCGAGGACCGGGCAAGCCCGTCCCGCATGCGCTGGAACCAGGATCGCCTCTGCGCCGGCTCGGGCGCCTTCTGCGGCTCGGCCTTCTGCTCGACCTTCTTGGCGACGGTCACCTTGCCGGGCGCGGGTTTTGGTTCGGGTTGCGGGACCGATTGAGGCTCGGGCGCAACCTCGGCAATGATCGGTTGTGTTTCGACCGGTGCAGGCTGGCGAATGGGAGGGGCGATTTCCGCTGGTGGAGCGGTTTCGATCGGCGATGGGATAATTTCCGCAGGCCGGCGCAGCCCCTCATCCTCTCCCCGTGAAGGACGGGGAGAGGGGGGCGTCAGCGGTGAGCTTTTTTCTTTGACGTCGCTAAGAGCGGCGCCGGCATCGCGATCAGCCTCCTTCTCCCCGTCCCTATACGGGGAGAAGGTGCCGGTAGGCGGATGAGGGGCAGCGCCGGCCTCTGAAGTCGGCTGCTCGGAGGCAGCCGATGGAGGCACTTCAACCGGCGATGGCGTAGGCACTTCGACCGGTGCAGGCACCCCGGCCGGCACTTCGACCGGCGGCGTCGGCACTTCGACGGGCGCGGGTTCCGGTTGCCTCTCCGGACGCGAGGGAACGATCTCCGGCTCGGATGGCGCGGGTGGTGGCACTTCTTGCGGCTGTGGCTCGGGCGTGGGCTCCGGCACGACCGGCGTCGTCGGAACCTCTTCGGGCGCAGGCGCTTCAGGCGTCTCGGGCGGGGGTGCCGGCTTCTCTTCCGGCGCAGGCTTCGGCTGCGGCTCCGGTTCTGACGGAACGGTCGGCTCCGGCGCTGGCGGAATGGTGGGGACAGGTTCGGGCTTGGGCTCCTCGCGCTCCGGTCTAGGCGCGGCCTGGACCGGAGCGGGTTCGGCCGCTGGCGGGGCTTCCGCCGTCGGCTCCTCGCGCTTCAAAAACTCCGGCACCGCCTGCTCGGCCGCCGGCTTCAGCGCGTCGAGCTGGTCCCATTTGATCGGCGGCAGCGGGGCGGTCTCGTCGACGCGCTCCTCGACGACCTCCTTCTTGCCGAACGAAAATATCTTCTTGAAAAAACCAGCCATGCTCTTGCGTTCTCAGGCGGCGCGGGCGGCAAGGGGGGAGGCTATCAGCCTGACGCCATCGTGGCCGGTTATATCAGCTTCGACGATCTCTCCCGGCGCGCCGGTGCCGAGTGCGGCAAGCGTGAACCCTTCGGTGCGACCGAGGCCGTCGCGCTCGATCAGGATCGACTGGCGGCTGCCGGCGAGCGAAGACAGATGCCTGACATAGGCCGCTTCGCCAGCGGCGCGCAGCCAGGCGGCGCGCTGCTTGACCAACTCGCGGCGAACCTGCGGCATGCGCGCGGCGGGTGTGCCTTCGCGCGGTGAAAACGGGAAGACGTGGAGATGGGTCAGGCCGCATTCCTCGACGATTTCCAGCGAATTCTCGAACATGGCGTCGGTCTCGGTCGGGAAGCCGGCAATGATGTCGGCGCCGAAAACAATGCCGGGACGCAGCTTGCGCACATCCTCGCAAAAGCGGATCGACTGGTCGCGCAGATGCCGGCGCTTCATGCGCTTCAGGATCATGTCGTCGCCCGACTGCAGCGACAGATGCAGATGCGGCATCAGCCGCGGCTCGGTGGCGATGGCGTCGAGCAAGTCCTCGTCGGCCTCGATGGAATCGATGGAAGACAGCCGCAGGCGCTTCACGTCGGGCACCTGTTTCAGAATGGTCTTCACCAGCTTGCCGAGCTTCGGCGCACCCGGCAGGTCGGCGCCGAAAGACGTCATGTCGACGCCGGTCAGCACGATCTCGGCATAGCCGTTGCCCGCCAGCCGCTTGACCTGCTCGACCACGGCGCCCATCGGCACCGAGCGCGAATTGCCGCGGCCATAGGGGATTATGCAGAAGGTGCAGCGATGGTCGCAGCCGTTCTGCACCTGCACGAAGGCGCGTGCCCGGCCCTCGATGGCGTCGACCATGTGGCCGGCGGTCTCGCGCACCGAGAAGATGTCGTTGACACGCGCCTTCTCGGTGTCGTTGACACCGAAATCAGGCAGCGCGCGATAGGAATTGGCCTTGAGCTTCTCCTCATTGCCAAGGACCAGATCGACCTCGTCCATGGCGGCGAATTTTTCGGGCTCGGTCTGCGCGGCGCAGCCGGTGACGATGATGCGCGCGGCCGGGTTGTCGCGGCGCGCCTTGCGGATCGCCTGCCTGGCCTGGCGCACCGCTTCGCCGGTGACGGCACAGGTGTTGAAGATCACGGCGCCACCTGCCAGCGCGGCGAGGCCCGCACTTTCGGCCTCGCGCCGCATCACTTCGGACTCATAGGTGTTGAGGCGGCAGCCGAAGGTCACCACGTCGATGCGGCCGGGCTGCTTTGCCACGTCGACGCCTTTGGCAAGAGCGGACATCAGGCCGCGCTTTCGGTGTCGCGGGTCCATTTCCCGGTCGACGGATCGAAGCTGCCGGAAAATTCCCATTCGGCCGCGCCGGTCAGGATGACGTGGTCGTCATCGCGCCACTCGACGTGCAGCGTGCCGCCGCCGGGGGTCAAAAGGTTGACGCTGCGGCTCGTGCGCCTGGTGCGCGCCGCGGCAACGACAGCCGCGCAGGAGGCGGTGCCGCAGGCCTTGGTCAGGCCGGCGCCGCGCTCCCAGGTGCGGATGATCATGCTGTCGGGCGAGGTGACCTGCGCGATGGTTATGTTGGCGCGCTCGGGAAAGATCGGATGGTTTTCGAGCAGCGGACCGAAACGGTCGAGTTCATAAGTCCAGACGTCGTCATCGACCCAGAAGATGGCGTGCGGGTTGCCCATCGAGACGGCGGAGGGCGAATGCAGCACCGGCGCGTCGATCGGGCCGACCTGCAATTCGATCATGCGGGTATCGCGGAACTCCTCGGCCAGCGGAATGTCGCGCCAGCCGAAGCGCGGGGTGCCCATGTCGACCGAGATCGAGCCGTCGGCGTGTTCTCGGGCATTGAGAATGCCGGCCACGGTCTCGAACGTGAAGGTCTTCTCGCCGGTCTCGGCGGCCAGCGCTTGGACGACGCAGCGCATGCCATTGCCGCAAGCCTGAGCGCCCGACCCGTCGGAGTTCAGGATGTCGACGAAATAGGCGGTGCCCGGCGTCCTGGCGTCGTGGATCGCCATGATCTGGTCGAACCGCGTCGCCGCGTCGGCATTCAGCGCGATGGCAGCGGCGGGCGTCACCCGATCCGCGCGGCCACGCATGTCGGCAACGATGATCTCGTTGCCGATGCCGTTCATCTTGGCGAAAGGGGCCGTGCCTGCCATTGCTCCGAAAATTCCATGTCCGTTCGGCGCTATATGGCGGAAACGGGCAGGAATTACCAGTGCGCAGCCGCTTTCAGGCGCCGGACCGAAGTCACGGCAAGGTGCCGGACCGAAGTCACGGCCAAGCCGGACTTACGTCACCGCGAAAACCCCGAACAAGATCAACAGGAAGATGATGAGCACGATGCCGATGAGAATGCGCGCGCCGGTGGCAGCGGCGCCGGCCAGCGCCGGCATGCCGAGCAGACTCGCCGCGGCGGCGATGATCAGGAGAATGATGATCCATTTGAGCATGGGAACGCCTCACAAGCCGAACGCATTGAAACCGGTTGAAAAACGCGGCTGTCGTGCTTGGGTTCCCGAGGCCATCAGATCCGAGGCACGTCCCAGATCTCGCCGGGCCGCAAGGCGCGGAAATGCTCTCGCGGCACGCCTTCGGCGTCCAGCGCTTCGACCAGCTTCCGCACCGGCTCGTCGAATGGCTCGTCGGTGAGCTGGAAGGTGCCCCAATGGCAGCCGGCGGCGAAGGCGGCGTTGCACAACAACATGCCCTGGACCGCTTCCTCGGGGTTCTGGTGCTGCGGCGCCATGAACCAGCGTGGCTCGTAGGCGCCGATCGGCAGGATGGCGAAGCGGAAACCGCCATGTTTTTTCGCCATCAGCCGGTAGTTGATGCCATCGTGGAAGCCGGTATCGCCGGCGAAGTAGATATTTCCGCCCGGCGTCTCGATGACGAAGCCGGCCCACAGCGCCATGCGCCGGTCGCGCGCCCCGCGCGCCGACCAATGATGCGCGGGCTCGATATGGATGGCGGCGCCGCCCGAGACATCGAACCTGTCGCTCCAGTCATGCGCGGAAAGCCGCATGCCAGGCACGGCGGCGGCGATGATGGCATCGTTGCCGAGCGGCGTCACCACCAGCGGATCGTGCTTCTCCTTCAGCCACCTCAGCGTGGCAAGGTCGAGATGGTCATAATGGTTGTGGCTGACCAGCACGAGGTCGATCGCCGGCAGATCGCCAAAGGCGATACCTGGTGGATTGACGCGGCTGGGTCCGGCAAAGGAGAACGGCGAGGTGCGTCGCGACCAGACCGGATCGGTGAGGATGTTCAGCCCGGCGGTCTGGATCAGCAAGGTGGAATGGCCGACCATGGTCACGGTCAGATCGGCGCCTTCGACCGTCGCGGCCGGCTTTGCCGGCGCGAAGGGGCTTCGGCTGGCAGGCGGCCATTTCGAGCGTTGGCCGCTGAACCGCCATTTCAGCAGGTCCGTAAAGGAGCCGGGCATCCGGCCGCCGGGATTGAAGAACAGGGTGCCGTCGAAATGATCGCTGGGCGGGCCGCTGTAGTAGCGGTTGACGGCTTTCTTCCTTGCGGCCAAGGTCTGCGCTCCGGCGGGTTTCGGTCAACTCTTTGTGTTTTCGCGCATTTCCCTAGGGAAAGCGCTGCCCGTTTTGCCCGGGAAAACCGCTGCGCACTTTTCCTGGAGACGTCCTAGACATAAGCCCTGCCGCGGCTGGCGCAAGCGTTTGCCGGCCGAAGGCCAAGGGCGGAGAAACGGCCTCGGCTAGGATCGCGGGGTCGAGAGGACGATGCCATGGCGATGAAGCGTACCAAGACCCCCTGGATGAAGGCCGAGGATTTCGGCCGCTCGCTGCCGCCCGGCATCGGCGTCAACCTGCTGATATCGGACATTGTGGCGATGGAAGCCTTCTGCCGCGACGTGCTTGGCGCCCGGGTGATCTATGCCGACGAGGATTTCGCGGCGATCGAGCTTCTGGGATCGGTGTTCATGTTGCATGCCGACCATTCCTATCTCGACAATCCGATGACGGGCTCCATCGCGGGCGCGGAGACGCGCGGCGCCGGCATCGAGCTGCGCCTCTATGGTGCCGATCCCGACGCGGTCGAGGCGGCGGCGCTGGACCATGGCCACATCGTGCTGGCCGGCGCGATCGACAAACCGCATGGTCTGCGCGAGTGCTATATCGTTGGACCGGACGGATATGTGTTCGTGCCGAGCGCGCCGCTCGCCGGATGATTGCGATAAATTTGCAACAATCTTGCCGCAAACTCTATTTTAACCATATCGGGTTGAAATTTCGCCACCTTCTCCATCTTGGTGGAAGTGAGATTGCGCGGACGGCGTCCCCCCAGCCGAATCCGACGGAGGTTGTAATGAATTTTTCGAAAGGCGGCCTGGTGGCCGTATCCCTGGCGGCACTCGTTGCGAGCGGCTGCTCAACCTCACGGTTCTCGTCGATGGACGACCAGCAACCGGCGCCGCTGCAGGCGGCGCCTGCCGGCCAGGTGAGCTCCAACCAGCTGCCGCCGCCGGCCTCCCCCGGCACCACCGACCCGTCGCAATTCCCGACCGCGCCGGCAAACACGCAGGTTGCCTCCCTGCCGCCGGACGGCGCGGCGCCGGCAGGCGCCGCGGATCTCAACGCGGGAAGCGTCGCCGGTGTCTGGAACGTCAGCGTCTCCGGCCAGAGCTGCAAGGTGGCGACGCCGCAGACCAAGTTCGGCGCCGGCTTCCGCGCCGGCCCGCTGCATTGCCCGCCGCCGATCGACGGCATCAAGTCCTGGAACGTCGCCGGCAAGCAGCTGACGCTCTATGACGAGAATGGCGGCTCGCTGGCGCGGCTCTATTCGTCGGGCGGCTCGAAATTCGACGGCCAGACTTCCAACGGACAGCCAATTTCGCTTACGAGGTAAGCCTAGATGTGCTGACATTCAGGTGATGCCGGCGGCCTGACCTGAATCTCGACACACCCTCTCTCTTGGGCATCCTGCTCTGAACAACGACGTGACCGATGCATCTGCGTGACGGCCTCCAGACCCATGTGACCGTCAGGCAGCGCTACGATCATCTGGTGGAAACCGGCGCGATCGGACGCGATGCCGCGCAGGAAGAGATCGCCGCCGCGCTCGACCGGCTGATCGACGAGATTTCAGCCAAGCGGCTGGCGCAGAAGTCCAGTGCGCTGGGCTGGCTGTTTGCCCGCAAGCGCGAGACGCATGAGGCGGTCAAGGGCCTCTACATCCATGGCAGCGTCGGGCGCGGCAAGACCATGCTGATGGACATGTTCTTCGAGCTCTTGCCGGTCAGGCGCAAGCGCCGCGTCCATTTCAACGACTTCATGGCCGACGTGCAGGACCGCATCCAGAAGCACCGGCAGGCGCGCAAGGAAGGCGCGGTCAGGGAAGACGATCCGATCCCGCCGGTGGCCAAGGCGCTCGCCGAGCAGGCCTGGGTGCTGTGCTTCGACGAGTTCTCGGTCACCGACATCGCCGACGCCATGATCCTGTCCAGGCTGTTCTCGGCGCTGTTCGCCAATGGGGTCGTACTGGTCGCCACTTCGAACGTGGCGCCGCAAAACCTTTACCGTGACGGGTTGAACCGCCAGCTTTTCCTGCCGTTCATCGCCATATTGGAGCGCCACACGCAGGTGCTCTCGCTGGACAGCGACAAGGACTACCGGCTGGAAAAGCTCGCCCGCACGCCGGTCTATGTCACGCCGGCCGGGGCGGCGGCCGACCAGGCGCTCGACGAGGCCTGGCAGGCGATGACGCGCGGGGCGCCGACGGCCGAGACGTCGCTGACGCTGAAGGGCCGCAAGGTGGTGGTGCCTGCCGCCGCCGGCGATGCCGCGCGTTTCTCCTTCGCCGACCTCTGCGAAAAGCCGCTCGGCGCGCGCGATTACCTGGCGATCGCCGGCCGGTTTTCGACCGTCTTCATCGACCATGTGCCGGTGTTGGGCGAAGGCAAGCGCAACGAGGCCAAGCGCTTCATCCTGTTGATCGACACGCTCTACGACCATCACATGCGCCTGGTGATGAGCGCCGAGGCGCCGCCGCACGAGCTTTATGTGGCCAAGCGCGGCGTCGAGGTGTTCGAATTCGAGCGCACAGCCTCCCGACTGATCGAAATGCAGAGCCGCGACTGGCTGGAGGATTGGGCGGAGCGGCGGAAGGCGAAGGCGGAAGTGCAGCAGCAGGTACAGGCCTGAAATAGCCGGAAGCCGCATTCCGACCCTGCGATCGGCGATTGCCACGATCATGAAATGGCCCGATTAAGCGAGATAGCTGGCAAGGCGATCGGGCCGCACCGGCTCGTCGAACGCATCGTCGGCAACCCGCATCACAAGGGCGTCATATCAGGGATTGAGCCTTCTGATTTCGATCGCCATTGTGTAAATTCTCTCAAGTCGGCTTACAAATTTTGACGTTTACGTAAATCCCAAACGCTCTAACCGATTGAAAATGCAGGGGTCGAAATAATCGTTTGAATTTATTCCGCACCGGAGCTATTGGGTGCGGCGAAATTCGCGGTTCCCCGCAGCATTCCGGCCTCTTCCTCGACGCCGTGTTGGCGCGTCACAGACAAAGGGAAATCATCCTCACATGGCACGCAACAAGATAGCGCTTATCGGCTCTGGCATGATCGGCGGCACGCTCGCCCACATGATCGGCCTCAAGGATCTCGGCGACGTGGTCCTGTTCGATATCGCCGAGGGTATCCCGCAAGGCAAGGGGCTCGATATTGCGCAGTCTTCGCCGGTGGATGGTTTCGACTCCCGGCTGACCGGCGTCAACGACTATGCCGGCATCGAGGGCGCCGACGTCTGCATCGTCACCGCCGGCGTGCCGCGCAAGCCGGGCATGAGCCGCGATGACCTGCTGGGCATCAATTTGAAGGTCATGGAACAGGTCGGCGCCGGCCTGAAGAAATACGCCCCGAAGGCCTTCGTCATCTGCATCACCAATCCGCTCGACGCCATGGTGTGGGCGCTGCAGAAGTTTTCGGGCCTGCCCAAGACCCATGTCGTCGGCATGGCCGGCGTGCTCGACAGCGCGCGTTTCCGCTACTTCCTGGCCGAGGAATTCAAGGTCTCGGTCGAGGACGTCACTGCCTTCGTGCTCGGCGGCCACGGCGATTCCATGGTGCCGATGATCCGCTATTCGACGGTGTCGGGCATTCCGCTTCCCGACCTGATCAAGATGGGCTGGACTTCCAAGGAAAAGCTCGACCAGATCGTGCAGCGCACTCGCGACGGCGGCGCCGAGATCGTCGGTCTCTTGAAGACCGGCTCGGCCTATTACGCGCCGGCGGCTTCGGCGATCCAGATGGCCGAATCCTACATCAAGGACAAGAAGCGCGTGCTGCCTTGCGCGGCGCATCTCTCCGGCCAGTATGGCGTCAAGGGCACCTATGTCGGCGTGCCCGTGGTGATCGGCGCCGGCGGTGTCGAGCGCGTCATCGAGATCGACCTCAACAAGGCCGAGCAGAAGATGTTCGAGGCTTCGGTGGCGACCGTGCAGGGCCTGACCGAGGCCTGCGTCAAGATCGCGCCGCAGCTCGCCTCGAAGTAACCCCGCCCAAACGTCACCCCCCGGCAAACGACCTGGAGATAGTTCCCGATGAACATCCATGAATATCAAGGCAAGGCGCTGCTGAAGAGCTTTGGCGCGCCGGTGGCCGAAGGCGTGCCGGTGTTCAAGGCAAGCGAGGCGGAAGCCGCGGCACAAGCGCTGCCCGGCCCGCTCTATGTGGTGAAGAGCCAGATCCATGCCGGCGGCCGCGGCAAGGGCAAATTCAAGGAGCTCGGCCCCGACGCCAAGGGCGGTGTGCGGCTGGCGAAGTCGGTCGCCGAGGTGGTGGCCAACGCCAACGAGATGCTCGGCCACACGCTGGTCACCAAGCAGACCGGCCCGGCCGGCAAGCAGGTCAACCGCCTCTATATCGAGGACGGCGCCGACATCGAGCGAGAGCTCTATCTCTCCATCCTGGTCGACCGCTCGGTCGGCCGCATCGCCTTCGTCGTCTCGACCGAGGGCGGCATGGACATCGAGGCGGTCGCACACGACACGCCGGAAAAGATCATCACCGTCGCCATCGACCCGGAAAAGGGTGTCACGGCCGACGACGTCAAGGCGCTCAATGGCGCGCTGAAGCTCGACGGCGACGCGGCCAAGGACGGCGGCACGCTGTTCCCGATCCTCTACAAGGCCTTCGTCGAGAAGGACATGAGCCTGCTAGAAGTCAACCCGCTGATCGTGATGAAGAACGGCCGGCTGCGCGTGCTCGACGCGAAAGTGTCGTTCGACAACAACGCGCTGTTCCGCCACCCCGATCTGATGGAGTTGCGCGACACCACCGAAGAGGACGAGAAGGAGATCGAGGCGTCGAAATACGACCTCGCCTATGTCGCGCTCGACGGCAATATCGGCTGCATGGTCAACGGCGCCGGCCTTGCCATGGCGACGATGGACATCATCAAGCTCTATGGCGCGGAACCCGCCAACTTCCTTGATGTCGGCGGTGGTGCGTCGAAGGAAAAAGTGACGGCGGCGTTCAAGATCATCACCAGGGACCCGGCGGTCAAAGGCATCCTGATCAACATCTTCGGCGGCATCATGAAGTGCGACATCATCGCTGAGGGCGTGATCGCCGCGGTCAAGGAAGTCGGCCTGAAGGTGCCGCTGGTCGTGCGCCTGGAAGGCACCAATGCCGAGCTCGGCAAGAAGATCATCAACGACAGCGGCCTGAACGTCGTCTCGGCCGACGATCTCGACGACGCGGCCAAGAAGATCGTGGCGGCGGTGCAGGGCTGAGCCGGTGCCTCCACGCAAGATAAATCTGGTCGAGGCGGCGGATCGGACGATCACCGAGGTGTTCGATCCGCACATTGCCGGCGACGTCAATGACAGCCAGGCCAAGGTCGCCAAGTTCGGCGAGGCCTTCGATTGGCATGCGCATGACAATGAGGACGAAGCCTTCCTCGTGCTGCGCGGCAGGATCGCCATCGATTTCCGCGACGGTCCGGTCGAACTCGGCGAGGGCGACTTCATCGTCGTACCGAGGGGCACCGAGCACCGACCACGCTCGCTCACCCAAGAGCCGGTGGTGCTGATGTTCGAGCCGGCGACGACGCTCAACACCGGCAATGCCAAGAGCGATCTCACCGTCACCGATCTGAAGCGGCTCTGACCCATGAACGCGGCGTCCTTCTCCTCGCTCTCGGCCGACCATCAGCGCCTGCAGGCGCTGGTCGGCGCGTGGCGCGGCGAGGAAGAGGTGGCGGACACGCAATGGGCCGATGGCGGCGCGGCGACCAGCGAAGTGCTGGCGGAAGCGGAGTTCGGCGGCCAGTTCGTGGTGCAGCGTTATCGTCAGCGCCGCGACGGCACGATTTCGTTCGGTTCGCATAACGTGTTCGGCGTCGACCATCAGAATGGCGTCGTGACCATGCACCAGTTCGATTCGATGGGCTTCGTGCCGGTGTCGCCTGCCACCGGCATGTGGAACGGCAGTGAACTCACTCTTGAGCGGTCGTCGCCGCGCGGCTTTGCGCGTGTGACGTATGCTTTCGACGATACCGACACCTACCGCATGCGATTGCATTTCAAACCCGCTGGCAGCGATGGCTGGCAAGACATGGTGAGCGGCGTCTACCGGCGCGTCTCGCCTTCCTCGATCAACGGTTTTTAGAAAAGGGCTCCGATGTCCATTCTCGTCGACAAGAACACCAAGGTGCTGGTGCAGGGCCTGACCGGCAAGACCGGTACGTTCCATACCGAACAGGCGCTGGCCTATCACGGGACAAAAATGGTCGGCGGCATCCACCCGAAGAAGGGCGGCGAGACCTGGACCGGCGCGAAGGGCGAGAGCCTGCCGATCTTCGCCACGGTCGCGGAAGGCAAGGAAAGGACGGGCGCCAACGCTTCCGTCATCTACGTGCCGCCGGCGGGCGCGGGCGAAGCCATCATCGAGGCGATCGAGGCGGAGATACCGCTGATCGTCTGCATCACCGAAGGCATTCCGGTGATGGATATGGTCAAGGTCAAGGCGCGGCTCGACCGCGCGGCCTCGCGGCTGATCGGTCCGAACTGCCCGGGCGTGCTCACCCCCGACGAATGCAAGATCGGCATCATGCCCGGAAACATCTTCCGCAAGGGTTCGGTCGGCGTTGTCTCGCGCTCGGGAACACTTACCTATGAGGCTGTGTTCCAGACCACCAATGTCGGTCTCGGCCAGACCACCGCCGTCGGCATCGGCGGCGACCCCGTCAAGGGCACCGAGTTCATCGACATGCTCGAAATGTTCCTCGCCGACGACGAGACCAAGTCGATCATCATGATCGGCGAGATCGGCGGTTCGGCCGAGGAAGACGCCGCGCAGTTCCTCAAGGACGAGGCCAAGCGCGGCCGCAGGAAACCGATGGCGGGCTTCATCGCCGGGCGCACCGCGCCCGCCGGCCGCACCATGGGCCATGCGGGCGCGGTCATCTCCGGCGGCAAGGGCGGCGCCGAAGACAAGATCGCGGCGATGGAATCGGCCGGCATCAAGGTTTCGCCCTCCCCGGCGCGGCTGGGCACGACCCTGGTCGAGGCGATCAAGGGCTAAGGCAGTAGTGAATAGTGAGTAGGCAGTAGTCAGTAGTGAAAAAGGGAAGAACGCGCGAGTAGCAGCTGAGTGGGATTTCCATCTTTCTACTCACTACTGACTACTCACTATTCCCTCGAAAGGAGACGGAGCCAGGCTCCGCGGACAAAAATGGCACGACAAGATCAGGCCAACGACCAATTTTCGCTCACCTCTTTCCTTTATGGCGGCAATGCCGATTACATCGACGCGCTCTACGCCGCCTATGAGGACGATCCCGCCTCGGTCAATCCCGAGTGGCAGGAGTTCTTCGCCGGGCTGAAGGACGATGCCGGCGATGTGCGCAGGAACGCCAAGGGCGCCTCATGGGCCAAACCCTCTTGGCCGCTGCAGGCCAATGGCGAACTGGTGTCGGCGCTCGACGGCAATTGGGGCATCGTCGAAAAGCACCTGGAAAAGAAGGTCAAGGACAAGGCCGTCACCAACGGTGTCGTGCTGTCCGACGCCGATGTGCACCAGGCGACGCGCGATTCGGTGCGCGCCATCATGATGATCCGCGCCTTCCGCATGCGCGGCCATCTGCACGCCAATCTCGACCCGCTCGGCATCGCCAAGCTCGAAGATTATAACGAGCTGTCGCCGGAGAATTACGGCTTCACCGAAGCCGACTACGACCGGCCAATCTTCCTCGACAATGTGCTCGGGCTCGAATTCGGCAGCATCCGGCAGATGCTGGAGATCCTGGCCCGCACCTATTGCTCGACGCTCGGCGTCGAGTTCATGCATATTTCCGATCCTGAGGAGAAGGCCTGGATCCAGGCGCGTATCGAGGGTGCCGACAAGGAGATTTCCTTCACCGCCACCGGCAAGAAGGCCATCCTGCAGAAGCTGGTCGAGGCGGAAGGCTTCGAGCAGTTCATCGACGTCAAGTACAAGGGCACCAAGCGCTTCGGCCTCGATGGCGGCGAATCGCTGATCCCGGCGCTGGAGCAGATCGTCAAGCGCGGCGGCCAGCTCGGCATGAAGGAGATCGTGCTCGGCATGGCGCATCGCGGCCGGCTGAACGTGCTCTCCCAGGTGATGGCCAAGCCGCACCGCGCCATCTTCCACGAGTTCAAGGGCGGCTCGGCCGCCCCCGACGAGGTCGAGGGCTCGGGCGACGTGAAGTACCATCTCGGCGCCTCGTCGGACCGCGAGTTCGACGGCAACAAGGTGCACCTGTCGCTGACCGCCAACCCCTCGCATCTGGAGATCGTCGATCCCGTGGTGATGGGCAAGGCGCGGGCCAAGCAGGATTCCCTGTTCGGCCGCGGCCGCGAGGAGATCGTGCCGCTGGAAGAACGGGCCAAGGTGTTGCCGCTGTTGCTGCACGGCGACGCCGCCTTCGCCGGCCAGGGCGTGATCGCCGAAATCCTCGGCCTGTCGGGCCTGCGTGGCCATCGCGTCGCCGGCACGCTGCATTTCATCATCAACAACCAGATCGGCTTCACCACCAATCCGCGCTTCTCGCGCTCGTCGCCCTATCCGTCCGACGTCGCCAAGATGATCGAGGCGCCGATCTTCCACGTCAATGGCGACGACCCGGAAGCCGTGGTGCACGCCACCAAGGTGGCGATCGAGTTCCGCATGAAGTTCCACAAGCCGGTGGTCGTGGACATGTTCTGCTACCGTCGCTTCGGTCACAATGAGGGCGACGAACCGGCCTTCACGCAGCCGCTCATGTACCGCAACATCCGCACCCACAAGACGACGGTGCAGATCTATGGCGACCGGCTGATCGCCGAAGGCCACATCACCCAGGCCGAGCTCGACCAGCTCAAGGCCGACTGGCGTGCGCATCTGGAAGCCGAATGGGAAGTCGGCCAGGCCTACAAGCCCAACAAGGCCGACTGGCTGGACGGCGCCTGGTCGGGCCTGCGCACGGCCGACAACCAGGACGAGACAAGGCGCGGCAAGACCGCCGTGCCGGTCAAGACGCTGAAGGAAATCGGCAAGAAGCTGACCGAGGTGCCGAAGGGTTTCGAAGCGCACAAGACGATTATCCGCTTCCTCGAGAACCGGCGCCAGGCGATCGAGTCCGGCGAAGGCATCGACTGGTCGACGGCGGAGGCGCTGGCCTTCGGCGCGATCCTGCTCGACGGCAATCCGATCCGGCTTTCGGGCCAGGATTCCGAGCGCGGCACCTTCTCGCAGCGTCACTCCGTGCTTTACGACCAGCGCGACGAGACCCGCTACATCCCGCTCAACAATCTGTCGGCGGCGCAGGCCGGCTACGAAGTCATCAACTCGATGCTGTCGGAAGAAGCTGTGCTGGGCTTCGAATATGGCTACAGCCTGGCCGAGCCGAAGGCGCTGACCCTGTGGGAAGCGCAGTTCGGCGACTTCGCCAACGGCGCCCAGGTGGTGTTCGACCAGTTCATCTCGTCGGGCGAGCGCAAATGGCTCAGAATGTCGGGCCTCGTCTGCCTGCTGCCGCATGGCTATGAAGGCCAGGGCCCGGAACATTCTTCCGCCCGGCTGGAGCGCTTCCTGCAGCTTTGCGCCGAAGACAATATGCAGGTGGCGAACTGCACGACGCCGGCCAACTACTTCCACATCTTGCGCCGGCAGCTGAAGCGCGACTTCCGCAAGCCGCTGATCCTGATGACGCCGAAATCGCTGCTGCGCCACAAGCGGGCGGTGTCGACCCTGCCGGAAATCTCGGGCGAAAGCTCGTTCCACCGGCTGCTGTGGGACGACGCCCAGCTGTTGCCGAACCAGGCGATCAAGCTGACCAAGGATTCCAAGATCCGCCGCGTCGTGCTGTGCTCGGGCAAGGTCTATTACGACCTCTATGAAGAGCGCGAGAAGCGCGGCATCAACGACATCTATCTGCTGCGCGTCGAACAGCTCTATCCGTTCCCGGCCAAGGCGCTGATCACCGAGCTGTCACGCTTCCGCAACGCGGAGATGGTGTGGTGCCAGGAGGAGCCCAAGAACATGGGCGCCTGGTCGTTCATCGATCCGTATCTGGAATGGGTGCTGGCGCATATCGACGCCAAGCATCAGCGGGTGCGCTACACCGGCCGGCCGGCGGCCGCGTCGCCGGCGACCGGACTGATGTCGAAGCACCTTGCCCAGCTCGCCGCGTTGCTCGAAGACGCGCTCGGCGAATAAAGCAGAATAGAACTGAAGAAAGAACGGACAGGCACAATGGCTACCGAAATCCGCGTCCCCACCCTTGGCGAATCCGTCACCGAAGCGACCGTCGGCAAATGGTTCAAGAAGGTCGGCGATGCCATTGCCGCCGACGAGCCGCTGCTCGAGCTCGAGACCGACAAGGTGACGGTGGAGGTGCCCGCCGCCGCCGCCGGCACGCTCGGCGAAATCACCGTCGGGGAAGGCGAGACGGTCGGCGTCGGCGCCCTGCTCGGGTCGATTTCGGCAGGAGGGGCTGCAGCCCCCGCGACCAAGCCGCAAGCGGTGGCGCAGGCGTCCAGCCCCGACGCGGCATCCACCACCAAGCAGGCCGCGGCCGAGACCGCCAAGGTTGCCGGCGACGCCAGCCCGGTCGAACCGCGCACCATGCCGCCAGCGCCAGCGGCGGCCAAACTGATCGCCGAACACAATCTGTCGGTCGACCAGCTTTCCGGCTCGGGCAAGCGCGGCCAGGTGCTGAAGGGCGACGTGCTCGACGCCATCGCCAAGGGCGCGCCGTCGCAGCCGGCCGAAACGCCAAAAGCGGCGCCGGCCCCGGTTGCCGCTCGTGCGCCGTCGTCGGGCGATGACGCATCGCGCGAGGAGCGCGTGCGCATGACCAAGCTGCGCCAGACCATCGCGCGCCGGCTGAAGGAGGCGCAGTCGACAGCCGCCATGCTGACCACCTTCAACGAGGTCGACATGTCGGCGGTGATGGCGCTGAGGACCAAATACAAGGACGTGTTCGAGAAGAAGCATGGCGTGAAACTCGGCTTCATGGGCTTCTTCACCAAGGCCGTCACGCACGCGCTGAAGGAAATCCCGTCGGTCAACGCCGAGATCGACGGCACCGACATCATCTTCAAGAACTATGCTCACATCGGTGTCGCCGTCGGCACCGAGAAGGGTCTCGTGGTTCCGGTCGTGCGCGATGCCGACCAGATGTCGATCGCCGAGATCGAGAAGGATATCGGCCGGCTGGGCATCGCCGCGCGTGATGGCAAGCTGTCGGTCGCCGACATGCAGGGCGGCACGTTCACCATCTCCAATGGCGGCGTCTACGGGTCGCTGATGTCGACGCCGATCCTCAACGCGCCGCAGTCGGGTATTCTCGGCATGCACAAGATCCAGGACCGGCCGGTCGTGGTCGGCGGCCAGATCGTCATCCGGCCGATGATGTACCTGGCGCTCAGCTACGATCACCGCATCGTCGACGGCAAGGAAGCCGTGACCTTCCTCGTGCGGGTCAAGGAAAGCCTGGAGGATCCCGAGCGGCTGGTGCTCGATCTCTGAGGGTCCGTATGAACGTGTGGCGTTCAGGGGAAAGCCTGGAATGCGCCCGCTAGCGGTTCTCCTGCCATGCTTGGCTCTCAGCTTCCCGGTTGCGGCTTCCGCCGCCTGTCCGATCGAACTCGCAGTCTATGGTGATGCCCAGAGCGGCGCGGAGATCGACTTCACGCCAACAGGCACGTCCGCCACCGTCACCAACACGTTCCGGCTGATCCTCGACAACAATGTGGTGCTGAACGGTATCGTCATGTGGACGAAGGACGTGGCGCGACCAAACGGCGCGCTGATGTACAAATGCCCGGAAGGTGACGTCACCGGCGAGGAGCTTGCCGCCTGCACACTGTGGAACGGCGTTATCTACACGTCCGGCGACAAGGGCACTGTCGGGCTGCTGCCGGCCGAGGGCGTCGAGGCGCCGAAAACGCTGATCCTGCCCGATCTCGGGCCGGTGCTGCGGCAGTCCCGGGCCTATGGCGGCAGCGGTTTTTCGAAGGTGCCGTCGGATGTGTTCGCGATGAAGGGATGCCAGGAATGAGCGCTGCGAAAAAAGTGCTGCTGGTCACCGGCGGCAGCCGTGGCATCGGCGCCGCCATCTGCCGGCTCGGCGCCAAGGCCGGCTACCGCGTCGCGGTCAACTATGCCTCGAACAAGGCTGCCGCCGATGCGCTGGTCGCCGAAATCAAGGCTGGCGGCGGCGAGGCCGTTGCCGTCAGGGGCGATGTCGGCAAGGAAACCGATATCGTTGCCATGTTCGGCGCCGTCGACCACGCCTTTGGCCGGCTCGACGCCTTCGTCAACAATGCCGGCATCGTCGACGTCAAGGCGCGCGTCGACGAGATGGATATGTCGCGGCTGGAACGGATGATGCGCATCAATGTCGTGGGCCCGTTCCTGTGCGCCCGCGAGGCAGTCAAGCGCATGTCGACGCGGCATGGCGGGTCGGGCGGATCGATCGTCAACATCTCATCGGCGGCGGCGACGCTGGGCTCGCCGGGCGAATATGTCGACTATGCCGCCTCCAAGGGCGCCATCGACACCTTCACCATCGGCCTTGCCCGCGAGGTGGCGCTGGAAGGCATCCGCGTCAATGCGGTGCGTCCGGGCATCATCGACACCGACATCCATGCCTCGGGCGGCCAGCCGGACCGGATAGAGCGGTTCCGCGACGTGCTGCCGATGAAGAGAGCGGGCACGGCGGATGAAGTCGCCGGTGCGGTCCTCTATCTTTTGTCCGACGCCGCGTCCTATACGACGGGCGCGATCCTGAATGTCAGCGGCGGCCGCTGAGCCCCAAGCAAAAGGGAAACAAACATGGCTTATGACGTGGTTATCATCGGCTCGGGACCGGGCGGCTATGTCTGCGCCATCAAGGCGGCGCAGCTCGGGCTGAAGGTTGCGGTGGTCGAGAAGAACGCGACCTTCGGCGGCACCTGCCTCAACATCGGCTGCATCCCGTCCAAGGCGCTGCTTCATGCCTCCGAAATGTTCGCCGAGGCCGGCCATTCCTTCGACACGCTCGGTGTCGAAATCCCGGCACCCAAGCTGAATTTGAAGAAAATGATGGCGCACAAGGACGCGACGGTGTCGTCCAACGTCAATGGCGTCGCCTTCCTGTTCAAGAAGAACAAGATCGATGCCTTCCGCGGCACCGGCAAGGTGATCGCCGCCGGCAAGGTGTCGGTGACCGGCGAGGACGGCAAGGTCGAGGAGATCGAGACCAAGAACGTCGTCATCGCCACCGGTTCCGACGTCGCCGGCATTCCCGGCGTCAAGGTCGACTTCGACGAGAAAATCATCGTGTCGTCGACCGGTGCGCTGTCGCTGGAGAAGGTGCCCAGCCGTCTGGTGGTGGTCGGCGGCGGTGTCATCGGGCTCGAACTCGGCTCGGTCTGGGCCCGGCTCGGCGCCAAGGTCACCGTGGTCGAGTTCCTCGACACCATTTTGGGCGGCATGGACGGCGAGGTGTCGAAACAGTTCCAGCGTCTTTTGTCGAAGCAGGGATTCGAGTTCAAGCTCGGCGCCAAGGTGACCGGCGTCGCCAAGGCAAAGAAGGGCGCGACCGTTACCTTCGAGCCGGTCAAGGGCGGCGCGGCCGAGACGATCGATGCCGACGTGGTGTTGATCTCGACCGGACGCCGTGCCCTTTCGGACAGTCTTGGCCTCGAGGAAGCCGGGGTCGAGGTCGACGAGCGCGGCCGGGTCAAGACCGACGGGCATCTCAGGACCAATGTTCCCGGCATCTACGCCATCGGCGATGTGATCGCCGGGCCGATGCTGGCGCACAAGGCCGAGGACGAGGGCGTGGCGGTGGCCGAGACCATCGCCGGCCAGGCTGGGCATGTGAACTATGACGTCATTCCGAGCGTCGTCTACACCAGTCCGGAGATCGCCTCGGTCGGCAAGACCGAGGAAGAGCTGAAGAAGGCCGGCATCGACTTCAAGGTCGGCAAATTTCCCTTCACCGCCAACGGCCGCGCACGCGCCATGCTGCACACCGACGGGTTCGTGAAGATCCTGGCCGACAAGCAGAGCGACCGCGTGCTCGGTGTCCATATCGTCGGCTTCGGCGCCGGCGAGATGATCCACGAGGCAGCAGTGCTGATGGAGTTCGGCGGCTCGTCGGAAGATCTCGCCCGCACCTGCCACGCGCATCCGACGATGTCGGAAGCGGTGAAGGAAGCGGCACTGGCCACCTTCTTCAAGCCGATCCACATTTAAGGGGCGTCCAACGCTTCGTCATCCAGGGCGGAGCAGCCGCCGCGCTCCCCTGTTGGTGTCGCGGCATGGATCCTCGGGTCAAGCCCGAGGATGACGATGGCGTCGCCCAAAACAAAGCGGCCCGCCTTTCAGCGGGCCGTTCGTCTTTGATATCGAGCAGCTTACTGGGCCGGCGCAGGCGCTGGTGCAGGCGCGGGAGCCGGTGCAGGCGCGGGAGCCGGCGCTGGTGCCGGAGCGGGCGCTGGCGCCGGGGCGGGCGCGGGAGCCGGCGCGGGTTCGGCGGGCTTCATCGGTTCAGCCGGTGCCGGCGCCGGGGCCGGTGTGCTGGCCGCTGGCGGCTCGGCGGGTGCCGGATGCTCACCCCTTCTTCCGAAAACGTAATACGCGACAATCGCCAGAATAACGACGACCAGCGCAATCAGCCAAGGGCTGCCGCCGCCGCCGCCGCTTGGCCTGGGAGTGTCGTTTGGTGTGTTCGCCATGAAAGTGTCCTCCGTGGATGAAAATTATCAATCAACAGACATCAACGCGCCATCGTTGAACAGGTTTCACGCTAGCGAAGGGACACGCCGAAAATACGACGGGCAGATCCGCCAGTTGCCATCCGACTCAATTGACAGCGGTGACAGTATAGACAGTTTACGAAAATCCTCGACCAGTCCCTCTGGACCGGGAAGATGCAGCGCGCCAACCGCGATGAATACGTCGGCCAGGCGGCGTTTCGCCACGCAGCGAGCCACACCAGCCGATGCTATCGTTGGTTACGAGGGATTTGCCGGTATGACGCCAACTGCACAGACTTTTCCTGATCCCAAAGGTGCTCTTGCCGGCGCTCAGTTCGCCGACCGATATGTGCTGATAACCGATGGCCTTGCCCTGACCGCCATTGGCGCGGCCGAACGCGTGCTGGGGCGGACACCGGGATGGGTCGGCCGGCTGACGCAACTGCGCAACCTTGCGGTCAGGCCATTTGGGCTGAAAACGGGGGCGGAACCCGACGCACCGCCGGAAAGCAGGATCGGCATATTTCCGCTCATCAGCCAGGCACATGGCAGGGTCGTCCTTGGACTGGACGACCGGCATCTCGATTTCCGCATCCTGGTGGAGGTGAACGATCTCGGCGCGGGCCGGCAGGAGGTGGCTGCGTCGACGATCGTGAAGACGCACAATCTGCTTGGGCGGACCTATCTCGCCATCATCATGCCGTTTCACCGCATCATCGTTCCGGCGATGCTGGCTCAGGTCTTGATCAAATAGGGCTTAAAGCCCCACCGCCGTGACAGTATAGCCGGCTTTACGAAAATCCTCGACCAGTCCCTCTGGACCGGGAAGATGCAGCGCGCCGACCGCCATGAAGGCGTTGCCCTTGGCCAGGATCGGCCCGGCATGATCGACCATCACCTTGTTGCGGCTGGTGATCATGGTCTCCTCGAAGGCGGCATAGCCCGCGGGGTCGTTCTGCTCGTCGGGCATGGCGGCGCGGAACAGCGGCCAGAACATGCCGGTGTCGCCACGCTGGTAGAGCACGATCATGGTTTCGTTGATGTCGTTGACCTTGTTGCCCAGCTTCAGCGTGTCGACCAGACCCTTCATGTGAAAGGCGAGTGGCAGCGAGGCCATGGCGCGCAGCTGGCTCTCGGCCGTTTCCAATCCTTCCACGGGCTTGCCGGCCGCCTTGGCGCTCTCGGCCAGCTTGACGTCGAGCACCGGCGCGCCGCTGGACTGGCGGGCGAGTTCGCAAGCCGGAAGCGCCATCATGGCCGACAGCATCCACGGCTTCATCTTGGCGACCGTTGCCGGCGGGATGCCGCGCGCGTCAAGCGCTGCGTTCATCGCCGCCGCGTCGTCCGGCGACAGCAATGACGACAGCGTCGTGGAGTCGGTGAACATCATCAGGTCCGGCTCCTTCAGCATCGCCGTCATCATCTTCTGCTTGTCGAGCACGTCGGTGGTTTCAATGATGAGGGTGCCGGCTGCATCGAAGGCCTTCTGTGCATACGACGGCAGCGTGGTGACGCGCGGATCGGTCATGTGCATGGTGCCGAAGAGGTAGGATGGCTGTTCGCCTGATTTTTCCAGCTTCCACAGCAGGCCCTTGCCGTTGAGCGTGGCAGCCGCCTCCGCCTCGATCTTGTCGTAAGTGGCAGGGCTGCCCTTCTGCAAGGCCGACAGCATGTCGGCGCCGGTACAGGTCGGGATTTCCGCATGCGCCCTGCCGGCGGCGAACAGCAGCACGGCAAGGAAGGACAGGAAAAACAGCACGTTGAGCGCGACAAGCAGTTTCAGCGAGACGGAAGCTGCACGGTCGGCGATGGCAATGACGCGTTTCATGATCCCATTACTAGGACCGAAAAGCGGCAAAACCGTTAATCGGAACCGCAAAATTGAAGGGTTCATGCCCTCGGATGCGCGGATTCGTAGATTTCCAGCAGTCTTGCGGTGTCGACGCCGGTGTAGATCTGCGTTGTCGACAGGCTGGCGTGGCCGAGCAATTCCTGGATGGTGCGCAAATCGCCGCCTCGGCCGAGCAGATGGGTGGCGAAGGAATGGCGCAAGGCATGCGGCGTCGCGGTGTCGGGCAGGTTGAGCGCCGAGCGCAGTTTGGCCATGTCGCGCTGGATGATGGCCGGGTTGAGCGGGCCGCCGCGCGCGCCGCGAAACAGCAGCCCCTTCGGATCGAGATGGTAGGGGCACAGCCGGCGGTACTCGGCGATCGCCCGGAGCGCCACCGGCAGCACCGGCACCAGCCGCGTCTTGCCGCCTTTGCCGGTGACGCGCAACACGGTGTCGGCTTCCGATGCCAGATCGGCGGCGCTGAGGCCAAGCGCTTCCGAAATGCGCAGGCCCGAACCATAGAGCAGCGTCAGCACGGCGGCGTTGCGGGCGGCGATCCAGGGTTCTTCCGCCAGCTGACCCTCGACGGAGACCACGTGCCTGGCATCGCTCGCCGTCAGCGGCTTGGGCAGCGATTTGGGCTGGCGTGGCGCGCGCAAGGCAGCCGCACCTGCCGCATTGGCCAGGCCTCGCCGTTCGAGGAAGCGCAGCAGTGAACGGATGCCGGCCAATCCGCGGCCAAGCGTGCGTGCGCCGGCACCGGCATTGCGGCGGGCGGCGAGGAAGCCGCGCAGGTCGGCCGGGCGCAGGTCGGCGATATCTGAAATGCCGGGCGGTCCGCCGATATGGCCGGTGAGGAAGTGCAGGAACTGACGCGTGTCCCGCTCATACGCCTCGACGGTCTCCGGTGACAGCCGGCGTTCGCGCGCCAGCATCTTCAGCCAGTTTTCACGCGCCGACTGGAGATCGGGCTTTGCCGGGATGAGGAATTCCTGCATGGGGGTCTTTTCCGGTTCGCCGTCATTTTCCGGCAGCCGGGTTAGGAACCGGTGAAGAGCCCGTCATTGAAATGACGGCGAGGCGGCGCTAGAGCAGGGGCAAAGGATTTTTCGCCATGAGCAAGCTGCAAAACCCCGTCCAGATGGCCGTGATCGGTGCAGCGCACGGCATCAAGGGCGAGCTCAGGGTGAAAACCTTCACCGGCGATCCAATGGCGCTGGCCGACTACGGCCCGCTCTACGCCAGGGACGGCCGGGCTTTCCAGATAACGGACATAAGGCCGGCCAACACCGTCGTCGTGGTGCGGTTCAGGGGCGTCAGCGACCGCAACGCGGCCGAGGCGCTCGCCGGTACGGAACTGTTCGTCGACCGCTCGATGCTGCCGGACGACGGCGAGGAAGACGAATTCTACCATGCCGACCTGATCGGGTTGGAAATCCGGGATGACACCGGTGCTGTCATCGGCAAGGTCGTCGCGGTGCACAATTTCGGTGGCGGCGACATTCTCGATGTGACGCTCGAGGGGCGCAAGGGTGTGCTGATCCCATTCACGCAGGCCGCCGTGCCGCAGGTGTCGATCGCCGAGGGTTTCGTCCGCGTCGACCCGGTCGCGGCCGGGCTGGTCGAGGAGGATGGCGAAGCGCCGCGCGAGGATGATTTCGACCCCAAGGGCAGGCCGCGCGGACCGCGTGACGCCGGGGGCAACCGGTGAGTTTTGCCGCGTCGGTGCTGACGCTCTATCCCGAGATGTTTCCGGGGGCGCTCGGCCTATCGTTGGCCGGGCGGGCGCTGGAGGCCGGCACATGGTCGCTGGATGCGATCCAGATCCGCGACTTCGCCGCCGACAAGCATCGCACCGTCGACGACACGCCGGCCGGCGGCGGCGCCGGCATGGTGATGCGCGCCGATGTGCTGGCCAGGGCGATCGACCATGCCTCGCCAGCGGGCGATGTGCGCCCACGCCTGCTGATGAGCCCGCGCGGCAAACCACTGACGCAGGCCCGCGTGCGCGAACTGGCCGCCGGGCCGGGCGCCGTTATCCTGTGTGGCCGCTTCGAAGGTGTCGACCAGCGGGTGATCGACGCGCGGGGATTGGAGGAAGTCTCGATCGGCGATTTCATTCTGTCCGGCGGCGAGCCCGCGGCACTTGTGCTGCTCGACGCGGTGGTGCGGCTGCTGCCCGGCGTGATGGGCAATGCCGTGTCGGGCGAGGAAGAGAGTTTCGAGAACGGCCTGCTCGAACATCCGCACTACACACGGCCGCAGGAATTCGAAGGCCGGGAGATTCCCGAAGTTCTGATCTCCGGCAACCACAAGAAGATCGCCGCCTGGCGGCGTGAGCAGTCGGAAAGACTGACGCAAGAGCGGCGACCCGATCTTCTGGGCGCTCAGCCTTTGCGGAAGTAATAAAAAGCCAGAAACAGGCCGACGGCGATGACGAAGCCGCGCACCACGTTCTGCGGCACGCGCTTGGCGATCCAGACGCCGGCATAGCCGCCCAGCGCGCCTCCCGGGATCATGATGATCGCCTGCGGCCAGGCGACGACGCCGCCCGAGACGAAGACGACGATCGCGATTGCGGCGATGACCACGGCCAGCATGTTCTTGAGCGCGTTTAGCCGGTGGTAGTCGCCGGCCTGGGTCAGGCCGAGCGTCGCCAGCATCATCACGCCCATGCCGGCGCCGAAGAAGCCGCCATAGATGGCGGTGATGAATTGCGCGAGCGAACCGGCGAGCGAGCCCACGGCCGCTTCATGTCCGGGTTTGGGTGCCGGCTTCAGCCAGGGCCCGGCGGCGAACAGCGCCGTCGCGCCCAAAAGCAGCCATGGCACCAGGGCGCGAAAGGACGGATTGTCGAGCGCCAGCAAGATCAGCGCGCCGGCCAGCGCACCAACCGCCGAGATCAGGCACAGCAGCAGCGCGCCGCGCCAGAAATGCCTGATGTCTGCCCAGTAGGCGAGCGTCGAGGTGATGTAGCCGGGAAATTGCGTCACCGAAGAGGTGGCGTTGGCCACGATCGGCGGCACACCGACCAATGTCATGGCGCCGAAGGTGATGAAGGTGCCGCCGCCGGCGACCGCGTTGGCGGCGCCTGACAGAAAGCCCGCCAGGAGCAGCAGGACAGCATCGAGAACAGACATGGAAGGCCGCCGTGAAGAAGTGTGCTATTTCTGGCTTAGGAAGCTTGCCGGACCGGCGCAACCCGGCACGGCAGGATTATGATGGTGCCATGCCGGGAGCCGTGCCGGCAAAAAATGCATGGGCAAGGCGTGACAAAGCGCCGAAATAGCTGTATGTGCCCGCCCGTACCGGCAAGAACAATCTTCCGGACCCGTCAACAATGACGGTGTAGTCGCCCCTGCCCGATGTCTAGGAGACAAATGTCTAGGAGACAAAGGACATAGCCGAGCGGTCAATGGAACTGCAAGGTAAGCGTAGGGCGCTCTGACTGTCGGAAGAACAAGAAGTGGATTTTCAGATGGATCTCATCCGTCAGCTCGAGGCCGAACAGGCCGCCAAAATCGAAGCCAAGCGCAAGCTTCCCGAATTCCAGCCCGGCGACACCGTGCGCGTCCAGGTCCGCGTGACCGAAGGCACCCGCACCCGCGTCCAGGCTTATGAGGGCGTCGTCATCGCCCGTTCCGGCTCCGGCTTCCAGGAAAATTTCACCGTCCGCAAGATCTCCTACGGCGAAGGCGTCGAGCGCGTGTTCCCGGTTTTTTCGCCGATGGTCGAAGGCGTCGAGATCGTGCGCCGCGGCAAGGTGCGTCGCGCCAAGCTCTATTACCTGCGCGATCGTCGCGGCAAGTCGGCCCGTATTTCGGAAAACACCGGCGTGCGCGCCCGCAAGCTCAACGATGAGGAGCGCGACGCGCTGAACGCCGAGAAGGCCCGCATCGAGGCCGAGAAGGTCGCCGCCGCCCAGGCGCTGGCCGCCGAGACGGCAGCCAAGGAAGCCGCCGAGAAGAAGGCGGCCGCCGAGGCCGAGGCAGCCAAGGCCGCCGAAGCGACTCCCGCCGAATAAGATTTCGACGAAGGCTTTTTTGAAAAGGCGGCTTCGGCCGCCTTTTTTCGATTCACCAGACTGTGAACGCTTTCAGCTCCGGAATGCTGGTTGACGCCCAATTATATCGTGTACTAAATAATCGTTCACAATATGATTGGAGACTACGATATGGCACTCTACACCACACAGGCCCACGTAACCGGCGGTCGCGCCGGCCATGGCGAGACCAGCGACGGCCTGCTCAAGCTCGATTTGGCGATGCCCAAGGAGCTCGGCGGACCGGGCGGCGCCACCAATCCCGAGCAGCTCTTCGCCATCGGCTATGCCGCCTGCTTCGAAAGCGCCGTCCGCTTCGTCGCGCGCAAGCAGAAACTGCCGCTCGAGGATGCCGCGATAAGTTCGACGGTCAGCCTGCTCCCCGACGGCGAGGGCTTCAGGCTCGGCGTCGCGTTGGCAGTGGACACGAAAGGCCTTGATCAGGCGGCGGCGGAAGCGCTTGTATCGGCGGCGCATCAGGTTTGTCCCTATTCGAACGCCATCAGGGGCAATGTCGAGGTGGCGCTTTCGGTAAAGGCGGCATGACGACAAAGGTCGAAACGAAAGCCACAGACGTCCCGGCGGGGGCCGCCGGGGCGATCCCGGTGCCACGGCTCGATCAGCAGCTCTGCTTCGCGCTCTATTCGGCGAGCGGTCTGATGACCAAGCTCTACCGGCCGTTGCTCGATCCGCTCGGCCTGACCTATCCGCAATATCTGGCGATGCTGGCGCTGTGGGAACGCGCGCCGAGCACGGTGGGCGACCTTGGCGAAGCGCTCGGCCTGGATTCGGCGACGCTGACGCCGCTGCTCAAGCGGATGGAGGCGGGCGGCCTCGTCACCCGCCGGCGCGATGCCGCCGACGAGCGCCGGGTGCTGGTCGAGCCGACGGCCAAGGGCCAGGCGCTGCGCGCCCGCATGAAGGATGTGGCCGCCGCGCTTGCCTGCAGCGTGCCGCTCGGACCAGGCGAAGCGAAGTCCTTGCACGGCACGCTCACCCATCTTGTCGCGGGCCTGCGCAGCGCTGTGGCCGATGACCGGTCGACGGATACGGAAGCGTCGGTCCCGGACACGAGAAAATCCTGGCAGTCAACGCAGTCGTAGCACCCATCGTTGCGGAATCTTCCGATTGAAGGCATGCAAATCCGTTTTCGGCTGTCCCGACGCAGCGGACCGTCTTGCATGGCGCTTGCGGAAAGCTAAAGTCGGCGCCGGATTTTCCTGTAAGCCCGGTCGATATCCGGGCGCTTTCAATTTTCGGGGAGTGTGTCATGACCAAATCGAAATTGCTGCTGGCCGGCCTGTTGGCTCTGGTCCTGGCGCCCGTTGCCGCCTTCGCGCAGGCGCTGCCCGATCTCGGCGGCAAGAAGGTCGTGGTGGTGACCGAAAACGCCTACCCGCCGCTGCAGTTCATCGATGCCAAGACCGGCAAACAGATCGGCTGGGAATATGACGCGATGAACGAGATCGCCAAGCGGCTGAATTTCAAGGTCGAGTACCAGAACACCTCCTGGGATGCGATGATCCAGGCGGTTTCCGACAACCAGTACAATATCGGCATGACCGGCATCACCATCAAGGACGACCGCAAGGAGAAGGTCGACTTCTCCGACCCCTACATGCGCTCGGAACAGTTCATGCTGGTGCGCGGCGACGAAAGCCGCTTCACCGACGCCAAGACCTTCGGCGCCTTCAAGGACGGACTGATCGGCGCACAGGCCGGTACCACGCCGTTCTACACCGCCGTCTACAGCGTGCTCGACGGCAATGAACAGAACCCGCGGATCAAACTGTTCGAGACGTTCGGCGCCACGGTTCAGGCGCTGAAATCCGGCGACGTCGATGTCGTGCTGACCGACGGCACCGCGGGCAAGGGCTATGTCGACGCTTCGGAGGGCAAGCTGAAGCTGATCGGCGGCCCGCTCGGCACCGAGGATTTCGGCTTCATCTTCCCCAAGGGGTCCGATCTGGTGAAACCGGTCAATGCCGCGATCGCCGCGCTCAAGGCGGATGGGACGCTGGATGCGCTGAACAAGAAATGGTTTCTTGATTACAAGATGGGGCAGTGAGCCAATCTTGTTGAAGGCGTCGTCTGAGGGGCAGGGAGTCGTGCTGAGTCTGCGCCTAGGCAGCCCCCTCTGCCCTGCCGGGCATCTCCCCCGCAAGGGGGGAGATCAGCAGCTTCAAGCTCGCCGCAAGTTCTGCAACGTTGAGAATTGGCGAAAGCCAAGACGACATCCAATCTCCCCCCTTGCGGGGGAGATGTCCGGCAGGGCAGAGGGGGGCGCCTGGGCGCCATCCTTCGACACTCTTTACGCCGCCTGATGGCACCGCCCTCCATCTCCAAACCCGAATTCCCCTGGTGGCTCGCCGTTGCCGGCGTCCTTGCGCTGGCGGCCGCCCTCTTCATCGCCACCAGCGACCTCTACGCCCAGGTTTTCGCCACTGTCGCCAAGGGCATCGGCATCACCGTCTTCGTCACCGTGGTCGCCTTCGCCCTGGCGTCGATCATCGGCCTCGGCATTGCACTCATGGGCCTGTCGGGCTCGACCTGGCTGCGGCAGATCGCTCGCTTCTATGTCGAGATCATCCGTGGCGTGCCGATCCTGGTGCTGTTGTTCTGGATAGCGTTTGCCGGCGCGCCGGCCTTCGTCGCGGGCTGGAACGCGCTGACCGCACCGCTGCAAAGCGCCGGCATTCTCGGCGAGCTGTTGGTGCGCGACGTGTCGTTGCTGTGGCGCGCCATCATGGCGCTGACCATCGGCTATTCGGCCTTCATCTCGGAGGTTTTCCGGGCCGGCATCCAGTCGGTCGAGAAAGGCCAGATCGAGGCGGCGAAGGCTTTGGGGCTGAGCCGCGCGCAGCGCTTCCGGCTGGTCGTGTTTCCGCAGGCGATCCGCACCATCCTGCCGCCGCTCGGCAATGATTTCGTCGCCCTGGTCAAGGATTCCTCGCTGGTCTCGGTGCTCGGCGTCGCCGACATCACGCAGATGGGCAAGGTGTATGCGGCCGGCTCATTCCGCTTCTTCGAGACCTATTCGATAACGGCCTATATTTATCTCATCCTCACCGTCGGCCTGTCGCTGTCGCTCAGGGCGCTGGAGCAGCGTTTGCGCCGCCAGCACGAGGAATAGTTTTTCAGCCAGGACAGCGTTAGGCTCGGGCGGCGTACCGGAGGAGGAGCATGCCCATGAACATCGACAAGGCCAATGCGGCGCTGGATTCGGTCTACACGGCCGATACGCCCGAAACGCTGGCACAGGCCTATGCCGCATGGGCCGCGACCTATGACAGCGAGACCGCCTCGCTCGGCTATTTGCTGCCGTTCCTGATCGCCGCCTGGCTGACGCGCCACGTGCCTGTAGGCGAAGGACCGCTGCTCGACGCCGGCTGCGGCACCGGCCTGTCCGGACCTTCGCTGAAGGCGCTGGGCTACGCCGATATTGCCGGGCTGGACCTGTCGGACGACATGCTCGAGATCGCCGGCAGCCGCAATGCCTACAGCGAGCTGAAGCAGGCGATGTTGGGCGGGCCGCTGCCATGGCCGGACGGCCATTTCCGCGCCTTCTTCTCCACCGGTGTATTCACCATCAGCCACGCGCCGGCGTCTAGCCTGCACGAATTGGTGCGCATCACGAAAAAGGGCGGCCACGCCATCTTCACCGTGCGCGACCAGGTTTTTGAGAGTGGTGGGTTCCAGGCGGTATTCGATGAATTGGAAATGGTGGGAAAATGGCGGGCGGTGGAGGCAAGCCCGTGGTTTCGCTGCTATGCGATCGCCGAGCCGGAAGCGCTGGTGAGGACTTTTGTGTTCGAGGTGATCTGAGACAATTGCCCGGGGTTCGCGCCGCCCCTCATCGCCCTGCCGGGCACTTCTCCCCGTATAGTGACGGGGAGAAGGAGGCTGGCCGCAACGCCGGCTCTATTCCTGCAACGTTGATGATTGGCGAAACCATCGATGACTGCGTCCCCTCTCCCCGTCACTATACGGGGAGAGGATGCCGGCAGGCAGGTGAGGGGCAGCGTCAACGCCTCGACTTTGAGCCGTCACGCCGCAATTGCCGAAAAGCCAAAACATTGCTATCTACCCGGCCATGGAAGAGCTTTTTGGCGATCCGGCTTACAAGGGATTCGTGCTGCAGGACAGAAAACGCCTGCCGTCGCGCTTTTCCGCGCGTGTGTCCGGCGCCCTGACCAGCCGACTTCGCTGATCCCTGACGGCCGGCCGCGGGCTTGCGGCATCAGCTCTTTCCCATTCTCATATCGACGGATTTACGCACATGAGCGCACCGCGCACCCTCTATGACAAGATTTTCGACGACCATGTCGTCGACCGCCAGGACGATGGCACCTGCCTGCTCTATATCGACCGCCACCTCGTCCATGAGGTGACCAGCCCGCAGGCCTTCGAAGGCCTGCGCATGAGCGGCCGGAAAGTCCGTCACCCGGAAAAGACGCTGGCCGTGGTCGATCACAATGTCTCGACCTCGCCCGAGCGCAAGTTCGGCATCAAGAACGAGGAAAGCCGCATCCAGGTCGAGGCGCTGGCCAAGAACGCCAGGGATTTCGGCGTCGAGTATTATTCCGAGAACGATATCCGCCAGGGCATCGTCCACATCATCGGACCCGAGCAGGGCTTTACGCTGCCCGGCATGACCATCGTCTGCGGTGACAGTCACACTTCCACCCATGGCGCTTTCGGCGCGCTGGCGCACGGCATCGGCACGTCCGAGGTCGAGCATGTGCTGGCGACGCAAACGCTGATCCAGCGCAAGGCCAAGAACATGCTGGTGCGCGTCGATGGCGTGCTGCCCGAAGGCGTCACCGCCAAGGATATCATCCTCGCCATCATCGGCGAGATCGGCACCGCCGGCGGCACCGGCTATGTCATCGAATATGCCGGCGAGGCGATCCGTGCGCTGTCGATGGAAGGCCGCATGACGATCTGCAACATGTCGATCGAGGGCGGTGCGCGCGCCGGCCTGATCGCGGCGGACGAGACCACTTTCGCCTATGTCAAGGACAAGCCGCGCGCGCCCAAGGGCGCTGCCTGGGACGCGGCGCTCGAATACTGGAAGACGCTGCGGACCGACGAAGGCGCGCATTTCGACAAGGTGATCGTGCTCGACGCGGCCAAGCTGCCGCCGATCGTCTCCTGGGGCTCCTCGCCCGAGGACGTCGTCTCCGTGCAAGGCATCGTGCCGAACCCGGAAGACATCACCGACGAGAACAAGCGCAGCTCCAAGCTGCGCGCGCTCGACTATATGGGCCTGACGCCGGGGACGAAGATCACCGACATCACGCTCGACCGTGTCTTCATCGGCTCCTGCACCAATGGCCGCATCGAGGATCTGCGTGCCGTCGCCAAGGTGGTCGAAGGCAAGACGGTCAGCCCGCATGTCGATGCGATGATCGTGCCGGGTTCCGGGCTGGTCAAGGAGCAGGCGGAAGCCGAGGGTCTGGACAAGATCTTCCTTGCCGCCGGTTTCGACTGGCGCGAGCCGGGCTGCTCGATGTGCCTTGCCATGAACGACGACCGGCTGAAGCCGCATGAACGCTGCGCCTCGACCTCGAACCGCAATTTCGAGGGCCGGCAGGGCTTCAAGGGCCGCACCCATCTGGTGTCGCCGGCAATGGCGGCGGCGGCGGCGATCGCCGGCCACTTCGTCGACATCCGCGACTGGAAATAGGCCGCCTCGATCCCGAGCGCATCACGGGCCCCGGACAGCATCGTTGTCCGGGGCCTTTCTTCATTCACGGCGCCGCATATGCGCCTTCGCTTAACCGCTTGTTTGGGCTTGCCCTCTATGGTCTTCCCCAACGTCAAACGAGGGGAAGTCACGGTCCTTTGGACACTGGCCTGTTGATAGCGTTGCTCAATCCGACGATCGCGCTGGCGCTCGGCGCGGCGTTCCTCGTGCTGTGGTTCCATCAGCGCCATCGTCCTTATCTGGCGGTGCTGGCGCTCAGCTACTGCCTTTCGGCGCCCGGATTCCTGTTCCAGTATTTCACCTTGCCCATCGGCCTGGCGCTGACCAAGCTGGTGTCGAACATCTGCTTCACCATCGCCGGCTGCTGCCTGTCCGGCGCCATCATCGCCCGCTATGGCAGGAAGGTGCCCGCAGTGGGGATCGCCGTTCTGGCGGGCGGCGGCCTTGCGGCATTCGCGTGGTTTCTGTTCGTCACGCCGGATCTCACCTGGCGCATCCTGGCGATGAATTTCGGCTTCGGTGGCGTCAGCCTGCTCGTCGCCGCCGAACTGCGGCCGGTGCGCAACAATGGCCCGACAGAAAAGATCCTGTTCCTGCTGTCGCTGCTGTCCAGCGTCAATTTCTTCGTGCGCACCCTGGTGGTGGTCATCGCGCACGGACCCTTCGCCAGCTATGACGGCTTCTACGACTCGTCCTACTGGACGACCGCGCTGTTGTCGCACGCGCTGCTGTCGCTGCTGATCGCCCTTTGCCTCTTCACCGCCGCCGCGCTCGACGTGATGAAGGCGCTGAAGACGGAAACCCATACCGATCCGCTTTCGGGGCTGCTCAACCGCCGAGGATTCGAGGAGCGCGCCGCCATGCTGCTGCAGCATTGCGCCATGGCCAAATTCCCGGTGGCGCTGGTGCTGGCCGACCTCGACCATTTCAAGGCCCTCAACGATATGCACGGGCACGCGGCCGGTGACCGGGTGATCGCGGACTTCGCCGCCAAGCTGCGCTCGGCCACGGGAGCACGGGGTGCCGCGGGCCGCATCGGCGGCGAGGAGTTTGCCGTGCTCCTGCCACTGACCGATCTTGCCGCCGCCAGGCTGTTCGCCGAAGCTGTGCGCACACTCTATTCGGCGGGCGGCGTCGACGGGCTTCCCGCCGGCACGAAGGTCACCGCCAGCTTCGGCGTGGCGGCCCGCAGTGGTGACGAGACGCTGGAACCCTTGATGCGCCGGGCCGACGAGGCGCTTTACAAGGCCAAGAAAAATGGCCGCGACAGCGTGCGCCTCTCCTACGAGCGGCCGGAGACGGTGTTCGTGCCGGAGCCGCTCAGGGCCAGCTGATCGCCGCGTTCGCGCCTGGCGTTAACGTCTTTTTCGCCCGTCGATGTTTAGCTGCCGGCGGGGTTTGAGTATCCATGAGTGGCGCCAACTTCATCCTGTTGATCAACCTGTCGGTCGCCGGCCTGCTGGCGGCATGCTTCATGGCGGTCTCGTTCCACGATGCCGGCCGCGCGCCGGCCCGCTGGCTGGCATCAGGCTATCTCCTGGGCATGGCTTACTTTGCCATCGAATTCAGCATTCCCGCCTTCAGCGACGCGCGGCTTGCGGTGGTTGCCGCCTTCGCCGTTTTCCTTGGCGCCACCATTGCCTTCAATGGCGGGCTTGCCCAAAAATATGGCGTTGCGCCGCCATGGACGCCGATGCTGTTCTTCCTGGCCGCCGCCACCATCACGGTCTATTTCGTGCAGGATCTCCCGCGCCAGTCGCTCACCCGCATGATGGCCTACCAGCTTCCCTACGCCGCGATGCAGTTCGTCGGCCTTGGCATCGTCTGGTCGTCGAGGCAAAGCCGTGGCCGGCTCGATCTGATCCTGATGGCGGTGCTTGCGGCCAGCGGCCTGCAGTTTGCCTCCAAACCATTTATCGCGCATGCGCTCGGCGGTTGGGGCGCCAATCCGCAGGCCTATCTGCAAAGCAGCTACGCATTGGTGTCGCAGTCGCTCGGCACTGTCTTCGGGCTGGCGCTGGCGCTGCTCATTCTGGCCATCCTGGTCCGCGACGTGCTTGCTGAAGTAATCTCGAAGTCGGAGGTGGACACGCTGTCGGGCCTCCTCAACCGTGGCGGCTTCACACGTCACGCGGAGCTGGCCGTGCAGGACGCCACGCGCCTGGGCGTGCCGGTGGCAATGGTCATTGCCGATCTCGATCATTTCAAGACGGTGAACGACAGCTTCGGCCATGCGTCGGGCGACCGGGTGATCGAGGCCTTCGCCGGCCTGCTGCGAGAGGCGGCGGAAGGCGATCACATGGTTGGCCGCATCGGTGGCGAGGAGTTCGCCATTATCCTGACAGGCGCCAATCTTGCAGCCGCCCGGCTGTTCGCGGAAGGTACCCGCCACGCATTCGGCGCGTTGCCCATCAACGGGTTGCCGGCCGATAGCCGCTGCACGTCGAGCTTCGGCATTGCCGAGCTTCAGATGGGCGAGGGTTTCCCCGACCTGATGCGGCGTGCGGATGAAGCGCTCTACCTGGCAAAGAATGCCGGGCGCGACTGCGTACGTATCTCCACCGGGCCAGCCGATGGGCTGGCCCTGGTAAAAATCAGCCAGGCCCGAATCAACGGCAGGGGCTGAGCTCCGGCATCTCGCCGTCGGAAAGGCCGTACATATAGGAGCGGCCCTTGACGAACACAGGCGGGCGATAGCAGTCGCCGTCGCCCGATATGTCGTCGGATTCGTTCTGGTAGATCACCTTGGGCTGGCCGGCGCTGGTGTACTCGGACAGTTGCCTGGCCAGCTTGCCTTCGCCGACGATGATGCGTTTGTAGCCGGCGGCGCTGTCGATGACGAGATTGCCGAACGAATCGGCGTAAACGCGGTCGTGATGGCGCAAGCCGGCCTCGGCCGGCGCGGCCACCGCAACGGCAAGTGCTGCCAGCGTGACCGCGAGGCTTGCCCGGACTAGTTTGGCCCGCACTGATCTGGCCCGCACTGAGTTGGAACGCATGTCGCTCTCCCTTCGTCGGCGCGAGAGAGATCGCGCCCGATCCGATCCGAATCGGAAATTAACCCTTTCTTAACCTTTGTTAAGGGGAGAGGCGGCTCGATGGCCGTTTCTTAATGAACATGGTTAATTTTGTGGTTCGCCGCCAATGTCCCCAACCGGTCGACATGGCCGGTCGGGGTGAACTTGATCTTGGCGTGCCGCGTGGCTAGCGTGCCTGCGGCATGGGGGGCGCAGCACATGATGTTTGGCCGAACGGTTCGGGTGTCGTTCGTTATTCCGCTGCTTCTCGCGGCTGGTGCCTGTGTACCGGAAGACGGCGCGCCCAAGGCCGCGAGCACGGTTACGCCCGTGGTGGCGCCTGCCGCTCCCGCCCAGCAACAGCCCGCGCCACCGGCGACCAAGATCACCACGGATCTCACCGCGCCACGCCTCACCACGGGCATGGCCACCTATAGATGTGGCAATGGCGGCATGATCACCATCCAAAATCTCGGCGCGTCGCTGCGGGTGGTCGGGCAGGAAGGCGCCACCGAGGAGTTCGCGGCGTCGCCGGCCAACCAGAGCAGCCGCTACCAGGCGGTCACGCATGACGCAATCGTGATCGACGGACGCGAAGCGCTGGTGATGAAGAGGGGGTCGACGCCGCAGACCTGCACGCGGTGACGCAAATCTCGACTCGGCCACACCCTGGGCCAGACATGCTGCACCGCAGCGATATCGAGCCGGCTTCGGGTGTTCAGCCCCTAATCGATTGAACCCGCATCCGGCCCTTTAGTCAGACTAAATTACGTTTTCGAAACGGTTTTCTGGCTTTGACGCGGTGCAAAAAGAGCATTAGAAACCGGCTGTCCGAAGTCGCAACCGGAAGCGGCAATGCCGCATTTCCACCTGAGGCGGGAGACGCCGAACTGGGGCAGCCATGAGCAAATCACCAGCCACCCATGCCAGACGCGAACGGCCGCTTTCGCCGCACCTGACGGTCTACCGGCCGCCGATCACCATGACGATGTCGATCATCCATCGCATCACCGGGGGCGCGCTCTATTTCGGCACGCTGCTGGTCCTCGTCTGGCTGATGGCGGCGGCATCCTCGCAGCCGGCTTTCGACTGGGTGAACTGGGCTTTCGGCACGTGGCTCGGCCGACTCATCCTGTTCGGCTACACCTGGGCGCTGATGCATCACATGCTGGGTGGTGTCCGCCATCTGATCTGGGATACCGGCGCCGGCCTTGAAAAACACACGGCCTCGAGGATCGCCTGGGCGACGCTTGCCGGCTCGGTCCTGCTCACGCTCTTGATCTGGATCGCCGGCTACATGGCGCGGGGAGCTTTGTGATGAGTGCGAAAAACACCGACATGCGTACCCCGCTGGCCAAGGTGCGCGGCCTGGGCTCAGCCCGCGAAGGCACCGGGCATTTCTGGCGCCAGCGGTTGACGGCGATCGCCAACATCCCGCTGATCCTGTTTTTCACCGGCTTCCTGATCGCGCTCAACGGCGCCGGCTATGCGCAGGTGCGGGCGGCGCTCGCCAACCCGTTCGTGGCACTGGTCATGGCCCTGGTGCTCATCTCGCCGCTCTATCATATGCGGATCGGCATGCAGGTGATCATCGAGGACTATGTGCATGGCGAAGGCATGAAGCTTGCGCTGATCGCCCTCAACACATTCTTCACCATAGCGGTCGGCGTCGCTTCGCTCTTCGCCCTGCTGAAACTGGCATTCGGAGGCTGAAGTCTTGGCCCAGGACACGAAATCAGCCAATGCGGCAGGCTACACCTTTGTCGACCACAAATTCGACGTGGTCATCGTCGGCGCCGGGGGCGCTGGCCTGCGCGCCACTCTCGGCATGGCCGAACAGGGGCTGCGCACCGCCTGCATCACCAAAGTGTTCCCGACGCGCTCGCATACGGTCGCCGCGCAAGGCGGCATCGCCGCCTCGCTCTCCAATATGGGTCCGGATTCCTGGCAGTGGCACATGTACGACACCGTCAAGGGATCGGACTGGCTGGGCGATGTCGATGCCATGGAATACATGGTGCGCGAGGCGCCGGCGGCGGTTTACGAACTCGAACATTACGGCGTGCCGTTCTCGCGCACCGAAGAGGGCAAGATCTACCAGCGGCCGTTCGGCGGCCACATGATGAACTATGGCGACGGCCCCCCCGTGCAGCGCACCTGCGCCGCGGCCGACCGCACCGGCCACGCCATCCTGCACACGCTCTACGGCCAGTCGCTGAAGAACAACGCGCAGTTCTTCATCGAGTATTTCGCGCTCGACCTGATCATGGAGCCGGACGGCACCTGTACCGGCGTCGTGGCGTGGAATCTCGATGACGGCACCATACACCGCTTCTCGGCCAAGATGGTGGTGCTGGCGACCGGCGGTTATGGTCGCGCCTATTTCTCCGCCACCTCGGCGCACACCTGCACCGGCGACGGCGGCGGCATGGCCGCACGGGCCGGGCTTCCGCTCCAGGACATGGAGTTCGTGCAGTTCCATCCGACCGGCATTTACGGTGCCGGCTGTCTGATCACCGAGGGCGCGCGCGGCGAGGGTGGCTATCTCGTCAACTCCGAGGGCGAACGCTTCATGGAGCGCTACGCACCGTCGGCCAAGGACCTCGCGTCGCGCGACGTGGTCTCGCGCTGCATGACCCTGGAGATCCGCGAGGGCCGCGGCGTCGGCAAGAACAAGGACCACATCTTCCTGCACCTCGATCATCTCGATCCGGCGGTCTTGCACGAAAGGCTTCCGGGCATTTCGGAGTCGGCAAAAATCTTCGCCGGCGTCGATCTGACCAAGGAGCCGATTCCGGTGCTGCCGACGGTGCACTACAATATGGGCGGCGTGCCGACCAATTACTGGGGCGAGGTGCTCAACCCGACAGCCGATAATCCCGACCGGGTCTCGCCCGGCCTGATGGCGGTCGGCGAGGCGGGCTGCGCTTCCGTGCACGGCGCCAATCGGCTGGGTTCGAACTCGCTGATCGATCTGGTGGTGTTCGGCCGCGCCGCGGCGATCCGCGCCGGCCAGGTCATCGATCGCAAGGCGGCGATCCCGTCGCCCAACCAGGCTTCGGTCGACAAGATCATGGATCGCTTCGACCGGCTGCGCCACGCCAACGGTTCGACGCCGACGGCGGTTCTGCGCGAAAAGATGCAGAAGGCGATGCAGGAGGACGCGGCGGTGTTCCGTACGCAGGAATCGCTCGAAAACGGCTGCAAGCGCATTTCGGAAATCTGGACCGAGCTCAAGGACATAAAGGTGTTCGACCGCTCGATGATCTGGAACTCGGACCTGGTCGAGACGCTGGAGCTGGAGAACCTGATGGCCAACGCCATCACCACCGTCCATGGCGCCGAGGCACGCAAGGAGAGCCGTGGCGCGCATGCGCGGGAAGATTTTTCCGCCCGCGACGACGCCAACTGGCGCAAGCACACGCTCGCCCATCTCGGCGAGGACGGCGCGGTGACGCTGACCTACCGGCCGGTGCACACCGAGCCACTGGTGCCCGAAAAGGACGGCGGCATCAGTCTCGCAAAGATCGCGCCGAAGGCCAGGGTGTACTGACGATGGCGACGGCGGCGGGATATTCCGATACGCCCCTCCCGGCCAAGCTCGGCCTGAAGGACGGTATGATCGCCGCCTTCATCGCGCTGCCAAGGGAACTCGAGAGCCTCACCGAAGCCGTTGATTTTGTCGAGGTCGACCGGTTGGCCGAATGGTCCGGCATTTCGGGCGCAACCCTGAAATACGACGCCGTTCACGCCTTCACCCGGCAGCGCGCCGAGATCGAGGATCGCCTTGGCGCACTCGAGACGGCGATCAAGCGCGACGGCATGGTCTGGGTCTCCTGGCCGAAGAAGGCGTCGAAAGTGCCCACCGACGTCACCGAGGGCATTGTCCGCGCTGAGGCGCTCAAGCTCGACCTTGTCGACGTCAAGGTCGCCGCCGTGAATGAAATCTGGTCCGGGCTGAAGCTCGTCATCCGAAAGGACCTGAGGTAATGGTCGAACTCACCCTCCCCAAGAACTCGAAGATCCAGCAGGGCAAGACCTGGCCGAAGCCGGAGGGTGCCACCAATCTGCGCGAATATCGCATCTATCGCTGGTCGCCGGACGATGACGAGAACCCGCGCATGGACACCTATTTCGTCGACATGGACGATTGTGGGCCGATGGTGCTCGACGCGCTGCTCTGGATCAAGAACAAGATCGACCCGACGCTGACCTTGCGCCGCTCCTGCCGCGAAGGCATTTGCGGCTCCTGCGCCATGAACATCGACGGCTCGAACACGCTCGCCTGCACCAAGGGCTGCGACGACGTTTCAGGGGCGATCAAGGTCTATCCGCTGCCGCATATGCCCGTGATCAAGGACCTAGTGCCCGACCTCACCAATTTCTACGCCCAGCATGCCTCGATCGAGCCATGGCTGAAGACGGTGTCGCCAACGCCGGCCAAGGAATGGCTGCAGAGCCACGAGGACCGCGAGAAGCTCGACGGGCTCTACGAATGCATCCTGTGCGCCTGCTGCTCGACCTCGTGCCCGAGCTACTGGTGGAACGGCGACCGCTATCTCGGCCCGGCGACGCTGCTGCAGGCCTATCGCTGGCTGATCGACAGCCGCGACGAGGCCAAGGGAGAACGCCTCGACAATCTGGAAGACCCGTTCCGGCTCTATCGCTGCCACACCATCATGAACTGCGCGCAGACCTGTCCCAAGGGGCTGAACCCCGCGAAGGCGATCGCCGAGATCAAGAAGATGATGGTGGAGCGGCGCGTCTGACGGGGATCGTTTTTCTCTTCTGTGCGCCTTCGGCGACACGGCTGCCGAGATCAAGAAGATGATGGTGGAGAACGGTCTGAAGCCGACGTTACCCGCTGATTTCTCCCTGGACGCCGTCGCAGCAATTCGGGCACGACTCGATCTGGTGCGAGCGCAAGGTGTAAGAATCCTGTTCGCCATCGAAAGTGGCAGTCGCGCCTGGGGGTTTCCTTCGCCCGACAGCGACTATGATTGCCGTTTTGTCTATATCAGGCCGATCTCGGATCATCTGGTCCTGCAGCAGCCGCGCGACGTGATCGAATTCCCGATTGAAGGCGAGATCGATGCCGGTGGCTGGGATCTGCGCAAGGCCTTGCTTCTGGCGCTCGGCGGCAATGCGGTCATCGTCGAATGGACGAAGTCGGCTATCGTCTATGAAGAAGTCGCGGGATTTCGCGCGCGCCTTCTCGACCTGCTGGCCGAGATCGTCGATCCGGGAAAGGTATCGCACCACTATCTCGGCCTGGCGCGCTCGCACGTCGCCAAGATCGGCAGTTTTTCCGGCGAAGTGAAGCTGAAGAAGCTGTTCTATCTGGTCCGCCCGCTGGTGGCTCTCGACTGGATGGAACAGCGCCGCTTCGCCAGCCTGCCGCCGATGAATCTTGGCGAATGCCTCGGCGAGACGGACATGCCGGCTCCTGTGAGCGAGGAAATCCGTCGCCTGATCGAGCGAAAAAGCCAGACGCGGGAGATGGGGTCCGGTCCCATCCCAATCGCAATCGCACGCTATCTCGAAGCGCGCTATGGTCACCATCACATGAACCTTGCCGCCATGGTCAGGGACGAAGCCCGCCAGGCGCGCACACAGGCACTTGCAATCGATTTTTACCGCCGGGAGGCTGAACTTCAATGAGCGATGACCTTCCCATCCTCTCTCCCGTCGAAGCGCGGGTGCTCGGTTGCCTGATCGAGAAGAAGGAGCTGACGCCGGACGTCTATCCGCTGACGCTCAACGCGGCACTTGCCGCGGCCAACCAGAAGACGGCGCGCGAGCCTGTCATGGCGCTGGAGCAAACGGAGGTGCACCGGGCCCTGAAGCTGCTCGAGCAGAAGGGCCTCGTGCGGCAGATGTTCGGCTCGCGGGTGGAGCGCTACGAGCATCAGATGGCGCAGCGCTTCTCGCTGACCACGCCGCAGACCGCGTTGCTCGGCCTGCTCCTGTTGCGCGGACCGCAGACGGCGCATGAGCTGCTGGCGCGCGCTGAGCGCATGGCGCGGTTTGCGTCGATCGAAGACCTGCGCGCAGAACTCGACATGCTGATCGGTCGCCGGCCGCCGCTGGTCCAGGAAATCCCGCGCGGGCCAGGCCAGCGCGAAGACCGCTATGTGCATCTGCTTTCTGGACCTGTGGACGTTGCAGCTCTATCGGCGCAACGGAGTGCGCCGGCTATGCCTGCCTCCGACCTGGAAGCGCGGTTGGACGCGCTGGAACAGGAAGTTGCGGCCCTACGCGCCCGGCTTGATGCGCTGGGCGGTTGAGGCCGCCAATCTGGGACGTCGGCGGGCCAGCGCCCCCCTCTGTCCTGCCGGACATCTTCCCCACTAGGGGAGAGATTGGATGCCACGACCGCTTTCGCCAATGCCAAACGTCGGCTCTGGGGTCAGTGTCTGGCATTTCAGGCCAAGCTCATCAGCCAAGCCTGGCGTCGAGCGAAACCTTGATGGCGCCGAGCGCCTGGGAGACCGGGCATTCGGCCTTGGCCTTTTCGGCCAATTCCTTGAATTTCGCCGCATCGATGCCGGGCACCTTGCCGACCAGCGTGATCGCGCTGCCGGTGATGCCGGTGCCGGGAACCAGCGTCACAACGGCCTTGGCGTCGAGTTTTTCCGCCGGCGTGCCGTTCTCGGCCAGGAAATGCGAGAGCTGCATGGCGTAGCAGCCGGCATGGGCGGCGGCGATCAGTTCTTCCGGATTGGTTCCGGATTTGCCGCTTTCGTCCTCGAAGCGCGCCTTGAACGAATAGGGCGTACCCTTCAGGGTTCCGCTCTGCGTGTCGAGCGTGCCCTTGCCCTCTTTCAAATTGCCTTTCCAGACGGCGTTTGCGGTGCGGTCCATGGAGTCCTCCTGGGTTGTCGTGAACTTGTCCTGGGTGAGCCAGCCTCAGGCCAACTATAGCGCGGGCGGGCGCGAAGACCACTGCGCTGTTTGGACCACCGCACGATGACGGCCTCTTTCTTCCGGGAAAAAACAAGCGTGCAAAAATGTCGGCTTCCATCCGGTCCGGCCGTCCTGCGGGCGGCCACGGGTTTTGTGGTCGGATGGAGGTTCACATGGACAATCTGTTTTTCGTGCTGTGGAAGAGGCCGGGCCGTAGGCTGGAGCGACAGGAAGACTTCTGGCTGGACCCGCCGGCGTCCGGCTTCGGCAGATTGCTGGCGGCGGTTGCCATCATCGCGGTCGCGGCATGCCTTCTCGACCATGCGGCGGCGGTCGCGGGCAAGGCTGACACGGTTGTCGCCGCATCCTATGGTTTGTCACAGGAAGGGAGCTTGAAATGAAATATGTCTGCCTGGTCTATGGTGAGGAAAAAGATCTTTACGCGCTGACCTCCGAGGGTGCCGCCAAGCTCGACGCGGATTCGCTGGCCTATGACAGGTCATTGGATCAGCAAGGCAAGCTGATCATCGCGCAGGCGCTGCAATCGGTAAAGACAGCCAAGAGCGTGCGTCGGCGCAAGGGCAAGAGACTTGTCACCGACGGCCCGTTCGCCGAAACCAAGGAGCAGTTGCTCGGTTTCGTCATGATCGAAGCGAAGGATCTCGACGAGGCGCTGGACATCGCCGGCGAGATTCCGCTGGCCGAAATCGGTTCCATCGAGGTGCGCGCGATCTACAAAGTGCCGGGGTCATAATTCCCTGTCATGCGTTGCGGTCTCTTGGAAACCGAGGGCGGTCGAGTGAGCGTCCCCTTTTCCCGGCCTCAACTCTTGCGTGTTGAAGCGAGCCACGAGTTCTCCTATCGTCGCCCAGGACTTTGGGGGATCTGGACATGCCTTTCCTGATTGCTGTTCTTGGCGTGCTCGGAGCGGCGGCGTTGTGGTGGTATCGGATGAAGGCCATGAACGACGCCGCGCGCGAGGTCGCCGACGTCGTCGGGCGCGTGCAAGGCAACATCAGGCGCAAGAAGCTGCGCAAGCAGGCCGCACTGTCGCCGCTGACCGCGATCGACGATCCGGTGGTGGCCGCCGCGACGCTGATCACCGCGATGGTTTCGGAAGGTGGCCCGGTTCTGCCGCGGCGTGAGGCCGTCATTCGGGAGGTGATTTCGCAGATCGCGGACGGCCAGAAGAAGACCGACGAGGCGGTTGTCTATGCCAAGTGGGCTGCCTCGCAGATAGATGACACCACCATCGTCATCGACAAGTTGGCGCCCTTCTTGCGCGAACGTCTCGACCCGAACGAACGGGACGATCTGCTGCAGATGCTGAACCGGGTGGCCCAGAGCGGAGAGCAGCGCCTGAAGATTGCGGATCAGCGCATGCTACGACTGCGCCAGAAGCTCGGCTTCGAGGTCAACTAATCCGCGAAGGGCGATCAGATCGCCTCGCCCTTCAGCAGTCGCGGCGTGCCGGCCGAAAGCCCCGACGCCTGGCGGATGAAGAACTCCTTCAGCCGTGGCATGCGTTCGACGAGGCCGAGGCCGATGTCGCGGACGGTGCGCAGCGGGGTGATGTCGTTGGAAAACAGCCGGTTCAGCACATCGGTCGTGATGCCCATCTGCACCGTGTCGAAACGGCGCCATTGCTGGTAGCGCTCCAGCACGTCGAGCGCGCCGATGTCCTGGCCGAGCCGGTCGGCCTCGACGATCACCTCGGCAAGTGCGGCCACATCCTTGAAGCCGAGATTGAGGCCCTGGCCGGCGATCGGATGGATGCCATGGGCGGCATCGCCGGCAAGCGCGATGCGCGGTGCGACGAAGGCGCGCGCGATGGTCAGGCCGAGCGGCCAGGCGCGCGGCTTGTCGGCAACGCGAATCTCGCCGAGCTTCAGGCCAAAACGCTGTTCGAGTTCATGTTCGAAGACGAGATCGTCGCCTTCCACGAGCGTTTTCGCATCTTCCGCCCGTTCGACCCAGACGATCGACGAGCGGTTTGTGCCGTCCTCGTCGGGTTTCAGCGGCAGCGTGGCGAAGGGGCCGGGGGGAAGGAAATGTTCTTCGGCGCGGCCATTGTGCGGGCGTTCATGCGTCACGGTGCAGACGATGCCGGACTGGCCGTATTCCCATTTGACCGTCTTGATGCCGGCCATGTCGCGCAGTTTCGAATTGACACCGTCGGCGGCAACCAGCAGCCGCGCCGTCAACGTGGCGCCGTCGGCAAGATGCACCGTGATGCCGGCGCCATTGGTCTCAAAACCTTGCACCGCCACCCCTTCGATGATGTCGATGCCGAGCTTTTCGGCCTTGGACCGCAGGGCGCCGTTCAACGCCCTGTTGGCGACCATATGCGCGAAGGGTTCGCCCGGCGCCACTTCGCCGCCGAAGGTCAGGAAGACCGGGCGCACCGGATCGGCGCTGCGTGAATCGGTGATGATCATCTCGGTGATCGCCTGCGCCCGCGGCGCGATCTCGGCCCAGACGCCGAGCTGGTCGAGCATGCGGCAGGCGGCCGCGGCGATGGCCGAGGCGCGGCCATCCCTTTGCCAGGAACCGGCGGGCGCCGCGTCGACCAGCGCCACGGTGAGGCCCGGGCGGGCCTGCTTCAGCGAGACCGCGGCGGCCAGCCCGACATAGCCGGCGCCGGCGACGAGGACATCGAGCCCGGCTCTGGTCTTGGCGTCCGCCTTGCGTTCCATTGTCTTGGCTCCTTGCGCGCCCACCGGGGCCTGCGCCCTTGACGGCTCGTTCTTCCTGTCGGAAACCGCCATAGCAATTTTGCGGCGGGGTCACAAAACATGACGGCGGCGATCGACGAGCTTCTGCGCATTCTCGACCTCGAGAGGCTGGAACACAATCTGTATCGTGGTCGCAGCCCCCAGGTGGAGTGGCAGCGCGTGTTCGGCGGCCAGACCATCGCCCAGGCGCTGGTGGCTGCGCAGCGAACGGTGGAGCCGGACCGTTTCGTGCATTCGCTGCACGGCTATTTCATGCGCCCGGGCGACATCAAGGTGCCGATCATCTACGAGGTCGACCGCATCCGAGACGGCGGCTCCTTCACCACGCGGCGCGTGCTGGCGATCCAGCACGGACAGGCGATCTTTTCGCTGGAGGCTTCGTTCCAGGTCGACGAGAAGGGGCTCGAGCACCAGTTCGCGCTCCCCGACGACGTGCCGCCGCCGGAAGGGCTGAAGACGCAGCGCGAGCTGCTCGAAACGGCCGACCGGGTGCCGGAGGCGGTGCGCCGCTTCTGGGCCCGCGAACGGCCGCTGGAACTGCGGCCCGTCAATCTCCAGCACTATGAGAGCCGCGACAAGCTGCCGCCCCGGCAGAATGTCTGGATCCGCCTTGCCGGCCCCGTTCCCGACGATCGCGCGCTGCAGTCGGTGCTGCTCGCCTATCTCTCCGACATGACGCTGCTCGACACCTCGACCTTCGCGCATGGGCGCGGCCTGTTCGATCCAGACATCCAGGCCGCCAGCCTCGACCATTCGATGTGGTTCCACCGGCCGCATCCGCTCGACGGCTGGCTGCTCTATGCGCAGGACAGTCCCTCGAGTTCGGGATCGCGCGGTTTCAGCCGTGGCACGCTCTATGCCCGTGACGGCACGCTGATCGCCTCGATGGCACAGGAAGGCCTCATCCGGCTCAAGCGTTGAGCATCGCGAGTCTTGTTTGAGCAAGATTCTTTCCGAAAGCCGGTTCCATATTTTGTGGTCATGCTCAAAGCCGGCAAAGTAGGCAATTTCGCAAAAATGCCTATTTTTTGAGCACATGGTGCGGCGCAGACGCAGGCACCTGTCGGCGCTGGTCGCTTCATTCCCTTTGTTTACAATAGGTTAACACCCTGCTTCGACACTTGGCACGGAGCTTGAATCCTTGGGGGCACTCTCCGGGCTCTTTGGGATCGGTGAAGGTGTGCAAACGCGGGGGACCGCAACAGCAAAGGGTGAAACCTTATGAAAATCGTGATGGCAATCATCAAGCCGTTCAAGCTGGACGAGGTGCGCGAGGCGCTCACCGCCGTCGGCATCCAGGGCCTGACCGTCACCGAAGTCAAAGGCTACGGGCGTCAGAAGGGACATACGGAAATCTATCGCGGGGCGGAATACGCGGTCTCCTTCCTGCCGAAGATCAAGATCGAAGTCGCGGTCGCGGCGGACATGGTCGACAAGGCCGTCGAAGCCATCACCGCCGCAGCCAAGACCGGCCAGATCGGCGACGGCAAGATCTTCGTCTTCGGCATCGACCAGGCGGTGCGCATCCGTACCGGCGAAACAGACACCGACGCGCTCTGAGCGGCGAACACGTATTCCAATGGAGAGTTCAATGAATATTCCTTCCACCTTGAAGACGACGGGAAGGGCGGCCCTTCTGGGCTCGCTCGCTCTCGCAGCATTGGGCAGCGTCGCCGCCTTCGCGCAGGAAGCCGCACCCGCTGCCGCGGCTGCCGCGCCGGCTGCCACTCCGGCCCCGGTGCTCGACACCGGCAACACCGCCTGGATGCTGACCTCGACGGCGCTGGTGCTGATGATGACCATCCCGGGCCTGGCGCTGTTCTACGGCGGCATGGTGCGCAAGAAGAACGTGCTCGCCACCATCATGCAGAGCTTCGCCATCACCTGCCTGGTGACGGTGCTGTGGTTCATGTTCGGCTATTCGCTGGCCTTTTCCGACGGCGGTGGCATGAATGCCTATCTCGGCGGCGCCTCGAAATTCTTCCACCACGGCATCACCACCGCCAGCCTGTGGTTGCCGGGTGTGGCAAACATCCCTGAATTCGTCTTCTCGATGTTCCAGATGACCTTCGCCATCATTACACCGGCGCTGATTGCAGGCGCCTTCGCCGAACGCTTCAAGTTCTCGGCACTGCTGATCTTCATGGCGCTGTGGCTGCTGATCGTCTACGTGCCGATCGCGCATTGGGTCTGGGGTGGCGGCTTCCTCGGTACGGCCGGCGTTCTCGACTTCGCCGGCGGCACGGTCGTCCACATCAATGCCGGTGTCGCGGGCCTCGTCTGCGCGCTGGTGCTTGGCAAGCGCGAAGGCTACGGCACCACCAACATGGCGCCACACAACCTTGTCTATTCGGTCATCGGCGCATCGCTGCTGTGGGTCGGCTGGTTCGGCTTCAACGCCGGTTCGGAACTGGCGGCCGACGGCCTTGCCGGTGCCGCCATGCTCAACACCCAGGTTGCCACAGCCGCCGCGGCACTGGCCTGGATGTTCGCCGAATGGATCATCGCCAAGAAGCCTTCCGTACTCGGCATCATCTCGGGCGCCGTCGCCGGCCTCGTCGCGGTGACACCGGCTTCCGGTTTCGTCAACCCGACCGGAGCCTTCATCGTCGGCATCGTCGCCGGCGTCGTCTGTTACCTCTCGGCGGTCAAGGTGAAGCACATGTTCGGCTATGACGACTCGCTCGATGCCTTCGGCGTGCATGGCGTCGGCGGTGTGGTCGGCGCCCTGCTGACCGGCGTGCTTGCCGACCCGGCGATCAACAGCCTCTCGTCGGGCGCTTCGCTCGGCAAGCAGATCTACGGTGTCGCCGTCACCATTGTTTGGACGGCGGTTGCCACCTTCGTCATCCTCTATGTCGTCAAGGCGCTGGTCGGCCTGCGTCCGTCGACCCAGGAAGAGGTCGAAGGCCTCGACATCTCTCAGCATGGCGAAGTGGTGCCGTAAGGCATCCTTGCCAAGGGACCGGCGGAACCCTCCTCCCGCCGGTCCCATATCTCCCACGCAATTCCGGACAGAAAACCGCCAAGGCACTTTCCTGGAATTGCTTGATTTCTTTGTTCTTGCGCAATTCCGGACGAAAAGCCGCCAAAGCACTTTTCCTGGAATTGCTTTGAAAAGCATCCCGTCGTGACGTCCTCCAAAGGGCCTCACGCCTTGAGGCCCGGATCGCTCCGGGCCTCTTTTTTTGGAAATTCGTTCTGGTGAAGATCAACTTCGCGCAATCACGTTCGCGTGAAAAAAATTCTCGAGGAAACATCGACCGCCCTGTCTCCGAACTGTGGAGGCGACCGTCGGTCTGACGCTCGCGTTTTTGAACACAGGGAAGGAATTTTCACATGAACCTCAAGAATATCTGCCTCGGGGCACTCGCGCTTTCCATGGTCAGCGGCTTTGCATTTGCCGGCGCATTGGACGAGCCGGACAACATGGCGCCGTTCTTCACCGATTCCAGCATGAAAACCATGAAGCCGATGGCGGAATTCAAGGCTGCCTTTATGGCCATGCCGAAGGAGAAGCAGGACGCGATGATGAAGGAATGCCAGGACGCGGCGATGAGCAAGCCGCACGCCGAGTTCTGCGCCAATGTGAAGATGCTCGGCGGCGCCGCCAAGTAACACGCTGCCTGACCCAACGAATGGATGGCGGGCCTGGGCGCCCGCCATTTTTATGTGGTGCGAGCACTGGCAGGTCTCGACGTCAAAAGGACGGTCGCCGGCAGCCTTATAGTTAATGCGCCCTTAACCTTCCCACGCCTAGTCTGGCATCCGAATCTGCCGGAGTGCGTCATGCGCTCGGGCCAGGCAATCACTTACGGGGAAGAGCATGCGTTCAGGGGCTTCAGCACCGCTCGCGCTGACCGATACGGGGCACGGCATCCAGGCATTCGCGCGGCGCCAAGTCGGCCGTCTGGTCGGCGCCGGCCTGTTAGCGTTCACCGCCTTCGCCGTCGCAAGCCTCGCGACCTGGAACGTCGCCGACCCAAGCTTCTCGCACGCCACCGCCAACATCGTCACCAACGCCATGGGTTATGCCGGCGCGGTCTTCTCCGACCTCGCCATGCAGTTCTTCGGCCTTGCCGCGGTCGCCGCGCTGGTTCCGGCCGTCATCTGGGGCTATCTCCTGTTTTCGGCGCGGGGCGTCGACAGGCTGCCCAAGCGCGGGCTGTTCTGGTTCGGTTTCGCGCTGCTCGCAGCCGCGATCGCGGGCTGCATCGTTCCGCCCAAGACCTGGCCGCTGCCCACCGGACTCGGCGGCGTCTTCGGCGACATGGTGCTCAAGATTCCCGGCGTCCTCATCGGCGGCTATCCGACCGGGCTGATTGCCAGCGTGCTCGCCATATTGCTGGCGGCACCCGCGCTCTGGCTGTTCGCCTATGGCGCGGCTCTGATCGGACGCAAGAACGGCTTCGCCGTGATGGAAGAACCGGCCGCCGCGGACCCGCGCGAGAACGAGCTCCTGTTCGACAATGACGAGGACGAGGGCGACGAGGGCATGCTGGCGCTCGGCGCAATTACACATTGGTGGCTTTCGTTCCGCGCCTGGATGCATCGCCGCGCGGTGCGCCGCAGGCAGGAGCGCGACGAGTTCGAACCGGAGATGGAGCCGCGCGCCAGCGCCTGGCGGCGTGCCGCCGAACGGGTCGAGTCGGCCGAGTTCGCCGAATCCCGCATGAGCCAGGACGGCCGCGCCCGTGTCGAACCGGAATTCTTCGCCGCCATGGTCAACGACCGCGGCGTTTCCGTCGATCCGGCCGACGACGATGTCTTCGGCCGCGACGACGACGACATGGATTTCGACGACGTGCCGGTCGCGCAGCGGCGTGCCCCCGCGGCCAAGGTCCAGCAGTTCCGTTCCGATGCCGCCACCCGGGTCGAGGCGCCGGCGGCGCGACCCGTGCCGGGCGCCCGCGTCCAGCGCGAGGCGCAGACCTCGCTGATCGGCTCGGACACGTTCGAAATGCCGTCACTGCATTTCCTGTCCGAACCGAAGAACGTCGCGCGCGACCCAAGTCTCTCGAAGGATGCGCTGGAACAGAACGCGCGCCTGCTCGAAGGCGTGCTGGAGGATTTCGGGGTCAAGGGCGAGATCATTGCCGTTCGCCCGGGTCCGGTCGTCACCCTTTACGAGCTCGAACCCGCGCCGGGCATCAAGTCGTCGCGCGTCATCGGCCTGTCCGACGACATCGCGCGCTCGATGAGCGCGATTGCCTGCCGCGTCGCCGTCGTACCCGGCCGCAACGCCATCGGCATCGAACTGCCCAATGCCAAGCGCGAGACGGTTTATCTCAGAGAGATCATGGCCAGCCGCGATTTCGAGACGACCAAGGCCAAGCTGGCGCTGGCGCTGGGCAAGACCATCAATGGCGAGGCCGTCATCGTCGACATCGCCAAGATGCCGCACGTGCTGGTCGCCGGCACCACCGGTTCGGGCAAGTCGGTCGCCATCAACACCATGATCCTGTCGCTGCTCTACCGGCTGACGCCGCAGGAATGCCGGCTGATCATGATCGACCCGAAAATGCTCGAACTTTCCGTCTATGACGGCATTCCGCATCTTTTGACGCCGGTCGTGACCGACCCGAAGAAGGCGGTGGTGGCGCTGAAATGGACCGTGCGCGAGATGGAGGACCGCTACCGCAAGATGTCCAAGGTCGGCGTGCGCAACATCGACGGTTTCAACGCGCGCGTGCAACAGGCCGAGAAGAAGGGCGAAAAGATCTCGCGCACCGTGCAGACCGGCTTCGACCGCCAGACCGGCGAGGCGATCTACGAGACCGAGAATCTCGATCTCGAGCCGATGCCCTATATCGTCGTCATCATCGACGAAATGGCAGACCTGATGATGGTCGCCGGCAAGGACATCGAAGGCGCCGTCCAGCGCCTGGCGCAGATGGCGCGTGCCGCCGGCATCCATGTCATCATGGCGACGCAACGTCCTTCGGTCGACGTCATCACGGGCACCATCAAGGCCAATTTCCCGACCCGCATCTCCTTCCAGGTGACGTCCAAGATCGACAGCCGCACCATTTTGGGCGAGCAGGGCGCCGAGCAGCTGCTCGGCATGGGCGACATGCTCTACATGGCCGGCGGCGGCCGCATCCAGCGCGTGCACGGGCCGTTCGTCTCCGACGACGAGGTCGAGAAGATCGTCGGGCACCTGAAGCTGCAGGGCGTGCCGGAATATCTCGACGCCATTACCGAGGATGACGGCGAGGACGACGACGAGCCGTCCGGCAAGGGCGGTTCCGGTGGCGGAGGCGGTGGCAATTTCGAGGATTCCGACGATCCCTACGATCAGGCGGTCTCAGTGGTGCTGCGCGATGGCAAGGCCTCGACCAGCTACATCCAGCGGCGTCTGGGCATCGGCTATAACAGGGCCGCCTCGATCATCGAGAAGATGGAAAAGGAAGGCATTGTCGGCCCGGCCAACCATGCCGGAAAACGCGAAATCCTGGTGCCGACCGAAGACGACAAATTCTGACGGATGGGGAGTTGCGGCAACTTTGAACCTTCTGGCGCGTTCAACCGGCTGAGCAGCCATCGCCTCGCCAAACTTCAGCCCAACTGGGGGTTCACGACAGCGACCAGATCAGGAATCAGACGAGAGTCACCGACATGAAAAACGATCTTTCAGCACTCAGCGATCTTGCCCCGACCCGCCGCCAGTTGCTTGGCCTCGGCCTGGTGTTCGCGGGTGCCGCCGCGCTCAACGTGGCGCCCGGATTCGAGCTGCTGGCCTCGGCGCAGGCGGCCGTGCCTGCGGCGGCGCAAAAGATCGCCGACCATTTCTCAGCGGTCAAATCGATGAGCGGCGAATTCGTCCAGTTCGGTCCCAAGGGCGAGCAGACCGGCGGCAAATTCTTCCTGGAACGGCCGGGCAAGATCCGCTTCAACTATGACGGGGCTTCGGATTTCCGGGTGATTTCCGACGGCAGGTCGGTTGTCATCCTCAACAAGAAGCTGAACACGTCGGACCTCTATCCGCTGTCGAAGACGCCGCTGAAGCTGCTGCTCGACGACCGGATCGACCTCTCCGGCGACCGCGTCAAGAGTGTCAAGGAAGAAGACGACCTCACCACCATCCAGCTCTCCGACAAGTCGGTTTTCGGCAATGCGCGAATCACCATGATGTTCGACCCGAAAACCTATGATCTGCGGCAGTGGACGATTACCGACGCGCAGGGCAAGGACACGACGGTGATGATCTTCAACACCAAGGAAGGGGTCAGTTTCGCGCCCGACACCTTCGCCATCGACTATACGGCCAACCGCGAACTGAACACCAAGACACGGTAGTCTTCGTCACTTCGCTTGTTTTTCCGGCGTGTGGCTGGCAGTAGTTCGGCGATCTGTCGCCGGACCTTGACGCATGCCCTTTTCCATCGCCACCTGGAATATCAACTCCGTGCGTTTGCGCATGCCGATCATCGAACGCCTGCTCGATGAGTACGCGCCCGATGTGCTCTGCCTGCAGGAAACCAAGGTCCCGGACGAGCTCTTTCCTGAAAAAGCCTTTCGCAAGGCCGGCTATCCCTACATCGCCTTCCATGGCCAGAAGGGCTATCATGGCGTGGCGACGGTGGCGCGGCGGCCGATCGAGGTGGTCGAAAGGCGACGCTTCTGCGATATCGAGGACAGCCGGCATCTGTCGGTGACGGTGCGGGCCGGCGGCAAGACAATCCTGGTGCACAATTTCTACGTGCCCGCAGGCGGCGACGAGCCGGATCCCGAGATCAACAGGAAATTCAGGCACAAGCTCGATTTCGTCGCCGAGATGAACGCCATCCGGGCGGAGCATGGCGAGGTGTCGGCCTCGGTGCTGGTCGGCGACCTCAACATCGCGCCGCTGGAGCATGACGTCTGGTCGCACAAGCAACTGCTCAACGTGGTCAGCCACACGCCGGTCGAGACCGAAAACTTCGAGGCGATGCGGCTCGCCGGCGGCTGGGTCGACCTGATGCGGCTCAACGTGCCATCGGAACAGAAGCTCTACACTTGGTGGAGCTATCGGGCGCAGGATTGGGAGGCGTCCAATCGCGGCCGGCGGCTCGACCATGTCTGGTCGTCGCCAAACCTGGTGCCTGATTTTGCCGGCTACGAAATCCTGAAGGCGGCGCGCGGTTGGGACCGGCCGTCGGACCATGTGCCGGTGATTGCCAGGTTCGATCTGGATTAACAGATTCGTCGATAAAAAGGCGTTCTGTCGCGATCCTTCGCGCCCCCCTCTGTCCTGCCGGACATCCCCCCGAGGGGGAGATTGCATGTTTCGAAGCTTTCGCCAATCACTGATGTTGCAAGATCGAGCGGAGCGCCAAGGCCGCTGATCTCCCCCCTTGTGGGGGAGATGTCCGGCAGGACAGAGGGGGGCGCTGTCCCGCCAAGCTTCGAGTTCTATCGCGGCAAAGGGTTCACCCCGAAAACCGCGGGGCCAGTTCCTCGATGCGGCGGATCATTTCGTGGAATTCCTCGGAGATGCGCTGGTGCAGTTTCACCGCCAGTTCCGGATACTCCTCCAGGATGCGCCGGAACATCTTGCGGCTCAGCCTTATCACTTCCGAGTCGATTTCGGCCGAGGCGCTGGTCAGCCGGTTGGTGTCGGCGATCAGCGCCAGTTCGCTGAGCATCGTGCCGGGGCCGACTTTGCCGATCGGGACGCGCTCGCCATTCTGCTCGCGATAGAGCACGATACGCCCGCTGACCACGACATAGGCCGAGTCGGCCACGTCGTCCTCGCGATAAAGCTTGTGGTCCGCCTGCACGAGAGTGGTCTCGGCGCCGAAGGCGAGCAGGCGCAGCTGTTCCTGCGTGAAGCCTTCGAAAAGCCTCACGGCGGACAGGATGCGGATGTCGTCATCCAGCGCCATCTAGCTGTGTCCCCGAACGGTCAGTCCAATCCCTCCTCTGCGGTACGGCCCTGAATCCCCCTCCAACAGGATCGTACCCGAAAGCGGCCCCGTCCAGACCGCTCATTGGATAGTGAAATGTTTAAGGAACCAGCTTGTAGCCGCCGCTTTCTGTCACAAGAATTTCGGCATTGGAAGGATCGCGCTCGATCTTCTGGCGCAGACGGTAGACATGGGTTTCCAGCGTGTGCGTGGTGACGCCGGAATTGTATCCCCACACTTCCTCCAGCAGCACGTCACGCGTCACCACCTTCTGGTCGGCGCGATAGAGATACTTGATGATCGAGGCCTCCTTTTCCGTCAGCCGCACCTTGCCGCCGCGCGGGTCGATGAGCAGTTTCTGGCTGGGCTTGAAGGTGTAGGGGCCTACCGAGAAGGTCGCGTCCTCGCTCTGCTCGTGCTGGCGCAGCTGCGCCCGGATGCGGGCAAGCAGCACCGCGAAACGGAACGGCTTGGTCACATAGTCGTTGGCGCCGGCCTCGAGACCCAGAATCGTGTCCGAATCGGTGTCGTGGCCGGTCAGCATGATGATGGGCGCCTTGTAGCCGCCCTTGCGCAGGATCTTCACGGCTTCCCGGCCATCCATGTCGGGCAAGCCGACATCCATGATGAGTAGATCGATGAGCCCGCCGCGCGCCGCCGTGACGCCTTTTGCCGCAGTCGATTCCTGCAGCACGTCGAATTCCTCGTAGAGGGACAGTTGCTCGACCAGTGTGCCGCGCAGGTCGTCATCGTCGTCGACGATCAGGATGGTGCGTGAAGTCATGGATCAATCCGTTGTTTTGAAAAGTGAATTCAGTTGACCGCTGCGTATTTATGCGGAAGCTTGCCGGCACAATAGCCGATCACAGTGATTTGTTCCGTGGCACGATCATACAAGAAAAAACGCGATCGCAATGCAGCCGGCGCAATTTTGGCAAAACAGCTGCGCGTGCTGACCGTGCGGACGAGGCCCGGCCACCCAAGCCAGGGCTTGTTGCAGGCCGGCAAAACGGTGTTTGCGTGCGCGCTGGGACGCGGGGGCATCTCTTCCGGCAAGCGCGAGGGTGACGGCGCCACGCCGCTCGCTTCGATGCGCATCCTGGCGGGCTATTTTCGCGGGGATCAGTTTGCCGCCGGCCGCAGGACGCGGCTGGGGATGGCGCTGATCGGGCCTGATCTCGGCTGGTGCGAGGTATCTGACGACCGCAACTACAACAGGCCGGTCAAGATACCCTATGGCGCCAGCCATGAACGCATGCGGCGCGACGACAGGCTCTATGACGCCTGCCTGGTGCTCGACTGGAATATCGCGCCGCGCCGTCGCGGGCGCGGCAGCGCCATCTTCTTCCACCTGGCGCGTCCCGGCTTCACGCCGACGGAAGGTTGCGTGGCGGTCACCGCGCGCACGATGGCGCGGCTTTTGCCGCTGCTGTCGGACCGGACGGTGGTGAGGGTGGTGAGATAGGGGAATAGGGGAAGGCTTCAGTAGCAGACACGTTCAGGCTGCATCACCAATCCTACTCCCCTATTCCCTACTCCCCTATCCCTTCCTGTTCCTCTGCCAGCCGATGTCGAGAAGGCCCAGCCGGCCGGTCTCGCGGTCCATGGCGCGGGCGATATCCTTGCGGTGGGCGCCGATATCGCGCAACTGGCGATCGGACAGGTCCTCGACGTTCTGGTGGCCAAGATTGACCGCGACCCTGGCCTGCCGCAGCCAGTCACGAACAGCCGACAGCCAGCTCGGCCGGGCGATATATGCAGGGTGGAGAACGATGTGAGACATGATGTGATCCGTATTCTCCGGACATCAAATCCGGTTTGATGGTGTTTTGATGCTGCAAATCATGCCGGATTGAAAAACAAATGGGAAACGAGTAGTTTTTTTCTCATCATCAAGTTTTATTTGAGGATTGAGGGCTCCATGGATCACTTCGATCGGGCCGTGCGCTGATGGCAGCGCTCTTGCCGGGAACGCGGGCGCTCAGGACGCTGGAGGCGGCGGCCCGGCACCTCAATTTCACCCGAGCCGCCGACGAGCTGGGCCTGACACCTGCCGCCGTCAGCCACCAGATCAAGGAAATCGAGGATCAGCTCGGCATCGTGCTTTTCACCCGCACCAGCCGCACCATCCGGCTGACGGAGGCGGGCACGGTGCTGTACGAGGCGGCGACCGACACGCTCGAAATGCTTGGCCGGGCCGTGATGCGGGCGCGCAAGATGGCGCGCGGGACGGAATTCCTGAAGGTGACGCTGGACGCGCAGTTCGCGGCGAAATGGCTGATGCGGCGCGTCGAGAATTTCCGCCAACAGCGGCCGGGCATCGAACTCAGGTTCGACATCGCCTACGGCTTGCGCGATTTCGATCTCGACGACGTCGATGTCGGCATCCGCTTCGGCGCCGGCAAATATCCAGGGCTCTGCGCGCATCGCCTGTTCGACAACATCATCATTCCGGTGTGCAGCCCGGGCCTCCTGGCATCGGGGCCGCCCCTGCGCGAGCCGCGCGACCTGTTCAACCACACGCTTGCCCATATCGAATGGGCCCGCCAGGGCGTGACATGGCCAAACTGGCGCATGTGGATGGCGGCGGCCGGCATCAACGATTTCGACGACAGCCGCACCGTCGTCTTCGGCACGTCCACGGATGCTGTCCAGGCAGCGCTGGACGGCAATGCCGTCGCGCTCGCCGATCTCGCCATGGTGGCAAACGACCTGTCCGAGGGCCGGCTGGTGCGGCCCTTCGAGTTCAGCATCAGGGTTGCGCCGGAATTCGCCTATTTCCTGGTCTATCCCCAGGCCACGGGCGACGATCCCCGTATCGTCGCCTTCCGCGAATGGATCCTGGAGGAAGTTGCCAGGACGCGGACGACGGACAAGGTCTGATCTCTTGTTTCATGCAATTCCCTAGGGAAAGCGCTACGCGCTTTTCCCGGGAAAACCGCGACGCACTTTTCCTGGAATTGCTCTGCACTCAGGACCGGGCGTTGTGGCCGAAGATCATGCGTCGGTATTTCTTCACGTTCCATTTCAGCTTCTTGTACAGAAGCGGCTGCTTTTTGCCGGCGACGGAAGTCTGGAAAGCGCCGTTTTCGCTGCCTTGCTCGACAATTGGTCGCTCGAACCACAGCATCTCAATGCCCAGTTTTTCGTCCATTTGCTCGATCTGGTGATCGATCACGGTGTATATCTTGTGCTGATCGATCCAGGCACAACGGGCTTCGGCGACCGGACGGGTGATGAGGTAGGAATCCGCGCACCTGGCATGGAGTGCCGGGTAGAGCCTCTGACCCCTGCGCAATTTCCAGCTCGGCGTGTAGTAGTTGCTGCCATTGCCGAGATAGATGACGGCCTTGCGCATCGGGCTGCCGAGTTCGGCCAGCCCTTGCCGAAATTTGGCGACGAAGTCGCGCGCGAGGAACACGTCATCCTCGAACACCAGGCAATAGGGCAGGTCGGTTTCGAGGAAATCGCGCCAGATCCCGACATGCTTCAGCGCCAGCGAGACCTGCGCCGGGTGGACAAAATCGGGAGCGACCAGTTCAGCACGAATCTCCGGGGTGATATCCGGCTGGTCCCAATCGATGTAGAAGGTGACCGGCACGCCGCGCCGCTCGAACTCGCGCACGATATGCCGGCGCCGGTCGTCATAGCCTTTTTTGACATGACAGACCCGGCTGAACACCAGGTCGCGCGGAAAGGCGGATTCATCCGTCATCGTCAAATCGCTATCTCAGCTCGCCGCGGCGCCGAACCAGCCGATCACCGCGCCGATGATCAGCAGCACGCCCAGCCAATGGCCGCCGTCGATGAGGGTCAGGTCCCAGCCGAAATTCTCGTAGCGATGGTTGACCGACAGGGTCGTGGCGACGAAACCCAGCCAGAGCACGAAACCGAAGATCAGCCCGGCCAGCCAGGTTGGCTCGCCTCCGGTCATCGCGCCGACGACCAGGGCCATGATGGTGGCCATCAGCAGCTCGGCGATGAAGGAGATGACGAAGGGCAGCGGCGATTTCTTCATCGTCGCCGGATCGAGCTTGACGGCCTTCAGCCAGGGCTTGCTAAACGCCATGTACCAGACGGCACCGAACAGCCATGCGACGACGGCGGCGGCGACCACCGCGATCCAGTTCACTGCCGAAAAATCCATGAGCTTCCCCCTCCAGATGCGGTTTATGGAAACGCCTGTTCGGCGATGGCGTCAAGCAGCCGCCATACGGTCGTACGCTTGACTTCGGCATCCTCGAGCGCCCTCGTCACCGGCACCTGGTAGATGCCAAGCGGCTCCAGCCCGGATCGCGGCAGATAGGACCGGCCGGGATCGCCGATCAGGATGTCGGCGCCACTCCGTTTGAGCGCCGAAAACCATGGCATAAGCCGGTCGGCGAAGGGTTTGTCGTAAAAGACGTCGCCAGCCAGGACCACGTCCCAACCCGCATCGGTGCCGATACAGTCCGCGCCGAGGAATTCGATCCCGACGCCATTGGCCTCGCTGTTGAGCCGGATCGCGGTGGCGCAGAACGGGTCGATGTCGGCCGCCGTCACGTCCGCGGCACCGGCCTTGGCGGCGGCGATGGCGACGAGGCCGGAGCCCGAGGCGAAGTCGAGCACGCGCTTGCCCCGCACCGTTTCGGGATTGTCGATGACATGACGGGCGAGGCCCTGGCCGCCGGCCCAGGCGAAAGCCCAGAAAGGTGGCGGCAGGCCGATCTCGACCAGTTCGTCCTCGGTCCGCTGCCAAAGATCATGCGCTTCGTCGGCGAGGTGGAGAAGAATCTCAGGTACATGCGGCGGCGCCATCAGCGCCGTGTTGTCGAGGATGAACTGCCTGGCGCTGTCGGGGGTGAGTGCCGTCACGGAGCAGGCGTCAGGCCGCCCATGCGGCAGACTTCCTCCCATTCGGCCGGGGTCACCGGCTGCACGGAAAGCCGTCCGAGCCGCACCAGCGCCATCTCGGCCAGTTTTGGGTTGGCCTTGACTTCTTCCAGCGTCGGCGGGTTCGGCATGTCCCTGACGGCGCGGATATCGACGCACTCCCAGCGCGGATCATCCGACGTGGTGTCGGGATGGGCGAGCGCGCAGACCTCGGCGATGCCGACCACGTTCAGCCCCTCGTTGGAATGGTAGAAGAAGCCGAGATCGCCGATCTGCATTGCCTTCATGTTGTTGCGGGCGGCGTAGTTGCGCACGCCGTCCCATTGCGTGCCTGCCTTGCCCTTGGCCTTCAACGCCTCGAAGGAGAAGACCGAGGGTTCGGATTTGAACAGCCAGTAGTTCATTTTCTTTCTCCTGCCGATTAGCCGGCCGCCGGCTTGTTGAAGACCCAGTTCCACTGCCGGATTTCGACGCTCTCGAACAGCCCAGCCTTGGCGTAGGGGTCGGCGGCAGACAGCGCCTGTGCTCCGGCCATATCGGGCGCCTCGATCACGGCGAGCGTGCCGTTCGGCTTGCCGTCGGCATCGAGGAACGGGCCGGCGAAGGCCAGCTTCTTCTCGCCATTCAGCGCCTCGAGAAAGGCGACATGCGCGGGCCGCGTATCGACGCGCACCTGCAGGCTTCCAGGCTTGTCCTTGCAAATCAACGCGAACAGCATTGTGGCTTTCTCCTGATGGTCGTCAATCGTTGGTTTCGGTCTTCAGCGGCCGCGTCATCAGGGCCGTCACGGCCTGGCCGATGGTGATGGTGCCGTCCAGTATGGCGGCCACGGCGGCGATGATCGGCGCATCGATGTTGCGCTCGGCGGCGATGCGGGCGGCGATGGCCGCGGTCGGCACGCCCTCGGCCAGCGGTAGCCCGGAAAGCGCCTTGCCTTGCCCAAGCGCCAGCCCATAGGCGAAATTGCGCGACTGCGTCGACGAGCAGGTGAGCAGCAGGTCGCCAAGGCCGGAAAGCCCCATGAGGGTCTCGGGCCTGGCGCCGAAGGCGGCACCGATGCGGCGCAACTCGACGAAGCCGCGCGTGACCATGGCGGCCTGGGCGCTGGCGCCGAGCCCGGCCCCGGTGACGGCACCGGCGGCGATGGCGAAGACGTTCTTCAAGGCGCCGCCGATTTCGACGCCGATCAGGTCGTCGCTCGAATAGCAGCGCAGGTTTTCAGCCGAAAAACGGGCGGCAAGGTTGGCCGCAAGCGCCTCGTCGCCGGCGGCCACCACCACCGCCGTCGGCAGGCCGCGGGCGACATCGCTGGCGAAGCTCGGCCCGGACAGGGCGGCGACCGGGTTTTGCGGCAGGATTTCCGTAGCGATTGCCGACAGCAAGGCGCCGGTGTCGCGCTCGATGCCCTTGGCGCAAAGCACGAGCGGAATGCCGGCCGGCATATAATCTTTCGCGGCCGCCAGTGTCGCTCGCAACGCCTGCGCCGGCGTCACCGCCAGCACGCAATCGGCCCCAGTGAGCGCTGCCTCGATGTCGCTCGTCGCCTCGATGCCGGGCTCGATTGCGATGCCCGGGAGATAGCGCGGGTTCTCGCCACGACCGATCGAGGCCACGGTTTCAGGGTCGCGCGCGAACAGCCGTACCGAGTGGCCTGCGCGCAGCATGGCCAGCGCCAGGGCCGTGCCCCAGGCGCCACCGCCGAGCACGGTGACATGCCAACCGCTTTTGCCCAGGCCCTCGCTCTTCGCGGCTCGACCGGTCATGCCTTGGCTCCGCGCCGGCCCGAGCCGACCATTGGCGTCGAGACGCTGTCCAGCGGCCAGCGCGAGCGCGGCACGAAATCGAAGCCGTTCTCCTGCGCCATGCCTTCGCGCAGCCGCTCGATGCCGGCCCAGGCAATCATCGCGGCATTGTCGGTGCACAATTTCAGCGGCGGCGCGACGAAGGTGAAACCGGCCTCAGTACAGAGTCGCTCCAGCGTCGCCTTGATGGCGCGGTTGGCGGCGACGCCGCCGGCGACGACCAGCGCCGGGTTCTTCGTGCCAGGGAATGTTTGGCTGAATCGTGCCAGCGCGCGGGAAACGCGGTCGGCCAGCGCATCGGCGACGGCCGCCTGGAACGAGGCGCAGATGTCGGCGACATCCTGGTCGCTCAAGGGCTCGATCGCGGTCGCCGCCTGGCGCACGGCGGTCTTCAGGCCGGAGAAGGAGAAATCGGGCTGCGCCGAGCCTTTCATCGGCCGCGGGAAGGCAAAGCGCGAGGCATCGCCCGACAGCGCCGCCTTCTCGACGTTGGGACCGCCAGGATAGGGCAGGCCGAGCATCTTGGCCGTCTTGTCGAAGGCTTCGCCGAGCGCGTCGTCGATGGTTGTGGCCCAGCGCTGGTAGTCGCCGACGCCGCGCACGGCGAGAATCTGCGTGTGGCCGCCGGAAACCAGCAGCAAGAGATAGGGGAATTCCAGGCTGTCGGTCAGCCGCGCGGTCAAGGCGTGGCCTTCGAGGTGATTGACGGCGATCAGCGGCTTGTTCGCCGCGGCCGCGATCGCCTTGGCCGTCATCAGGCCGACGATCAGGCCGCCGACGAGGCCTGGCCCGGCAGTGGCGGCGATCGCGTCGATATCGCCCAGAGCCACGCCTGAATCGGCGAGCGCCGCCTCGACGATGCCGTCCAGCGCTTCGACATGGGCGCGCGCGGCGATCTCGGGCACGACACCGCCGAAGGCGGCATGCTCCTCGATCTGGGAGAGCACGATATTGGACAGGATTTTCGGCGCGGCATTGCCCTCCAGCGCCACGACGCTGGCGGCGGTCTCGTCGCAACTCGTCTCGATGCCCAGAACGCGGATCAATTCGTCGCTATCCCAAGAGATTGTCTATGGGGCTATTCCCCATTAGGAAAAGGCCGGCAAGACCTCGATTTCGCTCGGGGGTTATCACGGACCGCGCGCCATGCAAACTTTGAAAATCGAAACACGGAAAATCGGAACGCGCGGCAGTCCGCTGGCGCTCGCCCAGGCGCATGAGACGCGTGTGCGGCTGATGAAGGCGCATGGCCTTCCCGAGCAGGCTTTCGAAGTGGTGCCCATCTCGACCAGTGGCGACCGTATCCAGGACCGGCCACTGTCGGAGGCCGGCGGCAAGGGCCTGTTCACCAAGGAAATCGAGGAAGCGCTGCTCGACGGGCGTATCGACATCGCCGTGCATTCGTCGAAGGACATGCCGACGGTGCTTCCCGATGGACTGGAGCTCTCCACTTTCCTGCCGCGCGAGGACGCGCGCGACGCTTTCATAGGCAAGGCGGTCAAGCGGATCGCCGATCTGCCGCATGGCGCCAAGGTCGGATCCTCATCGCTCCGCCGCCAGGCGCTGATCCGCCGGATGCGGCCGGATTTCGAGGTGGTGATGTTCCGCGGCAATGTGCAGACGAGGCTGCGCAAGCTGGATGAAGGCATCGCCGAGGGTACCATCCTCGCCCATGCAGGGCTGAAGCGGCTCGGGCTCGAAGGCGTAATCACCGACCTGATGCCGCTGGAGGATTTTCCACCGGCGCCGGGACAAGGCGCGATCGGCATCGAGACGCGGGTCGGCGACCGTGAAATCGAGAACATGCTTGCGGCGATCCATCATGTGCCGACGGGCCAGGCCTTGGCCTGCGAGCGCGCGTTTCTCGCCGCGCTCGACGGTTCGTGCCGCACACCGATCGCCGGCCATGCGACCGTATCGGGCGGCAAACTGTCCTTTGCCGGACTGATCATCTCGCCCGACGGCACGGAATGGCATGACGTCCGGCTGGAAGGCGAGGCCGCGGACGCGGCGGAAATAGGCGCGAACGCCGCGCGGACAGTTCGCGCCAGGGCCGGCGAAAAGTTCTTCGACGGCTGGCTCTGAAAATGCTCCGCGTCCTGGTCACCAGACCGGAGCCCGGTGCGTCGCGCACGGCGCGAAAGCTGGAAGAGATGGGTTTCGAGCCTCTTCTCCTGCCATTGACGGAGACGATGGTACTGCCGGTCGATGCCAAGGCGGTTCCGGACGACGTGGCGGCCGTCGCCATCACCAGCGCCAATGCCGTGCGCCATGCCCCGAGAGATCTGATAGCGGCGCTTTCCAACCTGCCTTGCCATGCTGTCGGCAACAGGACCGCCGCGGCCGCGCGTAAAGCCGGCTTTCTCTCGGTCGTCGAGGGGCCCGGCGATGCCGAGGCGCTGGCCGACCGCATGGCGATCGCGTTTTCCGGTAAAACGATCGTTTACCTCTGTGGGCGCGTGCGGTTTCCCGCCTTCGAACAGAAGCTGGAAGCTGCTCATGTCGGGGTCCATGCCGTCGAGACTTACGACACGCTTGCGGTAAGCCATTCGGACGAAGCGATCCTTTCGCTGATATCAGGCCAAGCCGTCGACGTGGTGCTGCTCTATTCGGCCAAGGCGGCTGCCGCGATGCGGGTCCTGACCAGCCGGCCTGTCCTGCAAAAGGCCTTTGAAAAGACACGGGTTTTTGTCCTTTCCGCGCGCATCGCCGCCGCCTTCGGCGGCAGCGCCGGCAAGGCAATCCGCGTCGCCGCACGACCCGACGAGGAGGCGCTGCTGGCACTTTTGCGGGAACGGCCCTGACCCGCGTCATCACACCGCCCCTTTTCACCGCTTGGTGATGTGCTAGACCCTTCTGAACCATCACGCGCCGCCGGGCGTTGAGACGAAGCGAATTTTGCGGAGCCCATGCATGGTCAAGACGCCGAAGATGCGACACTCGAAGAGCCGCCGCGAGCCGGTGACCATCGATCTCGATCCGGGCGCCGTCTCACGCGTCGTCGACGAGGATGCCGCCAAGGATACCGCCCAGACCGACGAGGCGAAGGCCGAGGAAGCAGCGAACGCCTCGCAGCCGGAGGCTCCGGAAGAGCCGGTGCATGCCGATCAGACCGACCTAGAACCCTGGGAGCATGACGATGCCGCCGCGGGGCAGGCCGGGACAGATGCGCCCGAGGCCAAATCCGCTGAGCCGGAAATGCCTTATCCCGGTTCGGATACACCCCCCAACCGCGCCACGGCTTCCGACTACAATTTTGAGGATGCAACCGCCAAAACCGCCGAGACCAAGGCGGCTCCCGGAAAAACCGACGCGAGGAGCGAACCGATGACAGCACAGCCGAAGCGGGGCGGCCTCAACGGCATCGCCGCCGGCATCATCGGCGGCGTCATCGCGCTGGTCGGCGCCGGTGGCCTGCAATTTGCCGGTCTGCTCGGCGCGCCGGGCTCCGCTCCCGGCGCCTCGCTCGATGGCGTCAATGGCGAGATCGCCTCGCTGAAGAGCGAAATCGCGGACATGAGGCAAGCCGGCAACAACAATGGTGCATCGGCCAAGGTCGATGGCCTGTCGTCGGAGCTGGACCAGGTCAAGAGCGATGTCGCGGCGCTGAAATCGACGGTCGAACAGGGCGGCGCCGGCGACAATGCCGGGCTCGCCGCACTGGGAGACAAGGTCAAGCAGATCGAAACCACGGTGGCGGCCCTCGGCAAGGCCGGCAGCGCGGCGCCCGTCGATCTCGGTCCACTCAACGAAAAAATGGCGGCTCTCGATGCGCTGGTGAAGTCGACAGGCGAGGCAGCGAAGGCGCAGGAGGGCCGTCTCTCCGCGCTGGAGCAGTCGGTGTCGCAGCTTTCCGGCAAGGTCGATGCGCAGGCATCGCAGCCGAAGATCGCGCTCGCCATCGCGGCTTCGGCGCTGAAGTCCGCGCTCGACCGTGGCGCGCCGTTTTCGGCCGAACTCGATACGCTGGCCGCGATTTCGCCTGATGCGCCGCAGCTCGCGACATTGCGCCCCTATGCCGAAAAGGGCGTGCCGACCCGCACCGAGATTGCCTCGCAGATGGATGCCGCCGCGAACGCCATGGTGGCAGCGGCCACGCCGGACGACCATAATGCCGGCTTTCTGCAGAACCTGATGTCGAGCGCCGAATCGCTGGTCAAGGTCCGGCCGATCGGTGCCGTCGAAGGCACCGGGGCACCAGAAACCGTGGCGCGCATGGAGGTTGCGGTCACCCAGGGCGACTATGCCAAGGCACTCAGCGAATATGACAGGCTGCCGCAAGCCGTGAAGGCCGCGGGCGCCGACTTTGCCGGCAAACTGAAGGCGCGCATCGAGGTCGAAACCCAGGTCGACGCGTTGATCTCCGGCGCGATGAAGGCATGAGGACAACACGATGATCCGCCTGCTCGCCTTCCTCATCGTCGTCTTCGCGCTCGGGCTGGGCTTTGCCTGGCTGGCCGACCGGCCCGGCGACATGGTCGTCACCTTCAATGGCTACCAGTACCAGGTCAGCCTGATGGTGGCGGCGGTGGCTGTCGTCGCCGTCGTCGCGGCGGTGATGATCGTCTGGTGGCTCATCAAGTCGCTGTGGAACAGCCCTTACACCATCTCGCGCTATTTCCGCGTGCGCCGCCGCGACCGGGGCTATCAGGCGCTGTCGACCGGCATGATCGCCGCCGGCGCCGGCGACGGGGCGCTCGCCCGTAAGAAAACCAAGGAAGCGGCCAAGCTGATCCGTTCCGACCAGGAGCCGCTGATCCATCTGCTCGAAGCGCAGGCATCGCTGCTAGAAGGCGATCATGACGGCGCGCGCCAAAAGTTCGAGAGCATGCTCGACGACCCCGAAATGCGGCTGCTTGGCCTGCGCGGGCTTTATCTGGAAGCCGAGCGGCTGGGCGACCGCAATGCCGCCCGGCACTATGCCGGCCGCGCCGCCGCAGTGGCGCCGCAACTGGCCTGGGCGGCCGAATCGACGCTGGAGGAGCTGACCGCGCGCGGCGACTGGGACGGCGCGCTGAAGCTGGTAGACGCGCAGAAGTCGACGCGGCAGATCGAGCGCGACGCCGCCAACCGCCGCCGCGCGGTGCTGTTGACCGCCAAGGCGCAGTCGCTCGCCGACAGCGATCCCGCGGCCGCCAGGACAGCGGCGGTCGAGGCCAACAGACTGCAGCCGGACTTCGCCCCCGCCGCAATTGCCGCCGCGGCGGCGCTGTTCAAGCAGAACGACGTGCGCAAGGGCTCGAAGATCCTCGAAGCAGCATGGAAGGCCGAGCCGCATCCCGAAATTGCCGAGCTCTACACCCATGCAAGGCCGGGTGACGCCGTGCTTGATCGGCTCAACCGGGCAAAGAAGCTGCAGGAGATGAAGAAGAACCACGCCGAATCGTCGATGACGGTGGCGCGTGCCGCGCTCGACGCACAGGATTTGTCGACCGCTCGCCGCGAGGCCGAAGCCGCGATCCGCATTGACCGCCGCGAGGGCGCCTATCTGCTCCTGGCCGACATCGAGGAGGCCGAGACCGGCGACCAGGGCAAGGTGCGGCAGCTGCTCTCCAAGGCGGTGCGGGCGCCGCGCGATCCAGCCTGGGTCGCCGACGGCGTCGTCTCCGAGCGCTGGGCGCCGGTCTCGCCGGTCACCGGCCGGCTCGACGCCTTCGAATGGCGCGCGCCGATGGAGCGGCTTGGCCAACTGATCGACAGCCGCGATGAGCTGGATGCCCCGGTAGTGGCCATCGAGGCGCCGGGCAGGCCGGAAAAGCCGGTCGACGTGATCGATCATGCCGCCCCGGGCAACGAGGCGACGAGCAGGGGTGCCGAGAGCCGCGAGGATCATGTCACCCCGGTCACGGCCGCCGCCTTTGCCGCGGTGCCGGCCGATGCCGAGGCCGTCGAGCCGGCGGAAGAACTGGCGCGCCTGCCGGACGATCCAGGCGTCGATCCGGACGACGAGGCGGAAAAGTCGCCACGCCGGTTCCGGCTGTTTTGATTTTGGCCATCGGGTGATTTGACTTGGCCATCGGGCCGTTTTGGGAATGAATTGATGTTCGAGCGCGTTCTGTCGTTTCTCAGGGATTTGCCGGCCGGCTCCGGCAGCCACACCAGCACGGACGATCCGCGCGTCGCGGCTTCGGCGCTGCTCTACCATGTGATGAATGCCGATGGCGTGCGCCAGGACGTCGAATGGGAGCGGTTCAAGGCGGTGCTGGCGCAGAGCTATTCGATCAACGGTGCCGAACTCGAAGCGCTCGCCGCCGCCGGCGAGCGCGCCGACAACGAGGCGATCGACCTCTACGCCTTCACCAGCGTGCTCAAGCGCCATCTCGACGCGGAGGGGCGCAAGGCCTTCATCGGCCTGATGTGGGAGATCGTCTATGCCGATGGCGAGCTGCATGAGCTCGAGGACAACACGGTGTGGCGGGTCGCCGAGCTGATCGGCGTCGAACGCCGCGACCGGGTCGAGGCGCGCCGCAAGGCCGCGGCGCAGGCACCCGGCGCCACCGGAACATCGAGCGACGAGTAGGATTTTCGCCTTTCCATGCCGCCCAGAACGAGCCCGAAGCCAAAGATCCTGATCATTCTGCATCAGGAGAATTCGAGCCCCGGACGCGTCGGCCACATGCTGCTGGAAGAAGGCTTCGATCTCGACATCCGCCGCCCGCCGCTCGGCGACGCCTTGCCGGAAACGCTGGATGGTCATGCCGGCGCGGTGGTGTTCGGCGGGCCGATGAGCGCCAATGACGAGGATGAGTTCGTCCGCCGCGAGACCAACTGGCTGGAAATCCCGCTCAGGGAAAACCGGCCGCTGCTCGGCATCTGCCTTGGCGCGCAGATGCTGGCCAATCATCTCGGCGGCAAGGTCGAGGGCCACGGTGAAGGGCTGGTCGAGATCGGGTGGTATCCGCTGAAGGCGACCGAGGCCGGCAAGAAACTGATGCACTGGCCCGAAATGGTCTACCAGTTCCATCGCGAGGGCTTTTCGCTGCCGAGCGACGCGATGCTGCTGGCCACGAACGAGACTTATCCCAACCAGGCTTTCCGCTATGGCGACAATGCGTGGGGCATCCAGTTCCACGGCGAACTCACCCGGGTGATGATGCAGCGCTGGGTGGTGCGCGGCGCCCACCGCTTCGAGCTGCCCGGCGCCCAGCCCGGCCGCGACCATCTCGGGGGCCGGCTGATCTGGGACATGCATCTGAAGCGCTGGCTCGACGAGTTCTTGCGGATGATCTTTGGCGGGCCGGTGGCGCGGTAGGTCAGAGCCTGCCGATCTGCCGATTTCCGACTGTCGGCTTTCGGAGCGTGGAAACTAGAGCGGTTCAGCGTTTGATAGAATCGCCGACCCGCTCTAACTCTTTGTTTTCACGCAATTCCCTAGGGAAAGCGCTACGCACTTTTCCCGGGTAAACCGCTACTCACTTTTCCTGGAATTGCTCAGTCCGAAAAGCTCACGCTCACGCCGCGCTGCCGAAAGTAGGCCTGCATCAACTTGCGGCCCGAGCGGTTGTTCTGTGCCAATTTGGCAGGATCGAACACCGCCTGTTTTATCCCCTCCCGCGCCAGCGCTGCCTTGAGCGCCGCGATATGTGCGTCGATATCGGCATTGTCCGACCGGAGCGACGCATAGATATTTTCGGTCGCCTCGGCCACAGTCGGTTCGCTCACAGGTGTTGTCCTTTGGTTGGTTGGGCGGGCGGCTTAGCACAGATTCGCGGCTCCGCCGATACCGGTGAGACCGTCAGTTTCGCCCATTGAGGTGGCGAACCCTGCGCAGTTGCGGGAACAGATAGGCCCACAGGCCGGCAACCGCGACGGCGCCGACGCCACCGATGACGACCGCCGGAACCGTGCCGATCAGCGCCGCCATGGTGCCGGCGCGGAATTCGCCGACTTCGTTGGAGGCGCCGACGAAGACCTGGTTGACGGCGTTGACGCGGCCGCGCACTTCGTCCGGCGTCCACAACTGGATCAGCGTTTCCCTGATATAGACGCTGAACATGTCGGTGGCGCCGAGGAAGACCAGAGCAACGATCGACAGCCAGGTGAGGGTCGACAGACCGAACAGCACGGTGAAGGCGCCGAACGCCGCGACGAAGCTCAGCATGATCTTGCCGGCATGGTCGCGGATCGGGTGCCCGGCGAGCCAGACCGCGACGCAGACGGCGCCGATGCCCGGTGCCGAGCGCAGCAGGCCGAGGCCCCATGGACCGAGTTGCAAGATGTCGCGCGCATAGACCGGCAGCAGCGCCGAGGCGCCGGACAAGAGCACGGCGAAGAGATCGAGCGAGATGGCGCCGAGCACGATCTTCTCGCTCCAGATGTAACGGAAGCCGGCAAACAGTGTTTCCATCGTCGGCTTGTCGGTGGCGCTTTGCTGGGCGGGTTTGGGAATGGTGAAGATCAGCAGACCGGCCACCAGCATCAGCACAGAGGCGACAGCGTATGCGGCTTCGGCCGAGACGCCATAGAGCAGGCCGCCCGCGACCGGACCGATGATCGTCGCCGTCTGCCAGGCGGACGAGTTCCACGCAATCGCGTTGCCGAAATCTTCCGGCGGCACCAGATTGGCGAACAGTGACGACGAGGCCGGTCCGTAAAAGGCGCGCGCCATGCCGAACAGCGCCAGAACGGCGAAGATCGGCAGCGGGCTGACGAGGCCGCGCAGCGTGAAGTAGAGGAGAACGAGCGCACAGCCTGCCTCGACCACCGTTGCCAGCGCCATGATCAGGCGGCGGCCGAAGCGGTCGGCGACGACGCCAGTGACCAGCACCAGCAACAGCGAAGGCAGGAACTGGACGATGCCGACAATGCCAAGGTCGAACGGATCGCGCGTCAGGTCATAGATCTGCCAGCCGACGGCGACGGAAACGATCATGGTCGCGAAGGTGGTGAGAAAGCGCGCCGTCCAGTAGCTGAGGAAGGCTTTGTGCCGGAAAGCCGCATAGCGCTGCTCCGGTAAATTTTGCTCAGGTATCATGGAGCGAGGCCCCGTTGCTATGCCGGCGGGGCACTTCCCGAATGGGCGCTGGTCCGACCAATGGAACTTGGTAAAGTTCGGCGCGCATATGCTTCAAAATCAGGTCTGGATCAAGGGACTTTCGAGCCGCGCTCTCGGTAGCACGCGGAAGTTACTGCCGCAGCGCGGCCGAAATCGCGTCCAGCCCGCCTTTCAATTCGGCCTCCGTCGGCCAGCCGAAGCCGACGCGGAAGAAGCGCTTCTCCATCTCGAACCAGTGGCCAGGCCCGACATAGGTGCCGTGGTCCTCCAGCAGCCTGACATAGAACCGGTCGAGGTCGAAGCCGGGCTCGACATCGAGGCGCGGGAAACCGACGACACCGCCCTCAGGCCGCACCCAGTCGACCAGCGGCTCGCGGTCGATCCAAGCCTGGACGATATCACGGCGCTTGGCCATCTCGGGCAGCAGCTTTGCCAGAAACACGTCCCGGCGCTCCAGCACGCCGCGCGCAATGCCTTCGTCGATGACGCTGCCGCAGATGCCGATCTGCTCCTTGGCGGCGAGGAATTTTTCCTGGAGGGCGGCATCCCTTGCAGTCAGCCAGCCGATGCGGATGCCGGGAATGCCGAAGGCCTTGGACAGCGACGAGACGCTGATGGCCTTTTTGCTCAGCGAGGCCGCCGAAGGCAGGCGCCTGCCATAGGAGAGGTCGCGATAGGTTTCGTCGACCAGCAGATGGCAGCCGCTGGCCTCGGCGAGCGCCACCAGCGCGTCGAGTTCGGCACGGCTCATCATGGTGCCGGTTGGATTGTGCGGGCAAGTGACGCTGATCAACTTCGTATTCAGCCGCATCGCTGCCTTGACGCGCTCGATATCGACGGCAAAGCCTTCCTCGAAGGCGAGGTCGACGAAGCTGATGGCGCAGCCGATCGCCCGCGGCGTTTCGATGTTGGTGGCGTAGTTGGGCCTGATGACGACGAGGTGATCGCTGGCCGACAGCAGCGAGGTCGAGATGATGAACAGCGCACCGGCCGCACCGGCGGTGACCAGCACATCGTCGGGCGAGATGCCGGCATCCTGTGCCGCGATCAGGTCGCGCAGCGCCTTGTCGCCGCGATGTTCGCCGTAAAAGAGCGTCAGGTCCGGCAGCGAGAGGCCGATGTCGGAGAGCTTCTGGTCGGCAATCGAGCTTTCGGAGAGATTGTAGCGGATACGGTCGTAGCCGTATTCCTCCGGGGCCTCTTTCTCGATCACCATCCTGGTGTAGTTCATGGCTTCCCCCCCGGAGCGGTTCACCGTTTCACGGAAACGGCAAACAGCTCCACCCCCTTTGTCTAGACGCAATTCCGGACGGATAACCGTTTCACACTTTTCCTGGAATTGCTCAAAGCTTGTCCGGTTCATCCAAGCCACAAAAACATGAAGCCTGCCAAGGCGGTTTCGCCGGCAGGCTTCTGTTCCAGTCGTTCTAAGTATTGGCTCAGGACTGAGTTGCTCAGGCCGGGACTTTGGCCTTTCGGCCTTTGCCCTTGGCAGGCGGGGGGGCGACGGCCTTGCGGCCGAGCCCGATCGACTTCGCCAGTTCCGAGCGCGAAGCGGCGTAGTTGGGGGCAACCATCGGATAGTCCGAGGGCAGGCCCCATTTGGCGCGGTAGGCATCCGGCGTCAGGCCGAAATGCACGCCGAGGTGACGCTTCAGCGATTTGAACTTCTTGCCATCCTCGAGGCAGATGATGAAATCCGGGGTCACCGACTTCTTCGGGTTGACGGCCGGGACCAGCGGTGCCGCCACCGGGGCGACCGGCTGGCCGAGCCCACTGATCGAGGCGCTGACGCTGGCGATCAGCTCGGGAAGGCCGGACGCGGGCAGGCGATTCTTCTCGACATAGGCCGATACGATGTGGGCTGTCAGTTCGAGAAGGTCGAGGGTCTTGCTGGCGTGGCTGTTTTCGTCGGTCAATCTATTTCCTCCATCCATGGCGCATGACCTCGAAAATGGGGCCGTTTTCAAAAAGGATGATGCGCAAAATTAAAGTGCGTCGTCTTTGTGCGTCGCGCGCGACGCGATGTAGTGGGGCTGACTTCCTAGTCGGCAAACCTGCACAATGCAATCTATCGGCGCGACATCACACGCCATTTTGAACAACTATACTAAACTGTAATAATATCAGACGATCAGGGCCTTGTCGCGCCACAGACGAAATCCGCCTTCGAAAGCGCGTGTGTTGTCACCGCGCCTGCAGTTGGCGGGCAATTCGTCGAGCTTGTCGACATTGCCGCCGCCGATGACGACATAGTCTGGCTGCAGGGCGGCGCGCAGCCGGTTGACGACGTCGAAGACATAGCCGCGCCACTTCTTCTTGCCGCGCTTTTCCAGGCCGCGTTCGCCGACATAGTCCTCGAAACTCTGGCCTTTTCTATAGGGGAGATGGGCGAGTTCCATCGGCTGGCCGACATTATCGAGGATCATCGCCGCACCGAGGCCGGTTCCGAGGCCGAGGAACAGCATGCGCCCGCCCTCATAGCTGCCGAGGGCCTGCATCAGCGCGTCGTTGACCACCTTGACCGGCTTGCCGAACTCAGCGGTGAAATCGAAGCCGACCCAGCCCTTGCCGAGATTCATCGGGTCGAGCACCGGCTTGTTGTGACGCACCGGGCCCGGATAACCCATCGAGATGACGTCATAGGACAGTCCCTCGGCGAGCTTTTTCACCTTGTCGATCATCTGCCGTGGCGTCAGGTCAGGCCCGGAATCCGTCCGGCGCTCGGTGCCACCGTCGCTGGTCAGGATCTTAACGTGCGACCCGCCGATGTCGATCGAAAGGACGACCTGCCCAGTGTTCGACGCAGCCTGCTTATTCACCTTGGCCATCTGGTCCCCTCCGCTCATGTTACCGGGCCGATCCAGCCATTGGGCGGTCCGAAGCCGGCCATGGCGTCCATCGGCCCCCATGTCTTCGGCTCGTAAAGATGCGGCGGCGTGGTATCGCCGAGCACCGGACCGACGATGCGCCAGGCCAGTTCGGCCGCGTCCTGGCGGGTGAAGAGCTGGCCATTGCCGTTCATGGCGTCGCCGATCAGCCGCTCATAGGGCGGCATGTCGCCCTTCGAATCGTCGAGCGCGGCGAGTTCCACCTGCTCGCCGATCATGTCGTCGCCGGGCGCCTTGCGCTGGGCGCCGATGGCGATCATCACCTGCGGGTCGATGCGGAAACGGACGTAATTCTGGTCGGCGGGTTTGATCGGGTCGAAGACGTCCAGCGGCGGACGCTTCAGCCGCACCACCACCTCGGTGACATGCACCGGCATGTTCTTGCCGGCGCGGATGAAGAACGGCACGTCCTGCCAGCGCCAGGTGTCGACGAAGAAGCGCACCGCCGCGAAGGTCTCGACCGGCGAGTTCGGCGCCACACCGGGCTCGGCCAGATAGCCTGTGAACTGGCCGCGCACGACATCGTTCTTGGTCAAGGTGCGGATGGCGCGCAGCACCTGCACCTTCTCGTCGATCAGGTCGTCGGCGGAGCGGCCGACCGGTGGCTCCATGGCCAGGAGCAGCAGGATGTTGAGCAGATGGTTCTCGATGACGTCCCGGATGCAACCGACATCGTCGTAGAACCGCCCCCGCCCTTCGATGCCGAAATCCTCGGCCATGGTGATCTGCACGCTCTCGACGTAATTGCGGTTCCAGATCGGCTCGAGCAGGGAATTGGCGAAGCGGAAATAAAGCAGGTTCTGGATCGCTTCCTTGCCGAGATAGTGGTCGATGCGGAAGATCGACTGTTCGTCGAACACCAGGTGTAGCACCCGGTTCAGCCAGCGCGCCGATTGCAGATCGTGGCCGAAGGGCTTTTCCACCATCAGCCGCGCGCCATGCGCGGTGCCCGACTGCTCCAGCCCTTGCACGACAGTCTCGAACATGGTCGGCGGCACCGCCATGTAGTGCAGCGGCCGCTGGGCGCTGCCAAGTGCCGTCTTCAGCTTCTCGAAAGTGGCCGGATCGCGGTAGTCGCCGCTGACATAGCGCAGCAGCGACGCCAGCTTGGCGAACACCTTCTCGTCGATCTTGCCGAGCGCGTCGACGATGCCGTCGCGGGCGCGGTCCTGCAATTGCTTCAAATCCCAGGCGTCGAAGGCGACGCCGATCACCGGTTCGGTGAGCGTGCCCTTGGCGACCATCTGGTAAAGGGCTGGAAATATCTTCTTGTGGGCGAGGTCGCCGGTCGCTCCGAAGAGCACCAGCGTGTCGGACCGTTCCTGGCTCATGCGTGCGTCTCCCCTGTCGCCGTCACTTGCCGTCCTTCGGTTTTTCGATGTGGCCGCCGAAGGCATAGCGCATGGCGGACAACAGCTTGTCGGAGAATTCGGATTCGCCTTGCGAGGAGAAGCGGTCGAACAGGGCCGAGGACAGGACCGGCGCCGGCACGCCGGTGTCGATCGCCGCCTTGAGTGTCCAGCGACCCTCGCCGGAATCCGAGACCCGGCCGCCGAATTGCGCCAGGCCCGGATCGCTCTTCAGCGCGCCGGCGGTGAGATCGAGCAGCCAGGAGCCAATGACGCTGCCGTGCCGCCACACCTCGGCCACCTGCGGAAGGTCGACATCGAACTGGTAGTATTGCGGGTTTTCAAGCGGGCTTGTCTCGGCGTCCGCCGTCCGTTGCCGCTTGCCGGCATTGGCCGACTTCAGGATGTTCATGCCTTCGGCATAGGCGGCCATGACGCCGTATTCGATGCCGTTGTGCACCATCTTGACGAAATGGCCGGCGCCGCTCGGTCCGCAATGCAGGTAGCCATAGGGCGCCGTGCCCGCGGTCTTGTCCGGGGTTGGCGCGCCGGTATCGAGACCAGGCGCCAGCGTGGCAAAGACCGAATCGAGGTGCTGCACCGCCACGTCGGGGCCGCCGATCATCAGGCAGTAGCCGCGTTCCAGCCCCCAGACACCGCCGCTGGTGCCGACATCGACAAGATGGATGCCCTTGCCAGCCAGTTTCGCGGCCTCGTCGACGGCGGCGTGATAGTAGGAATTGCCGCCGTCGATGACGATGTCGCCAGGCTCCATCAGCGCCGCGACCTGGTCGATGATCTTGCCGGTGATCGCCGCCGGCAGCATCAGCCACACGCAGCGCGGCTTGGCGAGCTTGCCGACGAATTCCGCCATCGAAGCCGCCCCCAGCGCGCCGTCGCTCACCAGCGCGGCGACGCTGGCCGGGTTGATGTCGTAGACGACGCATTCGTGGCCGTCGCGCATCAGGCGTCGCACCATGTTGGCGCCCATCCGGCCCAGTCCCATCATTCCGATCTGCATGGTTTCGTCCTGTTTCCTAGAGATTTGCTGGGTTTGTCGAGGAAGGATCTACTGGCTGTCCTGAGCGCCTGACATGACGGAGAAGTCGACATTCTCCCAATCGCCGGTTCCGGGCCAGAAAAAAGTGAAGATCAGCGTGCGTCCGCTGGGGAGGTTGGCCGTAGGCAGATCGACAAGGTGAATGCCGAAAGCGTTTTCCGCCGTCTGGCTATCGTGGGTGGTTGCCCAGTTGTCGGCGCTCCAGTGGACTGTGGCTGCCGCCAGAAGCTCGACGCGCAATGTCTTGCCCTCGGGCAGCGTGCGGATCTTGTTGTTGAAGCGCCATGTCCTGAAGGGCGACACGGTCTTGTCCTCGATGTAGCGCTTCACGCCTTGCGGCGGCATGTCGAAGACGGCGCCGTCGCGCAGGGAGCGCAGCAGCTTGACATGTTCGGAATGCGCCCAGACCAGCGGCATGGCGCTGCCCGACGGCTTGCCATGCAGCAGCTCGCGGCCCGGAATATCGGCGCCGTCCCAGACCTGTTCCGGCAGCAGGCCGCCGGTTCCGGCCGAGCGTTCCAGCGTGTCGAGCAGGCTGGCCGCCTTGTCCTTGCGCCCGGCCGCGAGCTCGTAATGGGCGCGTTCGCCGGCGAGCAGGGGCCAGGGCCGGCCCTGACCGGTGCCGTCGAAAGGCGCGCCATCCTCATGCTCGCCATAGCCGTCGCTGTCATAGCGGTACCAGAGCGGCCCTTGCGGCAGCTCGCAGCGCAAATGCGCGTCGATGACCTTGATCGTGTCGACGATGCGCGGATCGTCGGCGGCCCTCAGGCCAAAGCGCACCAGCGCCAGCGCGTCGGGGCTGACGATTTCCTCGGCCGGTCGGTCCGTGTCGCCGGGTGGGCGATTCTTGATCGGCACGTAGCCGTCCTTCGGCGAGCTGGCATCGGCGCTGTCCGGCGGCGCGATGCGGACGTAGTAGCCGGCGACGCCGGCGGCCTTGCAGATGGCGGTGCCGGTGACATAGGTCCAGCGCTCGACCTGGTCGTTCCAGCAGTCGGCGGTCTCGCGCAGATAGCTTGCCGCGGCCTGCTTGCCGCAGGCATCGAGCAGGTCGGCCGCGGCCAGCAGTGCGGCTATCTCGACGGCCAGCGTGAACGGGCTGTAACCGGCGTCTTCTTCCCAGCGGTCCTCGCCGGTGACGGGTCCATTGCGCACGACATAAGAAGCGGCACTCTCGATCATCTGCAGGAAGGTCTTGAGCCTGGCACTCGGCAAGTGGCCAGCGCGATGCAGGGCATCGGCCAGCAGCATGGGGAAGGCGCATTCGTCCATCTGGATGCCGGGCCAATAGGCCGTGCCGTCGAGCCAGGCGTTCTGCGGCCAATGGCCGTCCGGCTGCTGAATGGAGCGGAGGTATTCCAGGATCCAAAGGGCCGAAGCGGCATCGCCGGCGGCGAGAAAGCCGCCCGCCGTTTCGACCAGGTCGCGTGGCCAGACCAGGTGATAGCCCCCGAGATCATCGTCGCCCTTGTCGAACCCCCACGGGATCGACAGGCTGGCCACCGCCGCGCCCGGCATGACCGATGACCGGTGGGTGGCCAGCACCGCGGTGGAGACGCGGTAGCCGTTCACTCCCGGCACTCCGGGCGTCCGGTCGCGGTCCAGTGGCAGCAGCCCGGCCTGCCATTCGCGCCATTTTTCGACATAGGATTTCGCCGCCGGTTCAAATCCCCGCTTCAGGCTGGCGAAGGCGTTTTCGGCTGCTTCGTCCGGCGTCGTCCCAAAACACAGCGCCAGCACGGCTTTTGTGTTGGTGGCGGTGAAGCCGATCTCGCCGGTCAGCGCGACATTGCCGTCCTCGGCGCGACAGCATGCCGGATCGAGCTTGCCGGCATGGTTCAATTGCTGCCAACCATCGGAGACGCCGACATAGCCGGCCGAACAATCCCGCCAGGGCAGCGACGAGGCCAGCGCCAGGCAGGTGCCGCGCCCCGAGGCAAAAAGGACGGGCTTTCCCTGGTATTCGCCGACCCAGGCGGTGTTGCCCATGCCGGCATTGACCAGATGCGGCGCCAGAAGCGCGTAGACGCGGTAATCGGCCGGAACGCCCTCGAGCGGGGTGAAGGTGATCTCCTGCAGCAAGGTCGGGCGAGCCGGATCGGCCAGAATGCGCTTCTCGATCCGGTAGGCGCCGTCATCAGCCGTATTGGCCAGCCTGTAGGCGGGCACGCCGTCCTCGAACGGCTCGATGCCGTGCGTGGCATCGCGTTTTTCCTCGGAGAAATATCCATCCTTGCCGGTGACGATCAGGCCGAGGTCGCGCGTGCAGGCGCTGTCGACACGCGGAAAATACACCTCGTTCAGGATGCCGTGGCTGATCGTGAACCAGACAGGGCCGGCCGACGAGAGGGAAGTTCCGACGCCGCTTTTGGCGCTCGACGTCCAGCGCGCCGGAATTCCCGGGGCTCCAGGGGGAACGATCGGCGTCGCCGCCATGCTTTTCAGCCTCATGAGCCCATGCCTAGCCCATTCAGCGAAGCCCTTTCAATCATCGCACCGCAAGTTGATCGCCGGGCCTTCGCGGATTGCAGTTGACAGCCCGCCGGCCCTGCTGCACTTTTGTCTGATAATAGATAAAAAACAGGTACGCAATCGCGACGCTCATCACTAGCAGACCAGCAACACTCGGGAGGAGTATGACATGAAGAAACTGTTCGTTCTGGGCACCCTTGCAGCAGTGCTCGCAGCCGGCACGGCACTCGCCGACACCAGCGGCAAGAAAATCGCATTCTCGAACAATTACGCCGGCAATTCGTGGCGGCAGGCGATGCTCGACAGCTACGCCATCGTCACCAAGAAGGCGGTCGACGACAAGATCGTCGCCGCGGCCGATGTCTTCACCACCGCCGACAAGGAGGTGCCGACGCAGGCAGCGCAGGTACAAAACCTGATCCTGCAGGGCTATGACGCCATCGTCATCAACGCCGCCTCGCCGGATGCGCTCAACGGCGCCATCAAGCAGGCCTGCGACGCCGGCATCACCGTCGTTTCCTTCGACGGCACGGTGACCGAGCCTTGCGCCTACCGCGTGGTCGTCGACTTCAAGGACATGGGCAAGCAGGAAGTCGAGCATATGGCCAAGTTCCAGCCCAAGGGCGGCAATCTGCTTGAAATCCGGGGCCTGGCCGGAACCTCGATCGACGACGCCATCCATGCCGGCATCCTCGAGGGTGTGGCCGCGCATCCCGAGTTCAAGATCGTCGGCTCGGTCACCGGCGACTGGGACCAGACCACAGCGCAGAAAGCGGTCGCGACCATCCTGCCGTCGCTGCCCGACGTCGTCGGCGTCGTCGACCAGGGCGGCGACGGCTATGGCGCCGCGCAAGCCTTCGCCGCCGCCAACAAGCCGCGGCCGACCATCATTATGGGCAACCGGCAGGACGAATTGAAGTGGTGGAAGGAACAGAAGGAGAAGGAGGGCTACCAGACCTGGTCGGCCTCGATCGCGCCCGGCGTGTCGACGCTCGCCTTCTGGGTGGCGCAGCAGGTGCTCGATGGCCGCAAGGACATCCCGCACGACCTGCTGGTGCCGTATCTCGCCTTCACCCAGGACGATTTCGAGGCGGCCCTGCCGAAGATCAAGGAGGGTGGTGTCGCCACCCACGAATACACGCAGGAAGATGCCATCGCGGCGATCAAAGCCAACATCAAGTGAACGTCGCACACGCGTTGCCCGGGCATCACTGAGCGGATATCGTTGAGCATGGCCGCAGGCAACACGGACATCAGAGTTGGCGGCGCCGAAAAACATTTCGGCGCCGCCAATATTGACATCGTAAGACTGAACGGTGCCGAAAAACATTTCGGCGCCGTTCGCGCGCTGGGCGGGGTGGATTTCCATGTCGGACCCGGCGAATGCGTCGGCCTCGTTGGCCATAACGGCGCCGGCAAGTCGACGCTGATGCACATGGTGGCCGGCACCTCGAAGCCCGACAGCGGGACGATCGGCGTGCATGGCGGCATCGAGGACAATTATTCCGTATCGCGGGCACAGCAGCTCGGCATACGCTGCGTGTTCCAGGAACTGTCGCTGTGTCCCAATCTCAGCGTCGCCGAGAACACGCGCATCAACCATGCGTCGCTCTCCGGCTTCGGCTGGCGGCGCAAGGCCGCCGAGCTGATCGCCGCCAAGCTCGATGAGATCTTCCCGGACCATGGCATCTCGGCCTGGGACATTGTCGGCGATCTGTCGATCGGCCGGCGGCAGATGGTCGAGGTGGCGCGCGCCTTTACCGTGACGCAGGACCGGCTCGACCTGGTCATCCTCGACGAGCCGACCTCGTCGCTCGACGCGCACACGGCCGGCCAGCTGCTGGCCTTCGTGCGCCGCTTCGTCGCCGGCGGGAAAAGCTGCATCCTGATCTCACACGTGCTGGGTGAAGTGTTGCGGAACGCTGACCGGATCGTGGTGATGCGCGACGGCAAGATGGTGGCGTCGGACGCGGCTGGTGCCTTCGATCGCGACCGGCTGGTGACGGTGATGGGTGGGGCGGCGGCGCGCGAGAAGACCGCCGCACAGGCCGCTGCCGCCAAGCCAGGCGCCAGACCGCTGCGCGTCCGGGCGCGGCCCGCCGGGCAGACCGACGGCAAGGACCTTGTCGCCTGCGGGGGCGAGATCATCGGCCTTGCCGGGCTGGCCGGCCACGGACAGACCGACTTGCTGCTGCGGATCTTCGACGCCGCCGCACGCGCCAAGGCCGGCATCGAGGTCACGGCGCCGGTGGCGCTGGTGGCGGGGGACCGCCAGTCGGACGGTATTTTCCCGCAATGGTCGATTGCACAGAATATCGGCATCCGTTCGCTGGCGCGTCTGCGTAACGGGTTGCTGATCTCGCCGCGCCGCGAGGCGGAGCTCGCCGATGCCTGGAAGAAGAAGATCGGCATCCGCACGCCCGACATGAACAACAACATCTTCTCGCTGTCGGGCGGCAACCAGCAGAAGGCCCTGTTTGCCCGCGCACTGGGTTCCGATGCCGAAATCGTGCTGATGGACGATCCGATGCGTGGCGTCGACATCGGCACCAAGCTGGAGGTCTACGACCTCGTGCGCGAGGAGGCGGGCCGCGGCCGCACCTTCCTCTGGTACACGACCGAAACCGAAGAGCTCGACAATTGCGACCACATCTATGTCTTCAAGAACGGCCGCATCGTCGCCAACCTGACGCGCGACGAGCTGACGGAAGAGAAGATCATCCAGTCCTCCTTCGGCGATGCGGCCTGAGATGACGGCGACGCCGATCGACAATGGCTTCAAGGGATCGGCGGCACGCAACGCGGCGGCGCGGGCCCGGCTGTTGCGCGGCCTGCTGCCGGCGCTTTCGCTGGCGCTGGTGTTGGCGGCAATCGCCTGGCTCAACCCGCGCGCCATCAGCTATTTCGGCTTCAGCCTGATGCTGAACCTGGCGATTCCGATCGCGCTGGCGACAATCGCGCAGATGTTCGTCATCGCCGGCAACGAGCTCGACCTCTCGATCGGCACCTTTGTCGGCTTTGTCGGCTGCGTCACCGCGACATGGTTGAAGGACGCGCCGCTCGTCGGCGTCGCGATACTGCTCGGGTCGATCGGCATCTATGCGCTGCTCGGCGCGCTGATCCATCTGCGCAACCTGCCTTCCATCGTGGTGACGCTCGGCATGAGTTTCGTCTGGCAGGGGCTGGCCATCCTCGTCCTGCCAAAGCCCGGCGGCAAGGCGCCGGACTGGCTGCTGGCGATCATGTCGTTTAAGCCGCCTTTCATTCCGTTTCCGATCATCGCCGCGCTGCTGATCGCGGCGGTCGTGCATTTCGGCCTGATGCGCACCTCGTACGGCGTGATCCTGCGCGGCTCCGGCGGCAATCCGGCGGCGCTGCGGCGGGCCGGCTGGTCGCTGCTCAAGACCAAGATCGTGCTGTTTGCGCTTGCCGGCCTCTTCGGCGTGCTGTCGGGCATGGCGCTGATCGGCATCACCACCTCCGCGGATGCCAATATCGGCAATGGTTACACGCTGCTGGCCATCGCCGGCGTCATCCTCGGTGGCGGCGAGTTCGTCGGCGGCCGGGTCTCGCCGATCGGCGCTGTCATTGGCGCGCTGACGCTGGCGCTGGCCGCCTCGCCGCTGCTCACCTTCATGCACATTCCGCCCGACTGGCAGGTGGCGGCCAACGGCGCCATCCTGATCATCGTGCTGGCGGCGCGGGTGCTGATCAGCCGCAGGGAAAGGTGAGCGATGGCTTCGCTGAAAACGCTGCTCACAAAACCCTGGATCTGGTCGTTTGTCGGCGCGCTGCTGGTGTGGCTGGCGACGATCGCCTTCACCGGCGGCTATGGCGGCGGCGGCATGGTCACGGCCGCATTGTCGCTTGCCGTGTTCACCGTCATCGTCGGCGTCGGCCAGATGTTCGTCATCACGCTCGGACCCGGCAATGTCGACCTGTCGTTGCCAGCCAATATCGGCCTGGCAAGCGCGGTTGCCATGAAGGTGATGGGCGGCAGCGATGCCATGATCGTGGTCGGATTGCTGGCGGCGCTCGCCTGCGGTGCCGCGATCGGCGCCATCAACTATTTGCTGATCTGGGCGCTGCGCATTCCGCCGATCATCGCGACGCTGTCGGCGAGCTTCATCATCCAGTCGGTCGATATCAGTTATGGGCGCGGGCTGCAGATCAAGCCGCCGCCGGGCTTCGCCGATTTCACCAACTGGCAGGTGCTGGGCATTCCCGTGCTTGCGATCCTCACCGTGCTGTTCACCATGGGTGCTGCCATCGCCCTGCAGCGCATGATCTATGGCCGCTCGGTGCTGGCGATCGGCCAGAACATCCGCGCCGCCTGGCTCGCCGGCGTCAAGGTGGGGCGCATCCGCTTCCTCACCTACACGCTGTCGGGGACGCTGGGTGGCATCGACGGCGCGCTGCTCGCAGGCTATTTCCGCGGCGCCAATGTCGATATCGGCAATGAATATCTGCTCGCTTCGATCGCCGTCGTCGTCATCGGCGGCACATCGGTGGCCGGCGGCAAGGCCAATGTGCCCGGCGTCTGGGGTGCGGCGCTGTTCCTGGTGCTGCTTTTGACCATGCTCAACACATTCGGCGTCAGCGCCGGCGTGCGGCTCTTGCTGACGGGGTTGATCATCGTAGGGGTGATCACGGCGGCGGGTGGGGAGAAGGCGGTGCGCTGATCGCAACGTCTACGGCGCGACCGCGGCCTGTCGGGCCAACAATTGGACCAGCCGGTTCCCATTTGCAACGTGGCCTAGTAAACCGGTCCGCGATCTCAGTCGGTCTCGGGAGGGCTCCGCTTGTCCAATTCTGTCAGCGTCGCGAATGAGGATGGCGTCGCCATCGTCACCATCGACAATCCGCCGGTCAACGCGCTGGGTTTTCACGTCCGCGAGCCGCTGATGCGGGCGCTGGTCGCTCTGCGCGACGACGCATCGGTCGCGGCAATCGTCATTGCGTGCGCCGGGCGGACCTTTGTCGCGGGCGCCGACATCACCGAATTCGGCAAACCGGTACAACAGCCCGATTTGCGTGCCATCGTGGCTGTGCTGGAAGCCATCGCCAAGCCGACGGTCGCCGCCATCCACGGCACCGCGTTCGGCGGCGGGCTGGAACTGGCGCTTGGCGGCCATTTCCGCGTTGCCGATCAAGGGGCGAAGCTCGGCCTGCCCGAGGTGAAGCTCGGCATCCTGCCCGGTGGCGGCGGAACGGTGCGGCTGCCGCGCCTGGTGGGCGCCGTCAAGGCGCTGAAGATGATCGTTTCAGGCGCACCGATCGGCGCGGATGAGGCGCATGGGGCCGGCCTGGTGGATGCCGTCTTCGAAGGCGATCTGATCACCCACGCCGTGAACTTTGCCCGCGAAATGGCCCGCAAGGGTGGTCCGTTCACGCCGGTGCGTGATCGCGACGAGGGACTTAGGGAAACCGACCTTGCGGCCTTCGATACCGAGGCGACGGATTTGGCCAGGAAGGCGCGCGGCCTCGACGCGCCGATCGCTTGTGCACAGGCGGTCCGCAATGCCGTCACGCTGCCCTTCGACGAGGCGCTGGCGGCGGAGCGGGCGCTATTCGTCAAGCTCGTCGCCAGCGACCAGTCGCGCGCGCAGCGGCACCTGTTCTTCGCCGAACGCGAGGCGACAAAACTTCCCGGCAAGGATGTCGTCAAGCGCAGGATCGCCCGCGTCGGCGTCATCGGCGCCGGCACGATGGGCGGTGGCATCGCCATGGCTTTCGTCAATGGCGGCTTTCCCGTCACCTTGCTTGAAACCAGCCAGGATGCGTTGCAGCGGGGGCTGGCGACGATCGAGAAAAATTACACCGTCTCTGTCACACGCGGCTCCTTGAGCGTGGACGCCAAGCGCCAGCGGCTCGGCCAATTCAAAGGCTCGATCGACCATGCCGATCTCGCCGATTGCGAGCTGATCGTCGAGGCGGCGTTCGAGGACATGGCGGTCAAGAAAGAAATCTTCGGCAAACTCGACGCGGTGGCGAAACCAGGCGCTATCCTCGCCACCAACACCTCCTATCTCGACATCGACGAGATCGCCGCCTCAACCTCGCGGCCGCAGGATGTGCTCGGCCTGCATTTCTTCTCGCCGGCCAACGTCATGAAGCTGCTGGAGATCGTGCGCGCCGAGAAGACGGCGCCCGATGCGCTGGCGACCGTGGTCGACCTCGCCCGGCGGATCGGCAAGGTGGCTGTCGTCGTCGGCGTCTGCCACGGCTTCGTCGGCAACCGCATGCTGGCCGCGCGCGGCTCTGAATCGGAAGCGTTGCTGCTGGAAGGCGCGACACCCAGCCAGATCGACAAGGCGTTCACCGATTTCGGCTGGCCGATGGGGCCGTTCCAGATGGGCGACCTGGCCGGCCTCGACATCGGCTGGCGCAACCGCAAGGCGCTCGGCTTGACGGCCGTCATCGCCGACACGCTGTGCGAACAGGGCCGTTTCGGCCAGAAGACCAGCCGTGGCTTCTATCTCTACGAGAACGGTTCGCGCACGCCGGTACCCGATCCCGAGGTCGAGGCGCTGATCCGCGACAAGGCCGCCGAGAGGGGCATCGCGCCGCGCACGATAGGCGCCGACGAGATCATCGAACGCACGCTTTATCCCCTGGTCAACGAGGGCGCCAAGATTCTGGAGGAAGGGATAGCCGCCCGTGCCTCCGACATCGATGTCGTCTGGGTCAATGGCTACGGTTTTCCCGTCGGCAAGGGCGGTCCGATGTTCTGGGCCGGCCTCGAAGGCGCGGCCAGGATCGTCGAGCGGCTCGAATATTGGTATCGTCAGACCGGCAAGGATGTCTTCAAGCCGGCCCCGTTGCTTCGGCGCATGGCCGAGACGGGCTCGTGGGATACCGACGCGACGGGCTGACCGAGCTATCCCCGATCCCGTTCGAGCGTGCAGTCGGCGCAGCGGCCGTTGACCTCTATGCTCGTCGCCTCGATGTCAAAGCGTTCGCGCGCGGCCCATTCGGCGAGCCGGCGGTCAGTGATGTCGTCGCTGAATTCGGTGACCCGGCCGCATTGTTCACAGACCGCCAGGATCGTGGTTCTCGGACCATGGGAATGCCGACCGGCGCAGGGCACGAAAGCATTGAGGCTTTCGACCTTGTGAACCGCGCCATTCTCGATGAGCTTCTTGACCGCCCGGTAGACCTGTACCGGTGATTTGATGCCATGCGGCCTGATATCGCTCAGAATGTCGTAGGCGCTGACCGGCCTGCCGGCGCGTGAAATGGCCGCCAGCACCAGCTTCTGGTTCCGGGTGAGTTCAGGATCTGTCATCGGCGGCCGGGCGTCGGGCCATCGAGCGTTGCGCGATGCCGCTGACCAGATAGGCTGATGTACCCAGCGCGGTGATCCAGAAACTCGTCGGCCAGTCGGTCAGGTAGGCAAGCGACAGGCTGATCCAGGCGATGGTGACGGCCAATGCCATCGAGATCGTTATGCCGGCGAGTACCCCTTGCGTCAGTCGAAGCGCGGTCGCGGCGGGAGCCACCATCAACGCGAAGACAAGCAGCACTCCGACGATTTGTACAGCTTCCGAAGTGGCGAAGGCGACGAGCACCATGAAAAGGGTCGAGACGAGGTTGAGGGGCACGCCCCTTGCCTCGGCGAGTTCCGGTTGCAGGCTGGCGAACAGCAGTGGCCGGGCGATCAGCACCAAAGCGACCAGGATCGCTACCGCCAGCGCCGCGAGCACGATGACGGTGCGCAGGCTGATGCCCAGAACATTGCCGAACAGCACGTTGGTCGCCTGCGAGGCGAAGGCGGTATAGAAATGCAGGAACAGAAGGCCGAGGCCGAGCGACAGCGTCAGCACGATGCCGATGGCGACGTCGCGATGCGCGCGCTCGCCAAGCAGGCCGATACCGATGCCGGCGACGACGGTGAACACGGTCAGGCCGAAGAACGGCGACAGCCCGATGAGGCCGGCGCCGGTGGCCCCGGGGAAGCCGACATGAGCGAGCGCATGGCCGGCGAAGGTCTGGCCCCTGAGCACCAGGAAATAGCCGACCGCGCCGGCGACGATGCCGACCACCGTGCAGGCATAGAAGGCGTTGCGCATGAATTCATAGTCAAAGATCGTGGACATGCGCCTCGCCTTCCAGTTCCACATCGTCAGCCATCACGAAGATGCGCCCGGCGACTCGAACGACATTGATCGACGTGCCGTAGAGTTCCGACAGCACCGGCCCGCTGATGACCTCGTCGACACTGCCGATCGCGGCCTTGCCGTTGCCGAGGTAGAGCACGCGATCGACGGCGCGCAGCAGCGGGTTGATCTCGTGCGAGCAGAACAGCACCGCGATGCCGAGCCGCTCGCCGATCTCGTGCACGAGGTCGATGATCGTCCGCTGGTGCGCCGCGTCGAGGCTGATCAGCGGCTCGTCGAGCAGCAGGAGCTTGGGGTCACCGATCAGCGCCTGGGCGATCAGGATGCGCTGGCGCTCGCCGCCGGAAAGCTCTGCCAGCGGACGCCGGGCGAGGTCGCTCGCTCCGACGGCTTCGAGCGCTCTCCAGGCGGCTTCCTTCTCGGTGGCGGAAGCAACCGGCCAACCCCAGCGGTGGCCACCGGCCGCGATGAGGACGAAATCCAGGCCGCTGATCCCCATCTGGGTCAGGGCACGCCGCGCCTGCGGCATGTAGCCGATATCAGCGTTGCCGCGTGTCGGCGGTTTGCCGAGCACCGAAATGGCGCCGCCGGCCGGCTTGATGAGGCCGAGGATGGCGCGCAGCATCGTGGTCTTGCCGGCGCCATTGGCGCCGAGCAAGCCGACAAAGGCGCCTTGCGGAATCGAAAAGGAGACGTCGGACAAAACCCGGCGTCCCCCATAGGTCAGCGTGACCTTGGCGAACTCAATTGCATTCATTCGGTCACGTTCATTGTGTGCGGGCCGCGAGCGCCTTCTGGACCGCGTCGATCTGGCCGCCGAACCAGCTCTGGATCGTCTTGCCGGCGGGCTCCGTTTCGGTGACGCCGATAACGGTGACCTTGTTCTGCTTGGCGAGGTCGAGAAGCCGGGTCGTCGCCGGATCGGTCACCTGCGAATTGTAGAACAGGATCTTGGCCGAACCATCCTTCAGGCTGTTTTCGAATGCCGCGACCTGTGTCGCGCTTGGCTCGGCGTCGTTCATCACCGTGACCTGGAAATCATAGTTCAGCATCTTGAGGCCGAGCGCCTCGGCCATGTAGCCGAACACAGGTTCGGTGGCAGTCACCTCGGTGCCGGCATAGGCTTTCTTGACGGCTGCGATTTCCTTGTCGATGCCGTCGAGCGAGGCCTGGAATTGCTTGAGATTGGCCTCGTAATGCGCCGCGTTGGCGGGATCGCGCTTCGACAGCTCGGCGGCGAGCGTCTTGGCGACCGCCGGCAGCGTCGCCGGGTTGTACCAGAGATGCGGGTTGTCGCCGGACTTCTTGCCGATCAGGTCGGCGGCGACGATGGCCGTGCGGTCCGGCTTGCTCGATGCGGCGAGCAGCTTGTCCATCCATGGGTCGTAGTCGGCGCCGTTATAGATGATGACCTTGGCATCGGCGATGGTGCGCGCCGTCGACGGGCTGGTCTCGAAGAGATGCGGATCGTCGTCGGGATTGGACAGGATGCTGGTGACGGCGACATGGCTGCCGCCGATCTGACGAGCAAGATCGCCATAGAAATTCTCGGCGGCAACGATGTTCAGCTTGTCTTCTGCCCGGGCGACGGTGCCGGTCAGCAGCGGCGCCGCAACCAGCAGCGCGGCCAGGAAGGGAAGGGAACGCATCCTTGGTCTCCTTTGGAAAGTCGGGGGCGGACTCAATACACCGCCATGCGTGTCACGTTGTGGCATATCCGTTACAGTATAACGTTTACGGTAGAAATCCGAGACGATCAATGGCACTTTCCGATGCAGCCATGTTTGGCGGACACAAAACCGTGACCTCGGTCAGCATGGCAAAGCCATTCGGGATTGGCCGAAGCGATCGATGTCTCCCGCCCATCGCCGAAGCATGCGGTCCGTCAGCACGGACGCATCCGACCCTTCAATTCCTTATCCGCGCGTCGATGATCTCGACGAAGCGGGCGAAGAGGCCGGCCTGCGACTTGATCTTGAGCTTGCGGTAGATGTTGCGGCGATGGACCTTCACGGTTCCCGGCACGATGCGCATCGCCCTGGCGATCGATTCCGTCGAATGGCCCTGCAGCACCAGGTCGACGACGTGCTTTTCGCGCGGCGTCAGCGACAGGCTTTTCCAGATATGGGCGCGGTCGAATTCGTTGACCGCGGCTATTTCCTCGTCCTGCTTCGTCTCGGCCGGTTCGTCGGCTGGAAGGGCAGGCCAGCGCAATCGGATGAAGCTGATCACCGCCGGCGCCATGTCGCGCAGCAGCCTGGCATCGGCGGTGCCGAACGGGCCGGAAGCGTTGAGCCGCATCAGCGACAGCACCAGCGCGTCCTTGCCCGGCAGCGGCACGAAGAAGCCGACCTCCTCGGCCAGCCTGGTCTGGCTGTAGTAGGAGCGAAAATATTCGCTGGCGTAGAAACGATCAGGCGCGAGTTCCCGCATCCGCCAGAAGCCTTCCTTGCGCTCGACCGCCGCGTGGTGGAACGGGTCGAGCAGGTAAGGCCCTTCCTGGTAGAGCGCGACGAAGACGTGGCTTTCGGCCGGTGTGAAGGTCTCGAACAGCAGTGGCGGTCGTGAGGCGCCGCGATAGCCGAAGATCACGCAGTGGTCGAAGCCGACATGCTGCCGCAGCCAATCGACCATCGCTTGGCCGAACAGGTCGCCGCTCGTCTCCCGCGTCGCCGCGACAAGGGTGGCGAGCCGGCTGTATTCGTCGTTGCGGGAAGCGCTCAACCCATACCCCCTTAAACGAGAAAATAGATCAGATATACCACCTGCGAGGTATATACTAGCTGCCATTGGCTCTGCTAGCGTCTTGAAATCGCATCGTCCTGGAGCCCGCAGCCTTGACCGCAGTGCCCGACATCGAGTTTCGCGGCGTCACCAAGCGCTATGGCGCGGTGACCGCCGTCAGCGGCATAGATCTTGCCATACCGCCTTCCGCCTTCGTTGCGCTGCTCGGACCGTCCGGCTGCGGCAAGACGACCTGCCTGCGCATGATCGGCGGTTTCGAGCAGCCGAGCGAAGGCCAGGTGTTCATCCGCGGCCAGGACATGGCCGGCACGCCGCCCTACCGGCGGCCGGTCAACATGGTGTTCCAGCAATACGCGCTGTTTCCGCATCTCGACGTGGAAGCCAATGTTTCCTACGGGCTGCGCCAGGCGAGGCCACGGCTGTCGTCGCGCGAGATAGGCCGGCGGGCCGGCGAAGCGCTCGAAATGGTGCGGCTCGCCGGCTATGGCGACCGCAAGATCCACGAACTGTCCGGCGGCCAACAGCAGCGTGTGGCGCTGGCGCGGGCGCTGGTCAACAAGCCGGCGGTGCTGTTGCTCGACGAGCCGCTGGCGGCGCTCGACAAGAAGCTGCGCACCGACATGCAGATCGAGCTGCAGAACCTGCAGCGCGAGATCGGCATCACCTTCGTGCTGGTCACCCACGACCAGGAGGAAGCACTGTCGATGAGCGATTTCGTCTGCGTCATGAATGGCGGCCGCATCGTCCAGCTCGGCCAACCGAGCGAAATCTATGACGAGCCGGCCGATCTGTTCGTGGCCGATTTCGTCGGCAAGACCAATCTGCTTGCCGGCAAGGTCGCGGGGCATACGGGCGAGCTGGTGGACGTGGCGCTGTCGGACGGCACCGTCATTGCGGCGCGCAAACGCACTGCCCTGCAGCAAGGCGAGGTCGTCTCGGTCAGCCTGCGTCCTGAATCACTCAGCCTTGGCGGTCCGACAAGCGGTCCGCTCAAGGGCGTCGTCCGCAATCGGATTTTCCTGGGATCGACGGCGGAATACGCGATCGAGGTCCAGGGCATCGGAACGCTGCTCGCCAAGGCCGACCATCTGATCGGCAACGGCAATCTCTTCAAGCCGGGTGAACCCGTCGCCATCGGCTATGCCTCCGGAACGCCGCTGGCGTTTTCGGAAACCAAGAACAACGGGACCAACCAGAGGGTAAACAAACATGTCGAAATCATATCGTGACGGACTGCCGATAAGCTCCGAGAATTTCGTCGACCAGCTGATGCGCTTGAAGCGCGGCTCGATCGGCCGGCGAGACTTCCTCGGCCTCACCGGCCTCGGTATCGCGACGGCGGTGATGGCGCGCGAGATCGGTATCATGCCGACGCCGGCATTCGCCGGCGAGAGCCTTGGCGACCGCATGTCGATCGCCACCTGGCCGAATTATCACGACCCGCTGACCTTCGAGAACTTCAAGAAGGACACCGGTGTCGCCGTCGAGGTCAACGTGTTCGGCTCCAATGAGGAGATGCTGGCCAAGCTGCAGGCCGGCGCCTCGGGCTGGAGCCTGTTCGTGCCGACCAATTATACGATCTCGACCTACAAGAAGCTCGGCATCATCGAGCCGCTGGAGATGGCGAAGCTGTCGAATTTCGACGGCACCCAGGAAGATCCGCGCTTCACCTCCGAGGGCACGATCGACAAGGTGATCTACGCCGTGCCGAAGAACTGGGGCACGACAGGCTTTGCCGTGAACACCAAGAAGCTCAGCAAGCCGATGACGAGCTGGAAGGATTTCTGGGATACCGCCATGGCCGAAGGCGATGGCCGCACCATGGTGCATGACTACCAGCTCACCACGATCGGCAACGCGCTGAAATATTATGGCTATTCGTTCAATTCGCTGAAGCAGGATGAGCTCGCCAAGGCTGAGGAATTGCTGCTGAAGGTCAAGCCGCATCTGTTCGCCGTCTCGTCCGACTACCAGCCGGGCATGCGCGCGGGCGACGCCTGGATGACGATGTGCTGGACCAATGACGGCGCGCAGCTGCATCGCGACATCCCCGAGATCTCCTATGTGCTGGGCAAGGAAGGCGGCGAGATCTGGACCGATTTTTATGCCATCCCGAAGGACGCGCCGAACAAGCCCGCCGGCTATGCCTTGCTCAACTATCTGATGAATCCGCAGGTCGCGGTGAAGGAGCACCTGGCCAATGGCGCGCCTTCCACCGATGCACGCGTCAACAAGCTGCTGCCCAAGGAAGTGCTCGACAATCCGATCCTCTATCCGGCGGCGGACCTGTTGACGCCGCTCGAATTCGGCGCGGCGGCGACGCTGACCGATCCCGGTCGCGCCGAACTGATGGCGCGCTTCAAATCGGCTTGAGACTGGCCTGGACTAAGACAATCGACCGGCGGGCCCATGTCCGCCGGCACCGGGACGGTTTCAATGCACGGCAACAGATTTCGGCGTAATTTCCTGACCGCCTTGCTGCTCGCTCCGGCGACAGTATGGCTGGTGGTGTTCCTGGTGCTGCCGTTCATCGCCATTGCCGTGTTCAGCGTCGGCGAGCGGGCGCCCGAGGGCGGCTACCAGGCGGCCTTCACACTGGCGCAATACGCCAATCTTCCGGCGCGGGCGACCGCGTTCTGGAACACGATGGTGCTGGCGCCGGTGGGTGCGCTCGCCTGCCTGCTCGTCGCCTATCCGGTCGCTTATTACCTTGCCTTGCGGGCGCCACAGCGCTGGCGGCTGATCCTGCTCGCGCTGGTCGTCATCCCGTTCTGGACCAGCCTGCTGATGCGCACCTATGCGTGGATGTACATTCTGGGCGGACGCGGCATCCCGGCGCTGCTCGCCTTTGTCGGCATCGAGGATGTCAGGCTGATCAACACGCCGGGCGCCGTCCTGCTCGGCATCGTCTACGGCTATTTGCCGCTGATGATCCTGCCGATCTATGTCAGCCTCGAGAGGCTCGACCGAAGGCTGCTGGAAGCCTCCGCCGATCTCGGTGCGACGCCATTGTCAACCTTCCTGGGCGTGACCTTGAAACTGTCGCTGCCGGGCGTGATGACCGGCTTCTCGCTGGTCATGATTCTGCTGCTTGGCGAATATTTGATCCCGACGCTGCTTGGCGGCGGCAAGGTATTCTTCATCGGCAATGCGCTGGTGGATCTGTTCCTGCAGTCGCGCAACTGGCCGTTCGGCTCGGCCATCGCAATCACGCTGGTGCTCGTCTCGGTGGTCGTGCTGATTGTCGCCAACCGAATTTCGAACCGGGTCGCGGGCGCCCGCCGGGTCGACCTCATCTGATGCGCGCCTTCGTCATCGCCGTCTTCGCGTTTCTCTATTTGCCGATCGTGCTGGTCGTGCTGTTCTCCTTCAATGCCGGCCACCATGCCAGCGAGTTCACCGGCTTCTCGGTGCAATGGTACGGCAAGGCGCTGTCCAACCCATTCCTCGTCGAAGCGCTGAAGAACAGCCTGTTCATTGCCACCACCAGCGCCTTACTGGCGGCGGTGTTCGGCACCGCGGCGGCCCTTGGCCTTGCGCGTGTCGGCATCAGAACCCGCGCCGTCTTCGACGGGTTGCTTGGCGCGGCGATCGTCGTTCCCGGCGTCGTCATCGGCATCTCGACGCTGGTCGCGCTCGTCCAGCTGTTCGCCGTCGTCAATCCGTTCCTCGCCTCGATCTGGCCCGGCGACCAGCCGCCACGCCTGTCGCTCGGCTTCGGTTCGATCATCGCCGCGCATGGCCTGTTCTCGATGGCGCTGGTGACGATGATCGTCGGCACGCGGCTGGGCAGCCTCGATCGCAATCTCGTCGAGGCTTCGAGCGACCTCTACGCGACGCCGCTGACGACGTTCCGCTCGATCGTCCTGCCGCAGATCATGCCGGCAGCGGTCGCCGGCTTCCTGCTCGCCTTCACCTTCTCCTTCGACGACTTCATCGTCGCCTTCTTCGTCGCCGGCGCGCAGACGACCTTGCCGATCTATGTCTTTGCCTCGATCCGGCGCGGCGTGACGCCGGAGATCAACGCCATCGCGACGATCGTGCTCGTTGCTTCCGTCCTGCTCGTGGTGCTTGCCCAATGGCAGCTGCGCCAGCGCAAGCCATCAAACTGAAAGCCGCTCCATGATCCTCAAAGACCGCATCGCCGTGGTGACAGGCGCCGGCTCCGGCATCGGACGCGCCGGCGCCATGATCATGGGTCGGGAAGGCGCGATGGTCGTCATAGCCGACAGGGATGAGGCTAACGGCGAGGCAACAGCTTCAGAGATCCGGGCATTGGGCGGCCTGGCCGAGGCCATCGCCACCGATGTCGGAGAGGACGCGGCTGTCGAGCAACTCATTACCGGCACGCTCGAGAAGCATGGGCGCATCGACATCCTGCACAATCATGCCGGCATCCAGGTCGGCGGCACGCTGACCGAGGTCGAGACTGCCGGCATGGATGCCTCCTGGCGGGTCAATGTGCGGGCGCAATTCCTGGCGGCGAGGATCGTCATGCCGTCTATGATCGCGCAAGGCGGCGGCGTCATCCTCAACACGGCTTCAAATTCGGGTGTGTTCTATGACCGCGAAATGATCGCCTATGCGACGTCCAAACATGCCGTGGTGGCGATGACCAGGCAGATGTCGCTCGACTATGCCCGGCACAATGTGCGCGTCAACGCACTCTGCCCCGGCTGGGTCGACACGCCGTTCAACGAGCCGTTCATCGCCCAGATGGGCGGACGCGAGGCGATCGAAACCTATGTCCGCACCAAGATCCCGATGGGGCGCTGGGCCGTGGCTGAAGAGATCGCCGAGGCGATCCTGTTCCTGGTCTCGGACCGATCGTCCTTCATGACCGGCCAGGCGCTGGTCATCGACGGCGGTGAAAGCATCGGCTGAGACCTCCGCTTTCATCTATCGACCTTTCCATTTCAGCCCCTTTTTGCTGCGGTTTCGCGTGGTGCCGGACGGCACAGGACCATGGTCTGGCTGGCATGGGACTTCAGTGCCATGGCAGGGCCAAGGCGGTGATTTCCTTTTCTTTTCAATTGGATATGGGTTTTAGGCGGCGCCCGCTCTCGGATTGCGACCGAATTTGTCTAAAGTTTACCGGGTATAATTAGCGATTTCTCATACCGAGATGGTTCAGCGGTGGGCGAGAACGCGATTCCCGAGGAGATTACCATGACAAACCGGAAAACTCTGTTCGCGGCGCTGGCCGCATTGGCGCTTCTGGCGTCTCCGGCGCTCGCCGGCAATGGGCATGGCAATGGCGGCGGCAATGCTGGAGGCAACGGCGGCGGCAACGGCAATGGCGGGGGCAACGGCAATAGCGGAACTCACGGGAATAGTGGCGGCAACAGCAGCGCTTCGCACGGCAAGTCGTCGACGGCACCGGGACATGCGGCCAAGACGGAAACGGACACGGCAACCGACACCACGGTCGATACGACCACAACGGTCTCGTCCGTATCGAAGGAGAAGAACATCCACGCCAAACTCGGCCGGCTGAACTCGCTGCAGCGCAACATCAACGCCTATATGAACTCCAAGAGCAAGAAGTTCGCCGCCATTCAGGCATTCGTGACGCAATCGGCGACGGCCAAAAATGCGCAGGCAGCTGCTGCCGCGGCCGCCGCCACTGCCACCGCCGCCCAGGCCCAGCTGGATGCACTGAATTCGCAGCTGGCCGCGCTGGCGTCGCTGTCGCAGGCCGAGATCGACGCCCTACCACCCGAACAGCAACCGGCGGCGCTGCAGGCTGACATCACCGCCCAGCAGGCGGTGGTCGACGCCGACAATGCGGCGGCTAAGCAGGCGGCGGACGCTGCAACCGCGGCGGCGGTCGGTACCGACCCGGCAGCGCTCGACGCGGCGCTGACGGACATGGCCAACAAGCCTGTCGATGCCGAGGTCACGGCCTGGGCCCAAGGCGTCCTTGCCGACAAGATCGACCAGACGGCGGCCAAGCTTCAGGCGGGAACGACGCCGTAGCGGTTCGTCACTGAAAAGGCGGTAGCCAGTCGAGGAAGATGCCGCTGGGGTTCACCCGGCGGCATTGTTTTTCCTGTCCTCGCGCCTTGATCGATGTGATAGAGGCGTAGGGGAACAGGCGCGCGGCGCTGCCGCGCGCCATTCTTCACACATGTTTGCGGCCGCCGGTCTCGCGGAACCAGCTGTCGGGATAGGGGTACCACCAGTCCTGGATGGCCGGTCGGTGGTCGATGATCACCATCTTGGACCGGCGGAAGGCATCGAGCCCCTGGCGGCCCAGTTCGCGGCCAAGGCCTGACGCCTTCCAGCCGCCGAAGGGCAGGGCGTCATTGTCGATCAGCGGGTTGTTGACCCAGACCATGCCGGCCTCGAGCCGTTCGGCCGCCTCATGCGCTTCGGCCAGATTCGTCGTGAACACCGAGGCACCAAGCCCGAACGGGCTGTCATTGGCGAGCTGGATCGCCTCGTCGAAATCCTTCACCCGACAGATCGCGGCGACCGGCCCGAAACACTCTTCGCGCACGATCGCCATGTCTGGGCTGACACCGGTCAGGATCGTCGGTTCGTAGAACCAGCCGGTGTCGTGCGCTGGCGGGATGCGGCCGCCGGTGACGGCCTTGGCACCATTGGCAATGGCATCGTCGACAAGGCGCATGACCTTGGCGCGAGCCGCCTCGCTGACCAGCGGGCCAATCTCGGTCTTGTCCATGCCGTTGCCGATGCGCAGAGCGCGCGTCCTTTCGGCAAACAATTCGACGAAGCGGTCATGCACGGCATCGACGACGAAGAAGCGCTCGGCCGAGGTGCAAACCTGGCCGGTGAGATGGAAGGCGGCGGTGACGCTGCCGGCAGCCGCGACCTCCAGCGGGGCGTGCTCGCTGATGATCAGCGGATCGCTGCCGCCGGCCTCGATGACGCAGGGCTTCATGCGTTCGGCGCAGGCCACCGCAACCGCCTTGCCGGCGGAGACCGAGCCGGTGAAGGCAACGGCATGCGTGCGGTCGGAGGCGATGAGCGCCTGCGCGGTTGCCGCGCCGCCGGGCAGGCAGGACACCAGTCCTTCCGGCAGCGCGCGGAAGACGGTCATGTACTCCAGCGTCGACAGCGTCGTCGCTTCGGCCGGCTTGACGATGCAGGCATTGCCGGCGGCGAGCGAGGCGGCGACGGTCCAGCACATCAGCAGGATCGGGAAATTGTAGGGCATGATATGGACAGAGACGCCGTAGGGCTCATAGCGCGCATACTGGAACGAACCCGCCTGCGTCGTGCCGGCGACCTTACCGGCATCGTCGCGCGCCATCTCGGCATAGTAGCGGAAGATCGGCGCGCAATTGGCGATCTCGCCGATGGCTTCGGGATAGGGCTTGCCCATCTCGCGCACCATCAGTTCGGCGCAGCGCGTGAGGTCCGCCGCCTCGATGGCATTGGCGACGGCGTGCAGATGTTTTGCCCGGCTCTTGGCATCGAGCTTCTTCCAGGCATGCTGCGCCTTGGTCGCGGCGGTGAGCACGGCGTCGATCTCGCCGTCGCTGGCCTCCGCAATCGCGCCGACGGTTTCCAGCGTCGCCGGATCGATGACCGGCCTGTTCGCACCGGTCATCGGGCGGTAGTCCGGGTTGATGACGAAAGTCGGCCGGTCAGGGGAGAAATGCATGGACATCCTCTCAGATCCGCTCAGCGGATCATGTAGACCTTCTTGATGGTCTCATGGATCGTGCAGACGCCTTTCCAGTCCTGCGGGAAGAAGGCCGCCGTATCCGGCCCGATCTCGATGACCTCGCCGGACTCGTGCACATAGGTGCAGCGCCCCTCCAGAAAGTGGCAGAACTCGTCGCGGGTGACATGGCAGTGCCACTTACCCGGGGTGCAGACCCAGAGGCCGCATTCGGATCGGCCTTCCGGTCCCTTGTAGAGCAGCTTGCCCGACGTGTGGGACTCACCCTCGATCATCGTCGGGATGACGCCCCAGTCTACAAGGTCCGTGACGGCAAGCGGCGATTGCATGATTGGCGTGGTCATTTGGATTTCCCTGGTAAAGTGCTCACCGGCACATGAAGGCCTTGGTCAGCGTTTGCGTGATGACGGAGATGCCGGTCCAGCCGGCGGGAAAGAAGACGAGTGTGCCGGCCTCGACCGGGATGTCCTCGCCATCGTCCCTGACATAGCTGCCGTGTCCCGACAGGAAATGGCAGAACTCGTCGGCGACAAAGGTCACCTTGCGGGTGCCCGGCGTGCAAGACCACAGGCCGCACTCGCTCGATCCGTCAGGATTTTTCGAGAGGATCTTGCCTGAGGCCCGCGGCGCGCCGGCGAGCGTGTTGGCGCCCGCGCCCCAATCCTCCAGCTCCACGGTCGAGGCATCAGGCCAATGCGGTGTCGACATATCTTGCTCCCATGCGGCTGATTCTTGCTCAGGCCAGCATGTAGACGTTGCGCATGGTCTCATGCACGGTGCATTCGCCCGTCCAGTCGGCGTGAAACATGACCACGCTTCCCCTGGAGACTTCTATCACCTCGCCGACATCCGACCGGTAGGTCGCACGGCCGGCGACGAAGTGGCACAGTTCGTCGCGCGGGATCGAGAGCCGCCAGCGGCCCGGCGAGCAGACCCAGATGCCGGCTTCCGGCTGATTGTTGGGACCTTTGTGCACGAGCTTGCCGGTGGAGTGGGAGGTGCCGGACAGGGCGTCAGGTTGAGTGCCCCAGTCGACGAGATCGGTGCGGGTCGAGGCCTGGTGGAGGTGCGGGGCGGAGGAGGTCATTGGCGGGCTCCATAGTTATGACGCCCAACTTCGATCCGTTGACGCTCTACGAGGCCCCCCTCTGTCCTGCCGGACATCTCCCCCTCAAGGGGGGAGATTGGCAGCTTCGCGGCCGGTTCTCCCTTGGCGATCTTGGTGATTGGCGAAAGCCGGGACGACATCCGATCTCCCCCCTTGAGGGGGAGATGTCCGGCAGGACAGAGGGGGGCGCCTGGGCTCGGCATTGCAATTCCAATCACAGCAACCCCTCCAGCAAACCCGCAGCCTTTTCCGGCCCGTTCTGCGCCTGCATCTGTGCCGATGTCTTCGCGAGCCTCGCCTTCATCTTCGGATCGGTCAGGCAGGCTTCGATCTTCGCGATCAAATCTGCATCGCTCCAATCATAGCGCGGCATGCCGAAGCCGTGGCCGGTTTCCTCGACGCGGGTGGCGTTGTCGTGGCCGTCCCAGACATAGGGCATGATGATGGCGGGTTTGCCGAAATAGAGGCACTCTGTGAACGAGTTGTTGCCGCCATGGTGGATCACCGCATCGACCTGCGGGATCACCGAAGGCTGCGGGAACCAGCTGTTGACGATGACGTTGCCGGGCACGTCGGTGTGCTGGTCCTTGTAGCCGCCGACATTGACCAGCGCGCGGTAGCGGGTCTTGCCCAGCGTCGCGATGACGCGCTTCAGCAACTCGACATCGCCAGCGCCGAGGCTGCCAAAGGAGACATAGAGCAGCGGGCCGTCGTTGTTCTCGGTGAAAGTCGGCACCGTATAGGGCTTTTCCTGCCGCACGCAGCCTTCGAGGTACTGGAATTTTGCCGGGTCGAGCGGGTGGGTGCGCCTGAACTTTGCCGCCTCGGGATAAAGCAGCAGATTCAAGTAGGGCGAGGCCTCGAAGAACTGGCCAACCGGATAGGCTGCCTCGTTGTTTGCCTTCAGGAACGCGTTGAAGTCGTCATGGATCGGCTTGATCACCGCGTTGAAATGGTCGCGGTAGCGCTGGTGGCCGGCATGGTCGTTTTCGCCGCAGCCGGACAGATGCGGCGGGATGCCCTCGTCCTCGATCTCGTTTTCCGAGCAGGAGATGACGCGCACCCAGGGCTTACCGTACTGCTTGATCGCCGGGAACAGGATGACGTTGTCGACGCAGATCACATCCGGCTTGATGACGGCCAGAACGCGCGGCAGATCCTTCTGCGCCCATTTGGCGCTGTCGACGATCGCTGTCCAGCAATCCTTGACGTAATTGTCGACCTGGTCATAGGGCGACTTCCGAAAGTTCGGGATGTGGCCGTTGATGAAATCTTCCCAGAACTTGGCCATCTGCTCGGGCGGCATCGGTTCGGAGAGGTTCACCGGATGCGCCTCGAAGCCATAGCCCTTGTAGACGTCTATAAAACCGGGGTCGGACAGGAACACCGCTTTGTGCCCGCGCGCCTCGACGGCTTGCGCGATGCCGACGGAATTCAACGCTGGGCCGTAGGCGGCTTCGGGAAAAAACGCGATCGTCTTCTGCGCCATCAGGCTGTTCCTCCAATCATTCTGCAAAAATTCTGACATCGGCGGCGTCCCAGCCGAGTTCGACCTCATCGCCCGACGAGACCGGCCGGCGGTCTGCGGCGTCGGCGGTTACACGCACTAGGAACGGCTTCGGCGACAGCGGCGTTCGGACATGCAACTGCAGGTCGAGCCCCTGATAGGCCAGTGCCTCGACCGTGCCAGTGGTGCGGTTGGCGGCTTGCGCCTCTGGGAACAGCCGGACGCGTTCGGGCCGCACCGACGCCACTGCCGATGCTCCCGGCGTGAGCGCGGTGGGAACCTTGCCGGCAATGCGCGCGCCATTCACCGCCACGACGCTATCGGCTGAGGCCTTGCCCGGAACAAAGTTCATCACGCCGATGAAGTCGGCGACAAAACGGTCAGCGGGATGTTCGTAGACCGCATGCGGCGTGTCGCTTTGCAGCAGCTTGCCATCCCTGAGCACCGCCATGCGGTCGGCCATGACCAGCGATTCCTCCTGGTCATGGGTGACGATGACGAAGGTGATGCCGACCTCGTGCTGCAGACGCTTCAGTTCCAGCTGCATGGCGCCGCGCAGCTTCTTGTCGAGCGCGCCGAGCGGCTCGTCGAGCAGCAGCAGGCGGGGCCGTTTGACCAGCGCGCGGGCGAGTGCCACGCGCTGCTTCTGGCCGCCCGACAATTGCTCCGGCTTGCGATCGGCGAAGGGCTCGAGCTCGGTGGTCGCCAGAATGGCATCGACGCGGGAGCGGATTTCCGTAGCGGGCAAACGCTCCATCTCCAGCCCATAGGAGACATTCGCCCGCACGCTCATATGTGGAAACAGCGCGTAGGACTGGAACATCAAATTGACCGGCCGCCTGTTGGGCGGGGTCCTGGCGATGTCCTTGCCGTCAAGCAGGATGCGCCCGTCGTTCGGCGTCTCGAAGCCGGCCAGCATGCGCAGCAGCGTGGTCTTGCCGCAGCCCGAAGGGCCGAGCAAAGCAAAGAACTCGTTCTCCCTGATGTCGAGCGAGACGCCGTCGACGGCGGTGACCCGGCCGAAATTCTTCGACACATGATCGATGGCCAGCAGCGTGCGGGGTTCGCTCATTGGCCGATCATTCCCCGGTTGAGCCGCTGGGACAGGGTCAGCGCGGTGATCGAGACCGCCATGACGATGGTTGCCAGCGCGTTGATCTCCGGCGTGATGCCGAAGCGGATCATGGCGTAGATCTGCATCGGCAGCGTCGTCGAGGCGCGGCCGGCGCCTGATGTGAAGAAGGCGATGATAAACTCGTCGACCGAGAGCGTGAAGGCGAGCAGCGCGCCGGCGATGACAGCCGGCAGGATCACCGGCAGCGTCACCCGCCGGAAGGTGGTGAATGCGGAAGCGCCGAGGTCGGTGGAGGCCTCGACGATCGACCAGTCGAAGCTTTTCAGCCGAGCGCGCACCACCGAACAGACGAAGGCAAGGTTGAACACAACATGGGCGAGGATGATGGTGTGCAGGCCCATGGTGAGGTTGAGCATCGAAAAGAACGACAAGACCGCGATCGCCAACACGATGTCGGGAATGATCATCGGCGCGAAGATCAGCGCTTCGAGCCCCTTGCCATATTGCCGGCGCATCTCGATGCCGATCGCAAGCAAGGTGCCGAGCAAGGTGGCGATGGCGGTCGAGACCAGCGCCACGATCATCGTGTTGAGCGCGGCGGAGAGGATGGCGGAGTTGCCGGCCAGCGAGACGTACCATTTCAGCGAAAAGCCGGACCATGCCGTCGGCAGCCCGCCTTCGTTGAAGGACAGCGCCACAAGCACCGCGATCGGGATGTAGAGGAAGGCGAAGACGAGGCTCAACACGAGCCAAAGCGTGCGCCGCGTGGCTGGCGAGCGTTCAGCCATTGGCGTCGCTCCTGACTTCGGCGGCATGGCCAGAGGCGCGATTGGCGGCGAGCGCCTGCGCCATCAGTACCAGCAGCATGATGGCGATCAGCGCCATCGCCAAGGCTGCGCCGAACGGCCAGTCATTGGCGGTCAGGAACTGGTCGTAGACGAGGTTGCCGATCATCTGGAAACGGCCGCCGCCGAGCAGCGCCGGGGTGACGAAATTGCCGATCGACAGCACGAAGACGAAGACGGCGCCGGCGGCGATGCCGGGCACGGTCAGCGGCAGGATGACACGGCGAAACGTCGTCATGGCCGAAGCGCCGAGATCGCGCGAGGCTTCGGCCAGTTCCGGGTTGAGCCGCGACAGCGGCGCGTAGCAAGCGAGGATGACGAAGGGCAAATAGTTGTAGACCAGGCCGGCGATGACGGCGCCTTCGGTATAGAGCATAGACGGCGGCTCACCGGTATAGCCGAACCAGCGCAGGAACTGGGTGACAAGCCCTTCGCGGTTGAGCAGCACGATCCAGGCATAGGTGCGAATCAGATAGTTCGACCAGAATGGCAGCACGGCGAAGAACAGGAACACCGGCTGCCAGCGGCGTGGGGCCGCCGCGATCGCATAGGCGGCTGCATAGCCGATCACCACCGCGATCAGCGTGGCGGTGCCGGCGATGCGCGCCGAATTGAGGAAAATGCCGGCGTAGAGCGGGTCGAAGACCAGCCCGAAATTCTCCAGCGTGAAGGTGTAGTCGATGCCGCCATAGATGCCGCGCCGGAAAAAAGCGAGCGCCAGCACCAGCGCGCACGGCACCACCATCAAGGCCGCGAGCCAGACCAGCGCCGGGGCCATCAGCAGGGTGGAGCGGGAGGGCGTGAAGGAACGCAAGCTTGCTTCCAGGACAGTGATCGCCAGAAACTGACGCCGCTTATTGCGCGGCCTTGATCTCGCTGACGATCTTGGAGTAGTCGCGCTGGGCTTCGCCGACGTCACGCAACTGCTCGAACTTGACGAGGTCGGCCACCGGCATCGCCATGTTGGGGAATTTTGCCAGGAAGTCGGCCGGCAGGCTTTCCATGGCCGGCTTGTTCGGCACTTTGTAGTCGATGTTCTGGGCCGCCCAGGCGTGGTTCTTGGCGTCGAGCATGAAGTTGATGAACTGGAAGGCGGCATCCTTATGCTCGGATGCCTTCATCACCACCATCGTGTCGACCCAGAGATCCGAACCTTCCTTGGGAATGACGTATTTGATCTCGGGCTTGTCGGCGATGCCGTAATTGCACCAGCCGTCCCAGGCCTGCACCATCAGCGCTTCGCCCGAGACCAGCTTCGAATAGAAGGTGGTGTCGTCATAGGCGAGCAGGGTTTTCTTGGCCGAGATCAAGAGGTCCTTGACCTCGGCCATCTTGGCCGGGTCGGTCTCGTTGACGGAGAAACCCTTGTCGAGCTGGCCGGCGGCGAGCAGCCAGCGGTCGGTCGCCAGCATGGTGGTCTTGCCCTTCAGCTCGTCCGACGGCGCCAGCAGGTCGCTCCAGCTCGTCGGCGCGGTCTTGACCAGGTCCGAGCGGTAGCAGAGGCCGGTCGTGCCCCAGGTATAAGGCACGGAGAAAGTGTTGCCGACATCATGCGGCAGCTTGGTCGCTTCCGGATAGAGGTTGGCGAGGTTGGGGATCTTGGCATGGTCCATCGGCTCGGTCAGGCCGAGCTTGTTCAGCACCTCGGCGAAGGGCGAGGAGACGAAGACCACGTCATAGCCCTTGCCGCCGGCGGCAATCAGCTTGCCCATGATCTCTTCATTGGTGGCGTGCACGACGACTTCGCCGGAGACGCCCGTCGCCGTCTTGAAGGACGCCATGGCGTCGGACGCCATGTAGCCGTCCCAATTGGAAATGACGAGGTCGGCGGCGTCAGCCGGCGCGGACAGCGCCACGACAAACCCCAGGGCAATCGAAGGCATTCTCAGCGCACGGCGCCGCAGGCTGGTTGCAGTCATGGCGGACTCCCATTCCGGTTGGTTCGTCGAATTCGTTCTGGACCCGCGCGACATGCGCCGCCGCATCGATCCCGTTCCCTCGGTCTTTTTATCGCCGATCGTGCAGACAGTACTATTGCAGAAAAAAGTACGTCAATCCATAATTTGTCAGCCGGCCGAGGAATCTGGCCGATTGCGCTGGAAAGGCCGATCGGTCAAACCAGTGCCGTCACGTCCGTTCACGAGCCCAGTCATGCAAACCGCAGCCCGACGACCTCGCACCAATCATCTCGATCTGGCCCAGCGCATCCTGGATGTGGCGCGCCAGCGCGGCTTCGCGCCCGGCACACGTCTGCCCGAGCAGCAGATCGCCTCGCTCTGCAATGTCTCACGCACTCCGGTACGGGCGGCGCTCAGCCTGCTCGCGGAACAGGGTGTCGTGCGCTGGGAGGCGGACACCGGTTACATCATGGCGATCGACCTCGCCGCACAGCCGGCGATATCAGCCGAATTGCCCGCCGCCGAGGAAGACGAGCTTGCCGAAGCCATCCTGCGCGACCGCTCGGCGCGGCGCCTGGACCAGACAGTGACCGTCGCCGGGTTGATGCGACGGTACAGCGCCGAGCGAAAGACGGTATTAAAATCGCTTAATAAACTGACGGAAGAAAACCTTCTCGATCGGGCGCCGGGGCAATCCTGGCTGTTCCGCCGCGCACCGGACGATCCGGAGGTGCAAGGCGAAAGCTACGAGTTCCGGCTTTTGCTGGAGCCGGCGGCCATCCTGACACCTGGCTTCCAGCTGGATGGGGCGCGCGCCGCGATGTTGCGCCAGGGCATGGAGGCGCTGTCGGCGCTGCCCGACGCTGCGTTCGATACGCGCGAATTCCAGCGGCTGGACGTCGATTTCCACGGCATGATCGCCGAGGGCTGCGCCAACCGCTTCGTCGCCGACGCGCTGGCCGATCATCTCCGGCTGAGGCGGCTTCCCGGCATCTATGCAGGCGTCAACGTCTTCCGGCTGAAGCAATCGTTGCGCGAGCACCTGAACATACTCGACCATCTCGAAAGCCGGCAGTATGAGGTTGCTGCCGATCTGCTTCGCATTCACCTGCGGCTCTCCCGCAGCCAGCGACCGCAGGCGGCCAGCCGCGGCGCCCCCGCGCTGTTCGGCATGATCAGCCGACCCGAATGAAGAGGATTAATTGACGCGTAAAGCGAGCCCGACCATCGCGCTGTTTCCCGAAGCCAGTTTCGGGGCGGCGTTGAATTGCGTCGGCATTGCCCAGGCGCTGCGCGCGAAGGGCGCGCGGCCGGTGTTCATTTGCCATGCCGGGTTTTCCGGCGTCTTTGCCGACTACGGTTTCCAGGAATACCAACTGCCGACCGAGGAGCCACTGAGCGACAGCGAGCGCCAGAGCTACTGGCAGGCCTTCGTGCGCCGGCATCTGCCGCATTTCAGGCTGAGCCCGATCGACCAGCTCGAAACCTATGTCGCGCCGACCTGGCAGGCGATCGTCGACACGGCGGTCAATGCCGAGGCGCCGCTCCGCCAATTGCTGGCGCGGCTGAAGCCCGATGCCGTGGTGCTCGACAACGTCATCATGTTCCCGGCGATAGCAGCGGCCGGATGCCCGTGGGTGCGCGTCGTTTCCTGCGCCGAGACGGAGCTGCCTGATGCCGAAGTGCCGCCCTATCTGTCCGGGCTTGCCGCCGATGATCCGCAACGCGGGGCGTTCGAAGCCCGCTATCTCGCGGCTTCGGCTCCGGCGCATGACCGCTTCAACCGTTTTCGCGCGGATTGCGGCCTGGCGCCGCTGCCGAAAGGCCTGTTCCTCGAAGCCTCGCCCGACCTCAATCTGCTCTTGACGCCTTCGATCGTGCGCCGCGAGCGCGCCGAACCGCTCGACCCCGATCGCTTCGTCTATCTCGAAGGCTGCGTGCGCTCGGAAGGGCCGTTCGAGGTGCCGGTTTTCCCGCGCAATGGCGGGCCGCTGGTCTATGTCAGCTTCGGCAGCCTCGGCGCCATGGATGTCGGCCTGATCGAGCGCATGCTTGCCGTCTTCGACCGGCTGCCGGCCCGCTTCATCGTCAATGTCGGTGGCCTGCGCGATGCCTACCGCGCGGTGCCCGACAATGTCTATCTCGACGCCTGGTTTCCGCAGCCCTCCGTGGTGGCGAAGTCGGACCTGTTCATCCACCACGGCGGCAACAACAGCTTTTGCGAAGCGCTGCGCTTCGGCGTGCCGTCGCTGATCATGCCCTATTGCTGGGACGGACACGACAATGCGCAACGCGCCGGAGAGACCGGCGTAGGCGACCATATCGGCCGTGACGGCTGGACCGAAGGAGGATTGGAGAGAGCCATTCTCGGCCTGCTGGCCGATGACGCCATGCGCGCCCGCCTTAGGGACAATGCAGCCGAGATGGCGCTGAAACCCGGAACGGACGTGGCCGCGCAAGCCATTCTCTCCCTGCTACGGAACTGACGAAATGCTCGACAAGAACACGAATACCGCAATCGCCGACCCCAAGGCCTGGCTCATGCAGCACGGCATCAGCGAAGTCGAATGCCTGGTGCCCGACATGAACGGCGTGCTGCGCGGCAAGGCGCTGCCGACCGCCAAGTTCCTCAAGGCGCTGGAAGACCGCGCGCTCTATCTGCCGAGCAGCGCCTTCCTGGTCAGCATCGACGGCCGCTATTCCGGATCTATCGACGAGGGTTTTGCCTATTCGGACCCCGACATGCGCATGGTGCCCGATGTTTTGACCCTGTGCCTGGCGCCGGGTGCGGGGGCTGGCAAGGCCTATGTCTTTGCCGACGCATTCCACATGGACGGCAGGCCATGGATGGCCTCGCCGCGGCATGTGCTGCGCGCCGTGCTCGATCTCTACCGCCAACGCGGCTGGCGCGCGGTGGTGGCGCCGGAGCTTGAATTCTATCTCACCGCGCCCAACCCGGATCCGGACAGACCGCTGACCGCACCGGTCGGCGCCAATGGCCGCACTGAAACCGTGCAGCATCCCTATGACATGGCCGCGCTGGAAGAATTCGAGCCGGTGATCCGCCGCGTCTACGAACATGCCGCCGCCGCCGGCCTGCCACTCGACACGCTGATCCATGAATCGGGCACCGCGCAGCTGGAAATCAACCTGCTGCATGGCGACGCCCTGCCGCTGGCCGACCAGGTGCTTTTGTTCAAGCGGTTTACGCGGCAGGCCGCGCAGCAATGCGGCATGCATGCGACCTTCATGGCCAAACCGATCGCAGCCCAGGCCGGCAGCTCGATGCATCTGCACATGTCCGTCGTCGACGAAGCCGGCAATGCGCTTTTCGCCAGCAGCGACGACGCCGATACCGGAATGTTCGGCCATTTCATCGGTGGCCTGCAGACGTACATTCCCGAAATCATGCCGCTGTTCGCGCCCAACGTGAACTCGTTCCGCCGCATCCGGCCCAACCACAGCGCGCCGGCCAACATTGAGTGGTCGCATGACAACCGCTCCTGCGGCCTGCGCGTACCGGCGGGCGGGCGCGCCGCAAGACGGGTGGAGAACCGTCTGCCGGGCGCCGATTGCAATCCCTATCTGGCGATCGCCGGTTCGCTGCTTGCCGGCTATCTCGGCGTCGAGCAGAAGCTGGCGCGCTCGGCCGAGGCGTCGGGCAATGCCTACAAGATCAAGAGCACGCTGCCGAAGACCATGGAGGAAGCGCTCGACCGCTTCACCGCCTGCGGCCCGGTGCGGGAATTGCTGGGCGAGGATTTCTTCCAGACCTATCTGCGCGTCAAGAGCGTCGAGCTCGACCTGTTCCAGAGCGTGGTGACGAGCTGGGAACGCGACCATCTGCTCTTGAAGGTGTGATCATGGCATCTTCGACGGGTTTCAATTCCGGTCTCGATATCGGCAAATCCTATTATGTCGCCACCGCCAATCCGGCGCCGGACCATCCGGCGCTTGCCGGCGATGTCGATGCCGACCTGGTCGTCGTCGGCGGCGGCTGCACCGGCCTGTCGGCCGCGCTTCACGCCACCGAGCGTGGGCTGAAGGTGGTGCTGCTCGAAGGCGGCAGGATCGGCTGGGGTGCATCGGGCCGCAATGGCGGCCAGATGATCCCCGGCCTGCGCAAGGGCGCCAAGGGTCTGGTCAAGCTCTACGGACCCGAGCAGGCCAAGGTGCTGTTCGACCTCGCCTTCGAGGCGCGCGGGTTGGTGCTCGACATCATCAAGCGTAACGCCATCGATTGCGATCTCAGGCTGACCGGCCATCTGGTCGGCGCGGTCAATGGCTCCGACCTCAGGGATCTGGAAGAGGAGGCCAAGTGCCTCGAGAACGTGATGAAATTCCGCGAGGTCGAGATACTCTCGGCGGCCGACGCGCGGGCCAAGGTCGATACGCCCTATCACGGCGCGATGTACGAGCCGCTCGGCGGCCACATGCATCCCTTGAACTACACGCTCGGGCTTGCCCGCGCGGCGGTCGCGGCCGGCGTCACCATTCACGAGAATTCGGTGGCGGTGAAACTGGAGCGGGAGCCGTCGATCCGGGTCTCGACGGCAAAGGGATCGGTGCGGGCCAGACATGTCGTGCTGGCCGGCGATGCGCTGCTCAACGGGCTGGAGCCGCGCGTCAACAGCCGCATCATGCCGGTCGGCAACTATATCGTCGCCACCGAGCCGCTGGAGGGCGCGCGCAACGTCATCCCGGCCAATGTCGCGGTGTCCGACACACGCTTCGTCGTCAACTATTACAGGATGTCGGCGGATGGACGCCTGCTGTTCGGCGGCGGCGAGCGCTACACGCCGTCACCGCCGGCCGACATCGCTGGCTTCGTGCGGCCGCACATGGAAGGCACCTTCCCGCAACTCAAGGGATGCCGCATCGATCATGCCTGGGGCGGCCTGGTGTCGGTGACGACGTCGCGGCTGCCGCATGTCGGGCACTATGGTGAGGTCTATTTCGCACATGGCTATTCCGGCAAGGGCGTCATCCTGTCGACGCTGTCGGGCAAGCTGCTGGCCGAAGCGATCACCGGCGATGCCTCGCGGCTCGACTTGTTCTCGACACTAAGTCCGATGCCGTTCCCGGGTGGGACGGCCTTGCGCGGGCCGCTCTATGTGCTGGGGATGCTGTGGTACGCGATGCGGGACCGCATCAAGCGTTGAGGGGCGTTGGCTTCGTTACCGTCATTCATCAATTGTCGAAGCTGGCGCTGCCCCTCACCTGCCTGCCGGCATCCTCTCCCCGTATAGTGACGGGGAGAGGGGCGCGGTTGTCCGAACCGGATAGATAGGTAACAGAATGGACCGATAGCATGGGTGACAGTTTTCTTGTCCGCCGGGAGGACCGG
>NZ_JAIUGW010000012.1:0-169335 GCF_020164795.1 Mesorhizobium sp. ES1-3
ACGCTGTCGACCGATCATCGCGCCGTCGACGGTGCGCTGGGGGCCGAACTGCTGGTCGCCTTCAAGAAGCTGATCGAAAATCCGATGGGCATGCTGGTGTAGCAGCGACATCGGGCCACTTTACCTCCTGCCCGCCCACCCGGATTCATCCCGGCTGAGCCTTACGCAAGGCTACCGCGAAAGAGGATCGTGGAACAATGGTTCCACGATCTCCCGTTCGCGGCTATATGGCGTCGCTGCGCTTCTCGCGCGAGGAGGCGGCCCTGATTTCATCTTGATCCCAGCGTAGGCGCGCTGTGTCATCCACCAGTCATATGCGCCGTGCAGGGAGGAAGCGACGGGGTGCTGGCCAGGGCCAGACCGGTCATGCACAGACAAGACAGGAGGTCTCCATGAAGACGCTATTCATCAAGCTGCTGGCCAGCCAGTTGGCGCTCGCGGCTACTTTGTTTGCCGGCGTGGCAAATGCCGAAACACTGACGCTCTATACATCCCAGCCGGAAGCCGACGCGGCCAAGACCGTGGACGCCTTCAAGAAGGCGCAGCCCGGCATCGACGTCACCATCTATCGCTCCGGAACCAGCGACATCCTGACCAAAATGGCGGCCGAGTTCGCCGCAGGCAGCCCGCAGCCCGACGTGCTGCTGATCGCCGACGCGGTCTCGATGGAACTGCTGAAGAAAGACCACCGGCTGATGGCCTATCCCGAGGCCAAGCTCGACGGCATCGAGGCCGACACCTACGACGCGGACAAGACCTATTTCGGCAGCAAACTGATCACCACCGGCATCGTCTACAACACCGCCGCCGGCGAAAAGCCGCAGCATTGGGCCGATCTCGCCAAGCCCGCCTATGCCGATGGCCTGGTCATGCCGAGCCCGCTCTATTCGGGTGCGGCTGCCTACCTGCTTTCGGGCTTCGCCAGCGATACCAACTATGGCTGGGATTTCTTCCAGAAGCTGAAGACCAACAACACCGTCAGCGTGCGTGGCAATGGCGCGGTGCTGAAGTCGGTGGCATCGGGCGAGAAGCCCTATGGCATCCTCGTCGACTTCATGGCGATGAACGCCAAGAAGAAGGGCTCGCCGGTCGAGTTCGTTTTCCCCAGCGAAGGCGTGCCTGCCGTGACCGAGCCGGTCGCCATCATGAAGACGGCCAAGAACGTCGATGGCGCCAAGAAGTTCGTCGACTTCATTCTGTCCGATGAAGGCCAGAAGCTGGCGCTGTCGATGGGCTACCTGCCGGCACGCGCCTCGGTCGGTCGTCCCGACTGGCTGCCCGAAGGCGTCAAGGTCAAGGTGATGCCGTTCGATACGAAGGCGATCGTCGCCAGGACCGAGGCCGACAAGGCGAAGTTCCAGGAACTGTTCGGCGGCTGAGCCGTCGATCGCGGCGGGGTGCCGTCCAGACGGCATCTCCGCCCGCTTCGCCAGAGCAATTCCAGGAAAAGTGCGAAGCGGTTTTCCGTCCGGAATTGCGCCAAAATGAACCCGCATCCGGTCGCATCGATCCCCAGGACACGTAACCATGCCGACACGCATCAGGGAAAGCCGGGGCCAGGAAATGGTCCTGACTGCGGCGGTGGCCGTCGTCATCGTCCTGCTTTCACTGCTGCCCATGCTGCGCCTCGTCAAGGAGATCGTGGCGCCCGGCGGCGTCTTGTCGATCGTGGCCGTGGAGGCCGGGCTGAGAAGCCCGGCAACCTGGATCGCGACCTGGCACACGCTGGTCGTCGGCATCGGCGGCACTCTTCTGGCGGTGCTGTCGGGAACGCTGGTGGCCGTGCTCGTCTCGTTGACCGACATACGTGGCCGAAGCGCCCTGGTGCTCTGCTACGTCATGCCGCTGATGATCGCGCCGCAGGTGACGGCGCTGGCCTGGCTGCAACTGTTCGGCCCGGCGAGCCCGGTCCTAAAACTGTTCGGGGCGGCGCCGCCGCTCGGCACGAAGAATCCGCTCTACTCGACCTCGGGCATCATCCTGCTGCTTGGCGTACAATACGGTCCGCTGGTTTTCCTGCTGGTGCGGGCCGGCCTGCGCAAGCTGCCGCGCGAACTGGTCGAGGCGGCGCGGGCCGGCGGTGCGAACTGGTTCACCGTACTGATCACCATCGTGTTGCCCTTGATGACGCCGTCCATCAGGGCGGCGGCCGCACTTGCCTTCGTCTCCTGCGTCGGTAATTTCGGCATTCCCGCCTTTCTCGGCATCCCCGCCAACTACCTGGTGCTGCCGACGCTGATCTATCAGAAGCTGGCCGGCGGCGGTCCGGCGGTGCTCGGCGAGACCGCGTTCCTTTCGGTGCTGATCGGCATCATCGCCATAGCCGGCATCCTCGCGCAGGAGGTGATGAGCCGCCGCCGGGACTACCGCATCTCCTCGACATCGCTGCCGGCCGAACCTTATGAGCTGGGCCGCTGGCGGCCGGCCGTCCAGGCCGGCATGTGGCTGCTGATCGCATTGGTGCTGGTCCTGCCGTTGTTCGGACTGGTGCTGACCTCGCTGGTGCCGGGCTATGGCATCGCGCTCACCGCCAAGACGGCGACGCTCGACAATTACCGTTTCGTGCTGTTCGAGCATGATGCCGCCAACCGCGCCTTCTTCAACAGCTTCTGGCTGTCGATCGCGGCAGCGTTCTTCGCCGTCATCGTTGCCGTGCCGATCGGCTATCTCATCGCCTGGGGCAAGCAGCGCTGGGTGCGCCTGCTCAACCTGTCGGTCGAACTGCCCTACGCCTTGCCCGGCGTGGTGCTGGCGATCGCTTCGCTGCTGCTCTTCCTGCGGCCGATCCCGCTGACCGGCATCCAGCTCTACAACACCGTCTGGATCATCCTCTACGCCTATCTCGCCCGCTTCCTGGTGCTGGCGCTGCGGCCGACGATCAGCGGCTATCACCAGATCGACCGGGCACTCGAAGAGGCCGCACAGGTGGCGGGCGCCGGCCTGTTCACGCGCATGCGCACCATCGTTTTTCCGCTGGTCGCTCCGGCGGCGATTGCAGGCGGCCTGCTGATCTTCATGACGGCGCTCAGCGAACTCACGGTCTCGGCATTGCTGTGGTCGTCGGGCTCTGAGACCATCGGCGTGGTGATGTTCTCCTTCGAGCAGGGCGGCGATTCCAACTACGCGGCGGCGATGTCCGTCATCACGGTCGCCGTCACCTTCTTGCTGATGCTGGTGACCAACCTGCTTGCCCCTCATCTTCCGAGCGGAGTTCTGCCATGGCGCGACTGACCCTGGACCATGTGACCAAGAGCTTCGCCGATTTCGACGCCGTGAAGGATGTCTCGATCGACGTCGGCGACGGCGAGTTTCTGGCGGTGCTCGGGCCTTCCGGCTGCGGCAAGACGACGTTGCTGCGGCTGGTGGCGGGATTCGAGAAGGTGACCTCGGGCGAAATCCGCATCGGCAACGATGTCGTTTCGAACAGCGGCGGCAGCGTCGCGCCGGAAAAGCGGCGCGTCGGCATCGTCTTCCAAAATTACGCGCTATGGCCGCACATGAGCGTCGCCGAGAATATCGGCTATTCGCTGAAGGTGGCCAGACTCGACAAGGCGGTTGCGCGTCAAAAAGTGGAAGACGCGCTTGCCCTGGTCAACCTGCAGGGCCTGGGTGAGGGCCGGCCGGCCAATCTTTCCGGCGGCCAGCGCCAGCGCGTGGCTTTGGCTCGTTGCCTGGTGGCGGCACCCTCGCTCGTGCTGTTCGACGAGCCGCTCGCCAATCTCGACGTCCATCTCAGGGCCTCGATGGAGGACGAGTTCGCCGCCTTCCACAAGCGCACGGGCACGACCATCGTCTACATTACCCATGACCAGGCGGAGGCGATGGCGCTGGCCGATCGCATCGCGGTGATGGATCGTGGACGCCTGGTGCAACTCGCGACACCGCGTGAACTCTATCATGAGCCGGCAAATGAAATGGTCGCCTCCTTCATTTCGCAAGGCATCCTGCTTCCGGCGGACGTGCTGGTCGGCGAGGAAAGCGGCCATTGCAAGGTCCGGGTACTCGGAAGCGAGCTGGTGGTCCGCTGCCGGCCTGGCGAGCGGCCCCGCGCCGGCGCCAGGATCTGCTGCCGGTCCGCCGATATCGAGCTTTCGGCCGATGCCTCGGGCTTCGACGGTCTGGTCAAGCGGGCGGTCTACCAGGGCGGCGCGGCGCGCATCGAATTCACGCCCATGGCCGGTCCCGATCTCACCTTGCATTTCGAGCAGCCAGATCCGGTCGTGCTGGAGAACGGGTCGCAGGCGCGCCTGCGCATAAAATCCGGCTGGCTGATTCCGGCGGCGGGAGCAATCGCGTGATGATGCTGGATCTGCTCGGCGGCTTCGGTGAAAAGGGCCGCACCAGCCTCGCCGTGAGCAGCGGCGATGATCGCATCCTGCTCGATGTCGGCATCAAGGTCGGCGCCGCGGGGCCGGAATATTATCCGGCACTGGAGGGGCCGGTTGACGATATCGACGCCGTCTTTGTCTCGCACGCTCATGAGGATCATATCGGCGCGCTGAGTTGGCTGCTGTCGCGCGGCTATGGCGGTCCGATCTTCATGACCGCGGAGACCCGCGGCGAGACGCCGGCCACGCTTGCCGCCTATGCCGAGCCGGCGGATTTCAGGCAATTTCCCTTGCCCGAAGATCGGATCGAGCTGTTCGAACCAGGCGACACCCTGACAAGCGGCAATCTGACGGTCAGGACCGGGCGGTCCGGCCATGTCGTCGGCGGCGTCTGGTTCGCCGTCGATGACGGGACAAGCCGCGTCGCCTACTCGGCCGATGTGGTGCCGGACAGCAATGTGTTCGTCATGGACACGATCCCGCACTGCGATCTCCTGGTGTTCGATGCCTCCTACGGCGCCGATCCCGTGTCGGGAGCGGCGCGCGCGCGTGAAATTTCTCAATGGGTGGCGCGACATCCCCAGGGATGTCTCTTGCCGACGCCGCTGTCAGGACGGTCGCTGGAACTGGTCGCGGCCTTGCCCGGGCCGTTCGCCATCCACGCCGGCATGCGTTCGTCGCTGGAAGCGCAGATCGGCGCGACTGTGTCCCTGTTGCCCGGCATTTCCGAGTTCTTGCTTGCCCGCCTGCGGGGCGCGGCGGACTGGACGGATGCCGATCCGCTGCCATCGCTGCCGTTGCTGGCCGATGACGGCATGGGCGAGGCTGGCCCGTCGTCGCGCCTGCTGCCTCGCGCCGACCATGCCGGGTTTCCGGTGCTGCTCACCGGGCATCTGCCGGCAGGCTCCCCAGGCGATCTCATGCACAGGGCCGGCCGGGCGGACTGGATACGCATGCCCACCCATCCGACACTGTCGGGCAATATCGGCATCTGGGAGAAGGCCGGACGCCCCCCGGCGCTGGGCCATTCCTGCACCCCCGATCTTCTTGGCGACCTGAAAAACCATATCCCGTCGTTGCTCACGCAATGGCGTACGGGCCAACGCATCACGGTGCGGCAAGGGAGCAGATAATGAGAATCCTGATCTGCAACGATGATGGCATCGAAGCGCCGGGACTTGCCCGGCTCGTCAACGCAGCCCGCGGGTTGAGCGACGATGTCTGGGTGGTCGCGCCGGACGGCAAGCGCACCGCCGCCGGGTCGTCACTGACCATCGCCAGGCCGCTGACGATGCGGTGCGTCAAGCCGAACTGGTATTCGTGCTCGGGCACGCCGGCCGATTGCGTGGTGAGTGCCATGACGTGGCTATTCGCAGATGAACCGAAACCCGACCTCGTATTGTCGGGCGTCAATGACGGCCGCAACGTTGCCGAGGATATCGCCTATTCCGGCACGCTCGGCATCGCCCGCGAAGCGACTTTCTGGGGCGTACCGGCGATCGGCTTTTCGCGCGTGAAAAATCCTGATTTCAGCGATGCCGATGACGAATGGCTGGGCAAGTTGATCGCCTTGCTATGGCAATCGCGTGCCGACTGGGCAAGAGAGGGGCATTGGCTGAGCGTCAACCTGCCGACCAGGCTGCCGGCCGAAATCCGCCAACCGCGCATCGGCCGTGACAAGATCGGCCGCAAGGCCGAAACCATGGAAAGCGACGGCGATCGCACGGTTATCACCGTGCCGCGCGGCCGCGCTCATGCAAGCGAGCCGGGCGACGAGAATGAGGCGATCGATGCAGGCTTCGTCACCATCAACCGTCTGAACTGGTTTGGGGAAACGCGGTTCGATGAACAGTTTCTAGATGGGATCCTGGGCTGATCTTCCTGCGATCACCAAGCTGTCAGCGGCGAGTTTGCGCCAGTGCAGTGCTTCTGCTTGAAGCTGCCGCTATTTCATTCCACATCGAAAGGGATGAAGGGCGAGACAGGAGAACAGCGCCGGAATCTGTTGTGGGGCATCCCCGCATCGCTGATCCTGCATGTGTTCATCGTGGCGGGCCTCGTCTACGGCTTGGCCAAGCCTCCGCAACGGCAGCAAGAGGAGCAGCCGGTCAATGTCGCGATCGTGCCTCCGCCCGATCAGCCGAAGCCGAAACCTGTTCCTCCGCCGCCGCCAAAGGTAGCCAAAGCCGAAGACCCGCCGGAGCCCAAGGTCGAAAAACCGCCCGAGCAGCCGCCCAAACCGGAGAACACTCCGGTCCTGAAGCGTGTTTTCCAGTATGGCGAGAAGGATACCGGGCCGGAGAAATCTCTCGACGGAGGCAGCGCTCAACCCAATGCGCCGTCGCCGGCCAAAGATGAGGCCGCGAAGCCGCCGGTCGGACCGAAGCCCGCACCGATCCAGTCCGCCCCGGCTGCAAATCCCCAGCCAGATTCCGCCAAGGCTCAGGAGAAGCCGGTAACCGCCTCGCCGGACGCCAAGCCGCCGCAAAACGAGGAGAAGCAGCCGACCGAGGATACTGACAAACAGCAGCCAGACCAACAGGAGGTGGCGCCGCAAACCGACGAGAAGCAGGCCGCCGTGGCGCCAAAGCCATTGGCAGCCGAGGCCGGCGACAAGTCAGCACCGCCGCCCTCAGCCGAAAAGGCAAAGCCCAAACCAAAGACGATGAGTTTCAAATCCGCGCGAGCCTTCAAGGCCCAAAGCGGCAAAGGAGGGAAGTCAAGTCCCGCGAACAACGCCGCTGCAGGATCGCCGATCTATTCCGGCCTTCCGGGTGTTCGAAAACTCTACTCGCAGGGCGCTACCGGCGATGCGCTGGCCGCAAGCTCCATGGAGAACGTGCCGCGCGGTCAGCGCGTCGCCAACCTTTGCGGCAATGTTTTGAGCCAGGAATTGCAGAGTGCTGACTATGCGATCAAATGGGTGCCAAATAACCCGCTGGACGCAGGCAATGTCCTCAATCCTCCGAAGGCCGCCTTCAGCACCAGAACCCAATGGTATAATCTGAACTTCCGGTGCGAGGTCGACGACAATGCGACGAGGGTGCTGTCCTTCAACTTTCGTGTCGGGTCATTGATACCGCCCGGCGAATGGGCGGGCCGTAAATTAACTCGGTGGCCACTGAATTAGGCCGGCAGGCGGGTACGATTGTCCTCTCCGGCGGGGTATAATGATCCAAGTCGACAAGCTGTCAGCGGCTAAATTGCGCCAATCCAATGCCGATGCTTGAAGCCGCCGCTATTTCATTCCACATCGGTCAGGATGAAGGGCGAGACAGGAGAGCGGCGTCGGAATTTGCTGTGGGGCATTCCCGCATCGCTGATCCTGCATGCGCTTGTCGCTGCGCTCCTGATCTACGGCCTGCCCACACCTCGCCAACAGCCGCAGGAGGAGGAGCCGGTCAATGTTGCGCTCGTGCCTTCATCCGATCAGCCAAAACCGAAACCTGTTCCCCCGCCGCCGCCAAAGGAAGCCGAAAAGCCGCCCGAGCAGAAGGTTGAAAAGCCGCCTCGGCCGGAAATGCAGCCGCAGAAGCCTCCGGCAGTCGAGGTGCTGAAGCCCGTTTTTCAGTTCGGCGACAAGGATGCGGGTCCCCGGAAGTCGCTGGATGGGGCCAGCGCTCAAGACAGTTCTCCGTCGCCGACCAAGAATGAGGATTCGAAGCCGACTGTCGTGAAGAAGCCTGCCGAGACCAAAACCGACGCGCTTCCAAGGACCGAGAAGTCGGCGGATTCAGCGGAGGTCGGCGACAAGCCGGTGACCGACGCGAAGGACACCGAACCCGCGCAGGAGAAGCAGGCAGCTCTGACCCAGGACGCAGATAGGCAGCAGGCCGCCAAACAGCAGGCGGGAGTGCAGGACGCCGCCAAGCAGATAGGCGCGGCACCAACGCCGTGGGCCACCGACGGGGACGGTGAGGTCGAGCTTCCAATGTCGGGTGCGAAGCCGGAACCTAAACCGACACATACACCGAAGCCCAGCTCTTCAAAGGTTGCGAAGTCCCGAAGTGGGGGCGCCGGAAGCCCAAGTTCCACTGATGTAGCCAGCGCCGCATCGCGCAGGTATTCAGGCCTTCCGGGCGTTCGCAGGCTTTACTCGCAGGGCGCTACGGGTGACGCGCTGGCCGCGACCTCGATGGATGGTTTGCCGCGCAGTCAGCGGGCAGCCAAACTTTGTGCCAGCGTATTGCAGCAGCAATTGCTGGATGCCTCTTACTTTCCCGACCTGATCCCAAGTGTTCCACTTAGAGCGGGCAATGTTGTTGACGGCTCGGATGTAGCCTTCCGCACCACAACCACTTGGTATCATTTGGGCTTCCGGTGCGAGGTCGACACCAATGCGACGAGGGTCCTGTCCTTTAATTTCCGTGTGGGCCCGGTGATCCCGCGCGACCAATGGGCCCGCCTTAGGCTTTACTAGCTAAGCCGGTACGCCGAGCCCCGACAATTGCCGGCTAACTTCATGCCAGTCGGCGCAGATGAAATCGGCGCCGGCCGCCGTCAACCGTGCGGCATGTTCGGCATAGGTATGTCCGCCGCCGGTATAGCCGATCGCCGTCATGCCGGCGGCAACCGCGCCCTGGATGCCGAAAGGCGAATCCTCGATGACGATGCAGTCCCCCGGGTTGGCGCCCATCTTCGCAGCAGCGAACAGGAAAATGTCAGGCGCCGGCTTGCCGTTCTTGACCATCGAGGAGCTGTAGATGGCTTCGCCAAAGAAGCGTGCCAGGCCGGTCACCGCCAGGCTGTGGTGGATGCGCTCGACGGAGGATGACGAGGCAACGCAGCGATCGCCTGCAAGCGTTTCCAGAAACGAGCCTATTCCAGGCGTTGGCTTCAACTCTTCGGTAAAAAGTACCTTGGTTTCCGCCCAGATATCGCTGTCGGCCGCCGCGGGAAACTGATGGCCGGTCAACTCCTTGATCCTGACGATGATGTCGGCCTGTTTCATACCGACGCACTGGGCGATGATGCCGCCGTGAACGCCCGGCATGCCATGCTTATCGTAGACACGTTCATAGGCCTTGGCGGCCAACGGCTCGCTGTCGACGAGAACGCCGTCGCAATCGAAAATGATCAGTCTTGACGGCGCCACTCGTTTCTCCCGGCCTCTCCAGAATTCGCACATCGCTATCGACAAAAAGTCAAATGTTCAATAGCGGGCACTCTCGGCCTCGTGATAGGGGCTAATAGAGTCCAATTCAAAGCTGACGCAAGGCATCGCTGGCGCGGGAGGATCCCAGCGCTCGTTGCATGGCCTGCCGCGACTGTGCGCGGTCGGGCGTGATCCAGTTCGGTTCCGCGCCGAGGAAGCGATCGAGGAAAGCCACGGCATAGGCCGGCATCTCGGTGACGTTCTCGCGATAGGACCACCAGGTGCGCAGGTCGTCGGCGCATTTGTCGATGCTGGGCGCCGAGCCGAACTCCTGCTCGTAGATGGCCGAAATCACCGAGACGCAGTAGTTGGTGTAGAGAAAGCCTTCCGGCCAGAAGCGGATGATGTCCAGCGTGCCGGCATTCTGATCCGTTTGGATGAGCTGGGTAAGGCCGGAGATCTCCCTGGCCGGTGCCTGCTTGATCAGTTCGCGCAGCACGAGGCCGGCGGCAAAGACGATGAAATCGGCGCGGTCGATCGCGGCAAAGCGCTTCTGCGCTTCCATGACCTCGACCCAGTCGAGAAAAGCCCGGGTCAACTTCGCCTCGTCGATTTCGAAGCGCACGCCGAATGTGTCCGAGACCACCTTGGCGCTGGCGCGGAAGGTGGCGCGGAACCAGCGCAACTGCCGCAACCGGTGTCGCAGGTCGGGCATGAGGGCCAGTTCATCCCTGAAGGGCAGTTCCATTTCCTGTATCCCGTTTCCCCAAGGCTAGCACAGTCGTGCCTCCGCCGAAATCGGCTGATGGCCCTGTGGATGACCGTGGCAGAGGTCAATATCATACATATTGACATTCTCGGAAACAAATGTTCTCACTTTGCTGTTGTCGCGTGCTGGTCCAAGGTGCGCTTCAATTGAGGCTTCGGGAGGAGAACCGAATGGCGATTTGGCAGTGGGGACTGCTCCTGCTGGTTATTGTGTGGGCGTTGCAGTCGCTCGGCGTCTGGCTGCAGATGCGGCACTATTCGGATGTCTTCCGGGGCGTGACCGACCAATACAAGGATGGCTTCGTCGGCGCCGGCAATTTTCGCGGCCGATTTGCCAAGGGAACTATCGCGCTGGTCGTGGTGACGCCTGACCTGATCGTGCGCCGCATGATGGTGATGAGCGGCCGTTCCGTGTTCACCAAATTCAAGCGACATGAAGAATTGGAGGGTGTTCCCCTCGATCGACTCCGGTCCAACCCTGCGATCATGGGGGAGGGGGAACCCGGTGTGGCCGAGGCCGTGAAGCGGGCGATCGAACAGATCGACAAAGCGCGGTCGGAGCCGGGGAAGAAGCCGGGCCTGGCCGGCTTGAACGTAGCAAGGGCCTAGAGTCGGATGATTTCAGGTCAAATCGACCTGAAATCTGAATCCGCCTCTGGATCAAAGGGATAGAGGAGGCCGTGCGCCGACCGGGATAAACCGGCGGGCCGGCATAAGGAGGAGAAATGTCTGTATTTTCGTTGTTGGCTCAGCATGCCGACATGGCCGCGCACAATTTGCATGTCGCGGGTGCCATGGTTTCGGATGCCGCATTGCATGGCAAGCTCGCCGTCGAGCATGCTTCCGATCATCTCGTGATCCTGGCACAGGCGCAGACCGACAGCGCGCCGGTGACCGCCGATCAGTTGAAGGAACAGCTGAAGAACGTGCAGCAGGAAGAGCAGCTTGGCTGGCTCACTGCCATCGGCAAGTACTTCATCGGCATATTCCAGAAGGGCGGCGAGGTTTTCGCCGGCTTCGTCACCGGCATCATCCCGACACTTGTCGTGCTGATGACAGCCTTCTACGCCGTCACTGAACTGGTCGGCGAAGAGCGTGTCCACGGTCTGGCGCGTGGTGCTGGCCGCATCGCGCTGACCCGCTATACGGTGCTGCCGGTGCTGGCGGTGTTCTTCCTCACCAATCCGATGGCCTACACCTTCGGCTCGTTCCTGGAAGAAAAGCACAAGCCCGCCTTCTACGACGCGGCCGTGTCCTACGTACATCCGCCGCTCGGCCTCTTCCCGCACATCAACCCTGGCGAATATTTCGTCTGGGGAGGCATGCTCGTGGCCTTGCTCGATCTCGAGAAGCGGGGCGTTGTCGTCGCCGGCTACCACGTCAAGGTGGCGATCTGGTACGCGATCGTTGGTCTCGTCGTCATCCTGCTCAAGGGCATGCTGACCGAGCGCATCACCGCCATCATGGCACGCCGCCAAGGCGTCAAGCTGTAAGGGCGGGGAGGACATCATGGCCAAGACATACAAAGCCGTAAAGATCTCCCGGGGCTCCACCGGCTGGGGCGGCCCGCTCGTCATCGAGCCGACCACGCAGCGCGACAAGGTCGTCTCCGTCACCGGAGGCGGTATCCATCCCGTAGCCCAGCTCATCGCCGACATGACCGGGGCCACAGCCGTAGACGGCTTCAAGGCGCCGCCGGTGGAAGGCGAGATGGCGGTCGTCGTCGTCGATTGCGGCGGCACCGCACGATGCGGCGTCTATCCGCGCAAGCGTATCCCGACCGTCAACCTGACTCCGGTCGGCCAGGCTGGGCCGCTCGCCCAGTTCATTACCGAGGATATCTACGTTTCGGGCGTGAAGCCGGCCAATGTCACAATGGCGGACGGTTCCGAGGCGGTCACAACTGCGGGGGGAGCAGCATCGATGGGTTCAAACACCAGCACTCCAGCCGCTGCGCCAAAGCCGCTGCCGAGCGAAGGCGGGCTGATCGGCCTGATCAGCTCGATCGGCCGCGTCATGGGCCGTGTGGTCGGTATCTTCTTCAATGCCGGCCGCCGCACGATCGACCAGGTGGTGCGCAACGTGCTGCCGTTCATGGCCTTCGTGACCATGCTCATCGGGCTGATCCTGTACACCGGCATCGGCGACGTGCTGGCGCAGCCGATGGGACCGCTGGCCAACAACATCGTCGGCCTGCTGGTCATCTCGGCCATCTGCGGCCTGCCGTTCCTGTCGCCCATCCTGGGACCAGGGGCGGTCATCGCGCAGGTCATCGGCGTCGCCATCATCGGCCCGCAGATCGCCAACGGCACGATTTCGCCGGCAATGGCGCTGCCGGCGCTGTTTGCCTACAACACCCAGGTCGGCTGCGACTTCGTCCCGGTCGGCCTGGCGTTGGGCGAAGCCAAGCCGAAAACCATCGAAATCGGCGTGCCGGCGGTGCTCATCAGCCGCCAGATCATGGGTCCGGTCTCGGTGCTAATCGCCTGGATCGTCTCCCTGATCGTGTTCTAAGCACCAGAAACAACGAGGTTCGCCATATGTCGGTTCTTCTCAAGACACGGGTCACGGCAATAGGACCCGAAGTGGCGGACCTCGCCGAAGGGGGCGTGGTCATCCTGTTCGCGGATGGCTCGCCGCCGGAGCTTGCCGAGGTCTCCGTGCTCCATCAGACGGAGATCGGACCCAGCGACGGCGCGCCTGAAAAGGGCGCTTCGATCACCCTTGGCCCGGTTTCGGCCGTCATAACCGCCGTCGGCTCAAGCGCCTGGAGCAAGGTCCTCGAGATGGGGCACGTCGTCATCTCGTTCAACGGCGCCAGCGAGGCCGAAAGGCCGGGCGAGATCTGCGCATCGCAGGTCGATACGCAAGCCCTCGTGGCCGCCCTGAAGACAGACGCGATCATCACCATCGCCGCCTGAAAGCATTCGCGCCCCCGCCAGTCTGGCTTTGGCGTCCAAAAAAGCAGAGTATTTGCCATGGAACGCTCGACCATCGTCAGAGTGCATGAAGGTTTGCACGCCCGTCCCGCCACGCGCTTCGTCAAGCTCGCAAAGGCTTTCGAATCCGACGTCGAACTGGTCAAGGACGGCAAGGCGGTCAGCGCCAAGAGCTCGGTCAAGCTGATGCTGCTGGCGGTCAAGGAAAACCAGGAAGTCACCGTGCGGGCGAACGGCGCCGACGCCATCGAGGCGATCGAGGCGCTGATCGGTTATCTCGAGAACCCCAAGGCGGGTCTCGACGACGAAGACACCCCGGCGAATGACGCAGGCAAGGAGGCGGCTCCCGCGCCTCAATCCGCGCCGGTCGTGTCAGGCCAGGCAAACGGCTTGCGCGGTGTCGCCGCGAGCGAGGGCGTCGCCATCGGGCCGGCCTTCGCGCATTTCCCGCCTGACATCGCTGGGCAGGGCCGAATGCTGCTGGCAGAAGAAATCTCTGGCGAAATCGACCGGTTCCGCGCCGCCGTCGCGGCTGTCCAGGCGCGCATGGATCGGGCGCTGGCGCAGGCTAGTCTGTCGGCCGGCGACCGGGGCATCGTCGCGGCACTCAGGGATATCGCCGCCGACGACAGCCTGACCGGCGAGGCCGAGAAGGCGATCAAGGGCGGCAATGACGCGGTCTCGGCCACGATCACCGCCGCTTCCACCATCGCCGCCGATTTCAGCGCCGTCGACGATCATTACCTCAATGCGCGGGCGGACGATGTCCATGCGGTCGGACGGCAGATCTGCCTGGTGCTGCTGGGCCAAGACGACGTCAGCCTCGAAAGTATTCCGCAGGGTGCGATCCTGATCGCCGACGACATCGGCGCCTGGGACCTGGCGCGTGCGCCGCTGAAACGCATCGGCGGCGTGGTGTGCGGCCATGGCGGCGCCACCTCGCACATCGCCATCATCGCCCGCTCGCATGGCATTCCGGCGGTGCTGGGCCTTGGCGACCAGGTCAATGCCTTGCGCGCGGCGCGCGAGGTGGCGCTCGATGGCAATAGCGGACAGGTGATCATCGACCCCGATGCGGCGACACGCGCCGATTTCGCCGGCCGTGTCGAAGCGGCGGCGAGGGAGCGCGCCGGCCTGGTCGCCTTCAAGACGGTGACGCCGAAGTTGGCGGACGGCAGGGTCATCGAGGTCGCGGCCAATATAGGCTCGCTGGAGGAAATCGAGGCAGCGCAGGAAGCCGGCGCAATGGGTGTCGGCCTGTTCCGCACCGAGCTCCTGTTCATGCGCCACATGCACTTGCCGTCGGAAGACATGCAGGCCGAGACCTATGCGGCGCTGGCCAAGGCGTTCGCGCCCTATCCGGTCATCGTGCGCACGCTCGACATCGGCGGCGACAAGCCGATTGCCGGCATCGAGTTTCCCGACGAGGAAAATCCGTTCCTCGGCTGGCGCGGCATACGCATGTGCCTCGACCGGCCCGATATCTTCAAGCGCCAACTCAGGGCGCTGCTGAGGGCGGCCATACACGGCAACATCAAGGTGATGCTGCCGATGGTCTCCGATCTTGGCGAGGTGCGGCGGACGCGCGTTCTTGTCGATGAATGCGCCGCCGAACTCAAGGCCGAAGGCGTGCCGCACGCGACATTCGATCTCGGCGTGATGATCGAGACCCCGGCCGCGGTGCTGATCGCACCGGCGCTGGCCAAGGAGGTGGCTTTCTTCTCGATCGGTACCAACGATTTGACCCAGTACATCATGGCCGCCGACAGGCTCAACCCGACCGTTGCGAAGCTCAACGACGTCACCAACCCGGCCGTCATGTCGGCGATCGAACTGACGGCCAGGGCCGGCGTTGCAGCCGGCATCATGGTGGGCATGTGCGGCGAGGCGGCGGGTCGGCCGGATCTCATCCCCGCCTTCCTGGAGATGGGTTTGACCGAGCTGTCGATGAGCCCGGCCTCGATCCAGCGCGCCAAGAAGACGATCACGGCGATGGCAGCAGGGGAGTAGTTCCTTTGGCCGCTGCTGCTGGAGCTTACGGCAAATGCGCAAGCAAGGTGGCGAAGACAGGTGTCAGTTCATCGACCGGGCTCGCCCTGGCGCAGGCCTGGACGATGCGGTCGCGGCGGATATCGGCGGCCAGGATCGCGATCTCCAGCATGTCCGGCTCCGGCGCGCCGTCGCGGCCGGTTGTCGCCAGCCCGCAGGCCAGGACCACCGGCGCCAGGCAGCTTACGTCGAGCGCCCTGTCACCTATTGCCGTCGCTTCCGGGGTGGTGTCATCAAAACGGATCGGGCGCTGGCCGAGACACTCGACCAGCAACGCCGAACATGTCGCCGCGATCGCCTGCAGTCCGGCATCGGGGGCGGCCAGGGCGGCCAACAGATCGCCATGGCGCTTGCGCATGGCGGCGTGGACGGCCGCGAACCCGGCTTCATGGATGCGGGCATGGTCGATCTTCAGACCGGCAAGCACCGCCCTCGTCAGATAGTACATGTCGCGCCGAAACAGGCGCTCGGCGCTCAATTGCTGGTCTTCGTCCCCGGCCGGAAAATAGGTGCCGAGGCCTTTTACGGTCGTTCCGTCCACCCTTATCGGGCGTTCATGCGGGACGAAGGATTCGGCGATCGAAAGCGCTTCGTCGACGGCACTCGCGGCATGGCTCAGCAGGCCTTCGATGCCTTTGCCCGGAAACGGCGGCAAATGGCTGGTCGCTTCGTGCAGCAGGCTGGCCTCGCTGGCGCCGTCATGGCGGCTCTGGCGGATGATGTCGCGGACTTCCCGCAGCCGGTCCTTGAGATTGACGCGGACATCTTCGGAGATCTGTCGGAGCATCGCGGTTTGCCTCGAATGTGCCGTGCGGTCGCCTGCAATGGGCGGCCACCGACTCTACATTGTTCCTATCGATTGGTAGATCAATAGGCGATACTAGACCAGCACGCAGAATCGGCGACGGCACGGCCGGCCGCGGGGGAGGGATGATTTGGCCAGGGGACGACAAACCGACGAAAGGCGGGCCGACGAAAGGCGAGCCGTCGAAAGGCGGGCAGGAGCCGAAGCGACCGAGCAGGTCGTCAGCGAGAGCCGGACGGACCGCCTCAGGATCCGCGCCGCCTGGATGTATTTCGTCGAGCAGATGACGCAGAACGAGATCGCCGATGTGCTCGGCGTCGGCCGCGTCACCATCGTGCGCATGCTGGCGGAGGCGCGGTCACGCAACGAGGTCAAGATCACCATCGAGAGCGAGCTTTTGGAGATCGTGCGGCTGGAGCGCGCGCTCGAAAAGACCTTCGGCCTGCAGCAGGCGCTGGTGGCGCCGCTGACCGCGGCCAATGCCGATCCGATCCCGGCAATCGCCGCCAAGACCGGCATGTTCCTGTCCGATGCGATGAAGTCCGGCATGCAGGTCGGCGTCGGCTGGGGCAATACGCTGTTCAACACCTTGCCGTTCATCAGCGCCAAATCGCTGACCGATTTCAAGGTAATTTCACTGCTTGGCGGCGTCGGCATCGCGCGCCGGGTCAACCCGGCCGAGTTCGCCTGGCGCTTCGCCCAGATTTTCCAGGGCGACGGCTATCTGATGCCGACGCCGGCCGTCGTCGACAGCGTCGAGACCAAGATCGCGCTCGTCGAACGCTGCGGCCTGCAGGAGGTTTTTGAAATGGCCGACGCGCTCGATGCCGTTCTGCTGAGCGTCGGCGGCATCGCTTCGGCCACCACCTTCTCGCGCGGCGGCTTCCTCAGGGAAGCGGACCGGGAGGCGCTGCTGGCGCGCGGCGCCGTCGGTGACCTCCTGTTCCATTTCTACGACCGCAATGGCGATCTGGTCGACCATCCCGTCAACAAACATGTGATGTCGGTGGATGTCGACCGGCTGCGCAAGGCGCCGATCCGCATTCTGACCTCCGGAGGCGCGGAGAAGACCGAGGCCTTGCTGGGGGCGATGAACCTGATAGCGCCGACAATCCTGATCACCGACGAGGAAAGCGCAAGGCGGATGCTGGCGGCGGTCAGCGAAAGCTGAACGAACTCGTGGTGTAATCCGGCCAGGCCTCGTGTTCGTCGAAAACGGCGGTGAGGTCAGGCGCGCCGGCCAGTATCCCACCCAGCACCAGCGCCGTTGCGATGCCGACACCATTGCCGCCGGCAATATCGTGTTCGACGCTGTCGCCGACGCAGACCACGCTGCCGCGCTCCGGTTCGCCGGCCAGTGCGAGCGCTGCCTCGAAGATCGCCGGATAGGGCTTGCCGATGCGGGTGACGCCGCCGCCCAGATCCTCGTAGAGATCGGCGATCTCGCCGGCGCCGAAGCGGGGTCCGACGGCGGTCAGCATGATCTTGTCGGGATTGGTGCAGAAGCACGGCACTTGCCGCGCTGCCGCCGGGGTAAGCAGATGGCGATAATGGTCGAGGTCGTGGCGGTCCCCCTCGCTGGCCGAGATCAGCACCAGCTCGGCGTCTTCGCCAGCCTCCGTCAGTGCGAAGGGCAAGCCCTCGATCGCGCTGCGGTCGCCGTCGCGGCTGATCAGCAGGCATTTCGTGCCGGACCGCAATACTTTTGTCGCCGCCATCTCGTGGAACCGTTGCCACGCCACCTCGCCGGAAGACACGAAATGGTCCCAACTGCCCGGCTCGAAGCCAAGCTTCAGCAGGCGATCCTCGTTGGGCCTGGCACGCTTGCCGGAATTGGAGATCAACACCACGGTCTTGCCGGCGTACTTCAGCGTCGACAATGCCTCCACCGCACCGGGATAGGGAGCCCGGCCGTCATGCAGCACGCCGAACTGGTCGAGCAGGAAAACCTGGTAGCGTTCCGCCAGCGGTGCGATACCGTCGAGACGTTCGACCTTTTTCGTGTTCATAGAAGCCTTGCCCCGCTCGCGCCTTTCAACGCCAGCCGTGCCGTACCGGCGGCGGCCTCGTCCGACAATGCCGGCAGGAAAGCGACACCCAGTTTGCGCTGCCGGATCGTGCTCCACGCCGGGTTGGCGGCGCCGCCACCGACACTGCGAATGGAGGTCAGGGCCGGTGCGCCGAGTTCGGCCAGCCTGCTGTAGCCGAGCGCCTCGATCGCCGCCATGCCCTCGAACATCGCCTTGAGGTAATCGGCATCGTCAGCGGGCCGTGGGGTGAGACGCGGCAGCAAGGCAGGATCAGCGATGGGAAACCGTTCGCCAGCCGCACCAAGCGGATAGTAGTCGAGGCCGGTCTCGGTCGTGGGGTCGATCATGGCGCTGAGTTCGACGATCCGAGCGAGCGGAAAATACTGGGCCAGCACCTTGCCGCCGGAATTCGAGGCGCCGCCCGCCAGCCACACATCGCCAAGCCGATGGCTGTAGATGCCGAAGCGCGGCGCCGAGATCGGCCGGTCGGACAGGATCTTGATGGTCAGCGAGGAACCCAGCGCCGTGACACCGTCGCCGGCCGCGGCGGCGCCCGTCGCCAGGAACGAGGCACAGCCGTCCGTGGTGCCGGCAACTACGACCACATCGCGCGGCAGGCCGAAAAGCTCCGCGGCGGCCGCGGTGAGCGTGCCGGTGACATCGCCCGGTTCGACGACATCAGGCAGCAGGTCCATGCGCATGCCGGTGGCCGCGATCCAGTCCGGCCAGCGGCGCGCCTCGACGTCATAGCCGGTCTTGAGCGCATTGTTCTCGTCGCTGATGCCGAAGCGTCCGGACAGCTTGCCGGCGATCCAGTCGGCCTGATGCAGCACGGCCGCTATGCCGGGCAGATGCTGGAACCGCAGGGCCTTGGCCAGACCTGAAGTCGCCCCGTGGGCGGCGCTCGCTGCCGGCGCCTCACGGGCGACCATGGCCAGAATGTCGCCGTCATCGACCTTGTCGTTGTACATCAGCGGCTCGGCCAGAGGCCGCCCATCGATGTCGACCGGCAGCAGCGTGCCCGACGTGCCGTCGACGGCGACGGTGCGGACCGTGGCGCGGTCGATGCCCGAAAGCAGTTCCGCAAGCACCGCCTGGACCGCTTGCCACCATGTCCGGGGATCGCGGAGATTCTGACCAAATCTGTCGAGTGGCACAGCTGATTGGCCGGCAATGGAAAAATCCGGACGCATGGCGACGGCGCGGGTGCCGGAGGTGCCGATGTCGATGCCGACGACAAGTGGCGTCATGTCGCCCGTCTCCTGTCAGGCCATGCTGGCGGCGTTGAGCTTCTGGCGATACTGCTCGGCGTCCCAGTTGACCAGTTCGTCGTTCTCGGCGGGGGTGAGATAGTTCAGCCGCGCCTTGCCATCGACGCGCGCAGTCACGTCGGCAAGACAACGCTGCATGGCGTCGGCACCGGCGCTGGCGTCGCCGCGCATCAGCACGCCGGCGCCGGGAAACAGGATCGCTACGGGTGCCATGCCGAGCCGCGCGATGACGCCGGCCACGTCCTCGCCCGCCTTCGCCACGACCGAACCCTGGCCGAGGAAGATGACATGATCCGGATAGAGGCTGCCGGCCTTGGCCATATCCAGGCTTTCCGCATCGAGCGCGACCGCATGCGCTTCGACATCCGCCGGCAATCGGTAGTCGCCGGCCAGCGCCGTCAAGGCGGCGACATCGGGTGCGGCGGTCGCGCGCGCCGGCCGCGCCAGCAGCGACCGGATACGGTGCAGCAAGGCCTCCGCCTCGGCGACGGTTTCGGCGGCGACCACCAGCCCGTGATTGCCAAGGATCAGCACGTCAACCCCGGGCCGCAATTTTTCGGCAATGCCGCGGGCCAGCGGCAGGCCCGGCCGGAAATAAGGCACCCATGCCCATTCGATGCCGCCCAGCCGCCTGGCGACCTCGGCCTCGCCATCGGCTTGCACGGCAAGCGAAATCGTGTCGACGCAGTGGACATGCAGAACCACGCGTTGCGGCATCAAGGCATGCACCGTGGTCTCGATCGACGGGCGCAGGCCACGCGGATTGAGGTGTTCGATGGCGAAGGCCTGTGGTTTGTCGGCGGCCGGATCGCGCTGTTCGACGGCCTCGAGCAGCGGTGCCATTGCCACCGGCACCATGATGTCGTCGCTGAGCGCATCCTTTAGCCAGGTGCCCGACGCCTTGATCCACAGCGTGTCGCCGGCCTTGAGCGAAGTGTTGCCGCCCGCCGCCTGCGTCATATGCGGGTTCAGCCCGATGCTGGCCGAAAGTGCGCGCAAGGCGGCAAGTTCCTGTGCATCAGCTTGGGTTGCCACGGCGCCTTCCTCCAACGTTTGCACGAAATCCCGTCGCCGGGGCCGCTGTCGCAGTTGATATCGCAGATATGAGCGATCTGCGTCAATAGTGATCTACTATCATCAAACCAGCTTGCAATCCGACTAATGTTGAGTAAGTTACACCAATCGCCTCGGAAAATGGCGTCAGGGAGGAAAGGGTTGAGCGACCTCGGCCGCCAGCGTCAGATCGTCGAATTGTTGCGGGACCGCCCGTTCGCCTCCGTTCGCGAGTTGCAGGAGCGGCTCGGCGTTTCGGCGGCGACGGTGCGGCGCGATATCGACCGGATCGACGAGGCCGGCGAAGCCCGCAAGGTCTATGGCGGCATTTCGGCGCTCGACGGCGCTTCGCATGCGGGCGTCGCCTATGCCCGCCCTTATGACGAGAACCGTGACCTCGCCGTCGAGGCCAAGCGTCAGATCGCGGCTCTCGCCGCGACCATGGTGCGCGATGGCGATGCCGTCATCGTCCATGGCGGTTCGACCTGCTTTCATCTCGGCGTCAAGCTCGCCGACCGCAACATCCGGCTCTACACCAATTCGATGCCACTCGCGGCCTATCTCAGCGATCATGGCCATTGCAGTCTGACGGTCGCCGGCGGCGACCTGCACCGCGAACCCGGCATTATCCATTCGCTGACCCAGGCAACGCCCTTCTATGCCTCGAAATTCTTTCTCGGCACGCAAGGCCTCAATCAGGAAGGGCTCTTGGAATCGCATCCGCTGCTGGTGCGCTCCATCGTCGACCTCAGCCTCTGCGCCGACCAGATCGTCGTGCTGGCCGACAGCCGCAAGCTGTCGATCCACGCGCGCAACGTCGCGCTGCCGCTGTCGCGCATCGGCACGCTGGTCACCGATGACGGGCTCTCCGATGCCGATGCGCGCATGCTGGAGGATGCCGGCGTCATGGTGCGGATCGCTTCAACCTCGGGAGCCCTCGCGTGAACGTGGCGGTGCTCGATTTCGGCAAGACCAATTCGAAGCTGTTCGTCTTCGGTCAGGACGGACGCATCCTCGATGAGCGTCGCACGCAGCCGAAATGGATGCGACAAGACGGGTTCAGCGTGCTTGACGGCGCCGCCCTCCATGACTGGGCGTTCGATGCCGTCACCGAAGCGGTCGAAAGCCACGGTGTGGAAGGGGTGATGGTGTCGGGCCATGGGTGCACTTTCGCCCTTGTCGACGACAAGGCGCTGACCCATCCGATCCTCGACTACGAGCAGGAGCCACCGGTCGAAATCGCGGCGCGGATCGACCGTCGCATTCCGGATTTCGCCGAGACGTTCTCACCCCGTCTGCCGCTCGGCTTCAACTATGGCCGTCACATGCTGTGGCTGCAGGAGGTCGATCCCGACGCGTTCGCGGCGGCGAAATGGATCGTCGGCTATCCCCAATACTGGAGCTGGCGCCTCGGCGGCAGGCCAGTCTCGGAGGTCTCCTATCTCGGCTGCCATTCGCATTTGTGGGCACCGCGCGAACGTGATTTCTCCTCGCTGGTCGACGCCGAGGGCTGGCGTGGCCAGATGCCGGTTTTCGAACGTGCCGGCGCCGTCGTCGGCGAGCAGCACTTCGGCCGTTCCGGGCGATCGATCGCCATCCACAATGGCGTCCACGACTCCAATGCGGCGCTGTACGCCTATCGCCGGCAAGAGCTTGGCCCGCTGACCGTCGTCTCGACCGGCACCTGGGTTGTCGTGCTCAATCCCGACTGTCCGCTCGAAGCGCTCGACCGCGACCGCGACATGCTGGTCAATGTCGATGTCGACGGCGGCCCCGTACCGACCATCCGCTTCATGGGCGGGCGCGAATTCGCCGTCATCAGCGGCGGCTGGCAAGGCGCGATCCGGCGTGAGTCGATACAGGTGGTGATCGATGCCGGCCTTATGGCGCTGCCGAGTTTCGCGCCAGGCGGGCCGATGCCGGATCGCCCTGGCTGGCTGGTCGGGCGCACGCCCGATGCCGGTGAACGCGCGGCGGTGGCGCTGCTTTATGTGGCGCTGATGATCGATCTCTGCCTCGACCTCATCCATTCCGATAATACCGTCATCGTCGATGGCGGGCTGAACACTGGCGGCCTGCTAGCCGGGCTGCTGGCGCAGATGCGTCCCGGCCAGGCCTTCCTGCAAGGTGCCTCGCTGGAAGGCAGCGCCACGGGCGCCGCGGCACTCGCCTTCGAGAGTGTGGGCCGCGACTTCGCCGCAGAGCCGCCGGAGCCGGTGCAGGCGACACAATTCGGCGGCTTCGCCGGCTATCGCGACACCTGGCGCGATCGCGTTACCGGGCTTGATAGCGCCGCCAAGACGGCCGGTGGTGCGCGATGAGCGCGGCAGTCCAGACCCAGGCGGCGCGCCAGCCGGTGCTGGAGATGCGCCACATCTCCAAGACCTTCGGTGCGATCCGCGCCTTGCAGGACGTCTCGCTCAGTGTCCACGCCGGCGAACTGCACGCGCTGATGGGCGAGAACGGCGCCGGCAAGTCGACGCTGATGAAGGTGCTGTCAGGCGCCTACCGGCCGGATCCCGGCGGCGAGATCCTGATCGACGGCGCGCCCGCCGCGACCGGCGATCCGATCAAGGCGCGCGCCGCCGGCATCGCAGTGATCTATCAGGAGCTGTCGCTGGCGCCGAACCTGACCGTGGCGCAGAATATCTTTCTCGGCAACGAGCCGCGGCGGTTCGGCGTCGTCGACCGCGACCAGTGCAACCGGCGCGCCGCAGAGATCGTCGGCCGGCTTGGCGTCTCCTTTTCGGCGCGTGCCCTGGTCTCCGGCCTGTCGCTCGGCGAGCGCCAGCTGGTCGAGATCGCCCGGGCGCTATCGACCAATGCGCGCATCATCGTCATGGACGAGCCGACCACATCGCTGACTTCGCGCGAGACCGACCGGCTGTTCGAGGTGATCGCGACGCTGAAAGCGCAAGGCATCGCCATCATCTACATCAGCCACCGCATGGAAGAGGTCTACCAACTCGCCGACCGCGTCAGCGTGCTGCGCGACAGCGGCTATGTCGGCACGCTGGAGCGGGCCGACCTCAACGCTTTTCGCCTGGTCTCGATGATGGTCGGCCGCGATCTTTCCGCCTTCTACAAGAAGGATCATCGCCCGCCGGACGAGAAACGCGCCGTCGCGCTCTCGGTGCGCGGCATGTCCGACGGGCGCCTGCTCAAGAACTGCTCGTTCGACCTCCATCACGGTGAGGTGCTGGCGCTGGCCGGCCTCGTCGGGTCGGGCCGCACCGAGCTTGCCAGGCTGATCTTCGGCGCCGACAAGCGCAGCACCGGCACGATGGAACTCGACGGCAAGCCGGTGACCATCGGCTCGCCGCGCGAGGCGCTCGATGCCGGCATCGCTTATCTGACCGAGGACCGCAAGGAACTCGGCCTGTTCCTCGACATGTCGATTTCGGACAACATCAGCATGGGCGTCCTGGCCAGGGACGCGCGAGCCGGCGGATTCCGCGATTTCACTGCCGCTGACAGGAGAGCGGCAAAGGCCATTGCCGACCTGTTCATCCGCACAGGCTCGGCACAGGCCAATGCCGGTTCGCTGTCGGGCGGCAACCAGCAGAAGGTGCTGCTCGCGCGCCTGCTGGAGACCGAACCGAAGGTCGTCATCCTCGACGAGCCGACCCGCGGCGTCGACGTCGGCGCCAAGTCGGAAATCTACCGGCTGATCGACAACCTCGCCAACAAGGGCATCGCCATCCTGATGATCTCCAGCGAATTGCCCGAGGTGATCGGCGTCGCCGACCGCGTGCTGGTGATGCGCGACGGCGCGATCGCTGGCGAGGTGACAGCGTCCGAAGGCGAGCCGCTCCGCCAGGAAGCGATCATGGAACTTGCGACGGGAGCGTCTCAGCGATGACAGACAGGACGACCGGGACGAAGAGCGTGGATCAGGCGGCGGTCAGGAGCAGGCGGCTGCGCACCGCGCTTGCGGCGCTTGGCATGCTGCCGGTGCTGGTGCTGCTGGCCGCCGGCTTCCAGTTCATCAATCCGCGCTTTCTCACCGGCACCAACCTGCTCATCGTCACGCAGCAATCCTCGATCAACATCGTGCTTGCCGCCGGCATGACCTTCGTCATCCTGACCGGCGGCATCGACCTGTCGGTCGGCTCCATCCTTGCCGCCTCGGCGATGGTGGCGGTGCTGGTGTCGCTGGTGCCGGATTGGGGCCTGCTCGGCGTGCCGGCGGCCATCCTGGTCGGTCTCGGTTTCGGGCTCATCAACGGGCTGCTGGTCGCCTATATCAGGCTGCCGCCGTTCATCGTGACGTTGGGTTCGTTGACCGCCGTGCGCGGCGTTGCCCGCCTGCTCGGGCAGGACACGACGGTGTTCAACTCCGACCTGCCGTTCGACTTCATCGGCAACGGTTCGGTGCTCGGCATCCCCTGGCTGGTCGTCATCGCGCTGTCGGTGGTGGTGCTGTCCTGGCTGGTGCTGAAACGCACCGTGCTCGGCACCTGGATCTACGCCGTCGGCGGCAACGCCGAGGCAGCCAGACTGACCGGCATCAAGGTGCCGCTGGTGCTGCTCTTCGTCTACGGCGTTTCCGGCCTGCTCGCCGGCCTTGGCGGCGCCATGTCGGCGGCACGGCTCTACGCGGCCAACGGCTTGCAGCTCGGACAGAGCTACGAGCTCGACGCCATCGCCGCCGTCATCCTCGGCGGCACCAGCTTCGTCGGCGGCGTCGGCTCGATCTGGGGCACGCTGATCGGCGGCCTGATCATCGCGGTGCTCTCCAACGGGCTCATCTTGGCCGGCGTCTCGGACATCTGGCAGTACATCATCAAGGGATTGGTCATCATCGTGGCGGTCGCCCTCGACCGCTACCGTCTCCAGGCAGGGGCAAGAACGTGAGTGACCTGGTCGCCGGCATAAAGACCGGCTTGTGTAACGCACCGTGAGAGGCGCGGTGCATCGGAGGAAGTAAGCGTAATGAAGACCCTCGTCAAACTGTTCTGCGGCGCCGCCCTCGCGGCCGTCGCCATCGCGCCGGCATCGGCCAAGGACCTCAACAAGGTCGGCATCTCGGTCGGCCTGCTCGGCAACCCCTTCTTCGTCGCCACCATCAAGGGCATCGAGGATGCGGCCAGGAAGATCAATCCGAAGGTTGAGGTGACATCGGTATCGGCCGACTACGACCTCAACAAGCAGGTCTCGCAGGTCGATTCCTTCATCGCCGCCGGCGTCGACGTGATCATGCTCAACGCGGTCGATGCAAAGGCGATCGCGCCCGCGGTGAAGAAGGCGCAGGCCGCCGGCATCATCGTCGCGGCCTTCGACGTTTCGGCGCCGGGCGCCGACGTCACTGTGATGACCAACAACGTCAAGGCCGGCGAGGAGGCCTGCCAGTATCTGGTCGACCACACCGGGGGCAAAGGCGACTACGTCATCCTCAACGGACCGGCGTCTTCGTCGATCCTGGAGCGGGTGAAGGGCTGCAAGAACGTGCTTGCCCAGCATCCCGACATCAAGATCCTGTCCGACGACCAGAACGCCGAAGGTTCCCGCGACGGTGGCCTGAAAGTGTTCCAGTCGCTGCTTACCCGTTTCGACAAGATCGACGCGGTGTTCGCCATCAACGATCCGACGGCGATCGGCGCCGAACTCGCCGCCAAGCAGCTCAACCGTTCCGAGTTTGTCTTCACAGCGGTCGATGGCGCACCCGATATCGAGAAGGAACTGGCGTCCGGCAAATCGATGATCAAGGCCTCGGCCTCGCAGGATCCTTACGTGATGGCCGGCCAGTCGCTGACCATGGCGGCCGACCTGCTGGCCGGCAAGAAGCCTCAGGAGGCCACGGTGCTGCTCGACCCAAAGCTGATCACCGCCGAGAACCTGAAGGATTACAAGGGCTGGACCGCGGCCCGCTAAGCCTCCCAAGGCTGGTGCGGCCGGGGCGATCCCGGCCGCACCTCTTTCCCACCTCAATGCCCGGAGACGATCATGTCGCGCATCGGAATCCATTCTTTCGTCTGGTCGGCAAGCTCGGCGCAGGACGAGCTCGAACGGACGCTGGCCAATACCAAGGAGGCCGGGTTCGACCTGATCGAATTCTCCTATCTCGACCCTGCCAATGTCGATATCGGCGGGCTTGCCAAGCGCATCGCCGATCTTGATCTCGGCGTCGCGATCAGCATTGGATTGCCCGGTGATGGCGACATTTCGAGCGCCGACAAGACGATCGCCGCGCGCGGCGTCGAGATCCTCAACGACACCATCGCGCTGACGCGCGACCTTGGCGGCAGCAAGGTCGCCGGCATTCTTTCGACCGGCCATGGCCTGCAGGTCGAGGCGCCGACACGCGATCAATGGAACCGCAGCGCGGCAACGCTGGCCAAGGTCGCCGAGACGGCCGAGGCCGCCGGCGTCACGCTCAACCTCGAAATCGTCAACCGCTTCGAGAGCAACCTGCTCAACACCGCCGCGCAGGGCCTGGCGTTCATCGAGGACACCGGGTCGGACAACATCTTCCTGCATCTCGATACGTTCCACATGAACATCGAGGAGGCCGATGTCGGGCTCGCAATCCGCCACGCGGCGGCCAAGATCGGCTATGTCCATATCGGCGAGAGCCATCGCGGCTTCCTCGGCACCGGCAATATCGACTTCGCGGGGATATTCGATGCGCTGACCGCCATCGGCTATGCCGACGATCTCAGCTTCGAATCCTTCTCCTCGGAGATCGTCGACGAGAACCTGTCGAAGAAGACCGCCATCTGGCGTAATCTATGGACCGACAACATGGCGCTCGCCAGGCACGCGCGCGCCTTCATCGGCCTCGGGTTGGAGACGGCGCAACGCAAGGCCGAGCTGGTCTCGGCACGGCACAAGCCGTAGCAACTCCAGTCGGCGCGGGCAGTGGACGGGTCCTGTCCGGATGCGCGGTCGCGCCTGTTTCGCATGGCACGGCATTGCTCCCGTCATGTGCATCGGCTACCCGACCTCGAACATATCAAGCGAACGGAGCCCCGGCATGACGAACAAGACCATCTTCAAATTCGGCGCGGTCGAGCACGCGGAAGCCGGCGATCTGCCCGGCTGGATCGTGGTCGAGGGCCAACCGACCATGCAGACCGCCGTCCAGCACACGACCGCGGACGGCAAGGTGATGTCGGGAACCTGGCGGGCGTCGCCCGGCACCTATCACGCGACCTACACCGATTATGAGTTCGTGCACATGATCGCCGGCCGCATCATCATCACGCCGGACGGCGGCACGCCGGTCGAGGTCGGCCCCGGCGACGCTTTCGTGGTGGAAGCCGATTTCAAGGGCACCTGGAAGATTATCGAGCCGGTGACCAAGCATTTCGTCGTCCGGGTCGGCTGAGCCGGCCTGGTCGCACTTGAAGCATGAAAAATCCCGCCATGGTGGGGAGCACGGCCAGCTTTGCGTACATTGCGGCATAGCCGGAGACGGAAGCTCTTGCCGGGCTGACCATGTCTTGGGCGATGTTCAAATCCGCAATCTGCGTGACGCGTGGCTGCGCGGATTCGAGACGCTTGGCCTGCGCTTGCGCCATTCCGAGAAAGTTGCGCTCGACTTTGCCCGCAGGATTGCCAGCTCCGTGCACCGCTCTATCCCAAGAACTACAGGGCGCCGGTCGCGATCACCGTGATCGCGCTTGCAGTCTCGATCATCTTCCCGCTGACGGGGCTGGCAATCGTGGCCTTCGCCGTCATCAACTTCTTGGTGCCCAAGCGGTTCAAGGAGGCAGGCCTACAGCCGGCGGGTGCCTGACCCTTAGCAATAAAAGGCGGCTGGCGCGACGCGGGCCAGCCGCCTTCGTTCCCGGGCAGATCAGTCCGAACCGCTCGGATCGAGCATGCCAAAGATCGAGACCAGGAGGATGGCGGTGAGCCCGAGGCCGATTTCGATCAGCGTGCCTGTCCGGATTGCAGCGATGGCGGATGTACGGTTGCGGCCGATGCGCGGCACGAACCAGTAGCGGTTGAGGATCGCCAACGCCGTCATGACGAACACAACAGCGATCTTTGCGGTCAACAGTGTCTGATAGGTCGAAGTCCAGCCGAGCGGCTGCCAGCCGAGGATGAAGAGCCTGTTGCCCATGCCGGAGAGGATCGCCAGCGCGACGGCCCAGTGGCCGGCCGTCGAAAAACGGCGAAGTGCCGCAGTCGCATCCCTCTGAAACGGTGCCTGGCCGAATCTGGCAAGCACGAGAAGCAGCGGCAGGAGCGCTCCAAACCACGCCCCTGCGGAGAGGACGTGCAGCACATCGTTAAGTGGGTGCAGGATGCCTTGCCAGCCATCCTGCATAACGGCATGGCCACCGAGCGCCAGCGTGGCCAATGCCAGGCCTGACGTCGCGGCCGTCACCTTCGGTGCGAGGCCAGGGGAAGCGCATTGCGCGATCGCCAGCACGCTGGCGCCGAACAACTGCCCCAGCCATGCTTTGCCGACAGTAGTCGAAGCAAGGATATCGCTCAGCACCGTGGTGTTGATGGCGTCCGGCCAGCCGTCGCCGATCATCGCGGCTTGCAACGGCAGGACGAGGCATGTTGTGACCAGGGTTAGGCTGGCCGCGGCAAGGCGAAAGATCATCAACCTGCCCGCGACCGGCTCCGCCACGGATTGCGGCACGAGTACCGCAAGATAGGCGAAGGCGCCCCACAGTGCCATCAGCGAGCTGTCGTGCACGAAGCGGCATGCCGCAAGCAGCACTTCCGGGCTCATGGGTCAGGCCAGCGGCACAGGGATGGAACGTAGATCATGGGAAAAAGCGCAGGCGGAGATGCCGAAGCACCTCCGCCATTCGCGCTCAAGGCTTCACGGTGAACTTGTAGTCGCCGTGGGTCTTATGGCCATCTTGCGAGAGCGCGTGCCATTCGACCTTGTAGGCGCCCGCACCGAGTCCGGCGGGGAGATTGACCATGAACGTCTTTTCGCCGTCCATAAGCATGTCGCCGTCGGTCTTGATCTCCTTCTTGTCCGGCCCAGTGACCTTCACGCCGGTAAACTTCAGATTGAGCTCCTCACTGAACTTGAGGTCGAGTTCGGTGGGGGCCTCTTTGACCGTGCCGTTGACCGGGGGTTGCGCAGCTTCGAGATGGGCGTGCGCATAAGCGACAGCTGAGAGCGTGACAGAGGAGAGAGCCGCAAAGGCGGCGGAGAGAATGATCTTGCGCATGATTTTTATTCCTTGTGTTCAGGTGGCCGTGGCTCAGCCCAATGAAATCGTGAATTGAATCTTGTGATTTGCCCCGCCGTCAAGCCCGGACAGGCTTTCAGCAAAAGCAGACAAAGGTGATTAGGAACACCGTGGCCTGCCTCATCTACGGCATCGTAGCGCCTCTGTCTCGCGGGGATTTGGGTCTTTTCGTCTTGCGGCAGGCCTGCCCGAAAGTCTGTAGGTCTGCGAAATTTGCCGTACTAATCTTCAGAAAATAGTACGACGGCAAAATCACTAACTCATTGAAAGAATTGGTGATCCCGACAGGAATCGAACCTGTGACCTACAGATTAGGAATCTGCCGCTCTATCCTACTGAGCTACGGGACCACGCGGCCCGACACATAGCCGCTTCGGACCGTTTCGCCAAGAGGCCGGCCGAACGCAATTCGTCCCGGCCTTTACATGACCGGCATCAGGCGGCTAGCGCCGTCTCCGCCAGTTTCACCCAATAGCTCATGCCATGCGGGATGGCTTCGTCGTTGAAGTCATAGGCCGGGTTGTGGAGACCGGCGGTCTCGCCATTGCCGATGAAGATGAAGGCGCCGGGCCGGGCTTCCAGCATGTAGGAGAAATCCTCGCCGCCCATCACCGGCTGGATCGCGCGGTGCACCTGGGCATCGCCCGCCACGTCGGCGGCCACATCGCTGGCGAACACCGTTTCATCCGCATGGTTGAACGTCACCGGGTAGTTCGCGTCGTAATCGACTTCGATCGTCGCGCCATAGGCGGTGGCCAGCCCCGCGCAGATCGCGCGGATCCGCTCTTCCGATTTCTTGGCCACTTCCTTCTTCAGCGTGCGCACGGTGCCGGCGATCTCGGCCGATTCAGGGATGATGTTGTAGGCGTCGCCCGCGTGGAACTTGGTCACCGACACCACCACGGCCTCGACCGGGTCGGTGCTGCGCGAGGCGATCGTCTGCAAGGCGCCGACCAGTTGGCTGGCGATGACGATCGGGTCGATCGTGCCGTGCGGCATCGCCGCATGGCCGCCCTTGCCTTTCACGGTGATGGTGAATTCGGCCGTCGCCGCCATGATCGGGCCCGGACGGATGGCGAACTGGCCGACCGGCAGGCCCGGCATGTTGTGCATGCCGAACACTTTCGCGATATCGAAGCGCTCCATCATGCCGTCCTTGACCATCTCGTTGCCGCCGCCGCCACCTTCTTCCGCCGGCTGGAAGATCACCGCCACGGAGCCGGCGAAATTGCGCGTCTCGGCGAGATATTTCGCCGCACCGAGCAGCATCGCGGTGTGGCCATCATGGCCGCAGGCATGCATCTTGCCCGGAACGGTCGACGCGTAGGGCTTGCCCGTGATCTCCTTGAGCGGCAGTGCATCCATGTCGGCGCGCAACCCGATCGTGGGGCCTTCTCCCTGACGGCCGCGGATGATGCCGACGACGCCCGTCTTGCCGAGGCCAGTCACCACGTCGTCGCAGCCAAACTCCTTCAGCTTTTCGGTGACGAAGGCCGCCGTCTTGAAGACATCGAAGTTCAGTTCTGGCGTCTGGTGCAGATGCTGTCGCCAGCCGGCGACTTCGTCCTGCATTTCGGCGGCGCGGTTCAGGATTGGCATGATGTTTCCATTTCGTTGTTGGTGCAGCCGGCTTCAGCCCGGTGTTGTGCAATTATGCCCGGTGCTTTGCAATTGTGCCCAGTGCTTGCAAATGTGATTGTCAGGCGCTTTGCCATGTTGGCGTCACATAGGGTAAATAGCACCGCAATAATGCGGTCCGGTTTTTGAGGGTCGGATCCTTATGCTGGCGGTCACGTAACGAAATCTTACGGAGCCAGGGGCAATCAGGGCAAGAGGCGATTTCGGATTCGATCATGCGGCACAGGCATTTCCTCAAACTATTCCCGGCTGGCGCAATCTTGCTGTCGGCCCTGGCTGGGCCGGCGCTGGCCAATCCGGTGGTGGTCTTCGACCTCAAGAGCGGCCAGATCCTGCAGCATCAGGATGCGTTCAAGCGCTGGTACCCGGCCTCGCTCAGCAAGCTGATGACCGCCTATGTGACCTTCCGGGCGATCGCGGCCGGGGAAGTCCAGCTCGATTCGCCGATCAAGGTGACCAAACACTCCGCCGGCGAACCGCCGAGCAAGATGGGCTTCAAGCCGGGCTCGGTGATACGGCTCGACAATGCGCTGAAGATGATGCTGGTCAAATCGGCCAACGACATCGCCATGGCGGTCGGCGAGAATGTCGGCGGCTCGCAGGCAGCCTTCGCCGAAAGGATGAACGCCGAGGCGGCCCGGCTCGGCATGAACGGCACCCATTTCGTCAACCCGAACGGCCTTTACTCGCCCGACCAGTACACGACGGCGCGCGACCTCTCGATCCTGGTGATGGCGATCCGTCGCGAATTCCCGCAATATGCGCCGTGGTTCTCGATCGAGGGGCTCGCGGTCGGCAAGAAGGCCATTCCGAACTACAATCTCTTGATCGGCCGTTATCCCGGCGCCGACGGCATGAAGACCGGCTTTGTCTGCCCGTCCGGCTTCAACATGATCGGTTCGGCGACGCGCAACGGGCGCACGCTGGTGGCGGTCGTGCTCGGCGAGAAGTCGGCGGTCAGCCGTGCCGAAGCGGCGGCGAAACTGCTCGATGAGGGCTTTGGCGCGCCTGCCGCCGGGTCGACCACCATCGCCACGCTCGCCCCCTACGGCGATCTTGTCTCGCCCAACGACATGCATGACGAGGTTTGCAAGAAGAAGACGAAGGCGGAGCAGTCCGAGGCGCCGCCGGCCACCGCCGGCAAGGACGTGCCGAAATCACCCTATCAGGAGAAGCTCGACCATGTGCCGACGCTGGTTGCCGTCGGCCTCGGCGGCGCCACTGGTCCGGCGCCGAAAGCGATCCTCGACGAGGGCGGCCAGGAATATGCCGACGTGCCGATCCCGACCTGGCGGCCTGACAAGCCTGTACCGGCCGGCACCGGCCCGAAAGTCGCGGGTGCCGCCGCGCAAGGCGACCAGCCGGCCAAGGTCGCGAACTAACCCGATGGGTGGTTTCCCGATTCCCGTCTCGGTGCTGACCGGCTTCCTCGGGGCCGGCAAGACGACATTGCTCAACCGGCTCCTGAAGGATCCGGCGCTGGCCGACACTGCGGTCATCATCAACGAGTATGGCGAGGTGGCGATCGATCATCTGCTGGTCGAACAGGCCTCCGACGGCATCATCCAGCTTTCCGACGGTTGCCTGTGCTGCACGGTGCGCGGCGAACTTGTCGACACGCTGGCCGACCTGGTCGACCGACTGCAGACCGGCCGTATCGCCCGGCTTGCCCGCGTCATCGCCGAGACCACGGGACTGGCCGACCCGGCGCCTGTGCTGCAGTCGATAATGGCCCATCCGGCGCTGGTCCACGCTTTTAGGCTCGACGGCGTCATCACCTTGGTCGATGCTGTCAACGGTGGTGCGACGCTCGATGCGCATGTCGAGGCGGTCAAGCAGGTCGCGGTGGCCGACCGCATCGTGCTCTCCAAGGCCGACCTGGTCACCGATCGCGGCGACCTCGAAACGCTGCGGGCGCGCTTGCGGCAGATCAATCCCGGGGCTCAGCTGCTCGATGTCGTGGAGACGAAAACCGGGGTGGCGGCACTGTTCGACTGCGGCCTCTACAATCCGGCGACCAAGTCCGCCGACGTGCGGCGTTGGCTCGGCGAAGAGGCCGCGCATGACCACGACCATGATGGCCACGATCATGGAAGGCACGAGCATGACCATGCCCATCGCCACGATCAGCGCGTAAAAACCCATTCGCTGGTGCATGACGGGCCGGTGCCGTTTTCAGCCATCGAGATGTTCCTCGATCTCCTGCGCTCGACCCATGGCGAGCACTTGCTGCGGATGAAGGGCGTCATCGAATTGCAGGAGGATCCGTCGCGGCCGCTGGTCGTGCATGGCGTGCAGAAGATCCTGCATCCGCCGGTGCGGTTGCCATCCTGGCCGGACAGCCAGCGCGGCACGCGGCTGGTGTTGATCACGCTCGACATGCCGGAAGACTATGTGCGCCGGCTGTTCGCCGCCTTCACCAACCGGCCATCAGTCGACACGCCCGACCGGGCGGCGCTGGAAAACAATCCGTTGGCGATCGCCGGGCTGTAAATTTTTCGATTATTGCTCGCCGCGCTCGACCAGAAAGCGATGGCCGCCTGAAACCGACGCTGTTTCAATCAACTGGTGGCCGGCATCCGAGCAGAAGGCGGGGATGTCGATGACGGCCAGCGGGTCGGTGGTTTCCAGCCAGAGCCGGCTGCCTGGCTGCATGCCGGCCAGCCGCTTCTTCGCCTTCAGCACGGGCAGAGGGCAGTTCAGCCCCTTCAGATCATAGACGGTGTCGCTGGTCACGGCGATCAGCCGCCGAACATGCCGAGCAACTTGTTCTTCAGCTTCGTCACCCGGCTTTCGTCCGCGCTGGCGGCCTGCGTTTCGGCCGGCTGGGCTTCCGTCGGAGCAGCGATGGTCGCGGTGGCGACGGGAGCTTCCTTGGCGGCCTTGGCCGCAATCTTGGCGTTCTTGGCCGCTTCCTTTTCGGCCAGCGCCTGGGCCTTGGCGGCTTGCTTTTCTGCCAATGCCTGTGCCTTGGCCTGCTTGGCGGCCTCGATCGCCGCCAGCCTCTGCTCCTCGGCCTTCTGCTTGGCGGCCTTTTCGGCGTCGAGCGCGGCCATCTTGCGGCCGGCTGGCGAATCGATGCGGCCCATGCGCGCCGTCTCGGTCACCGAACCGTCGGTGTTGAGCGACGGCGGATCGATCGGCACGCGCTCGCCACGAGCCCGGCGCTTGGACCAGTCGGAGACGATGCTGGCTTCCTTGATGCCGGCAATCGTCGGCTTGGGTGGCGGCACGCTGGCCTTGAGCGCACTGTTGAAGGCCGCGTCATAGGTGCTTTGATAGGCGTTGTAGGCGCTCTTCAGCGAATCCGGCTGGGTGGTCGCCGGGCAGGGGCCGGTCGGATTGAAGGTCTGCCCATCGGCGGCCACCTGATTGAAGACGTAGCGCTTCTCGCAGACATCGACCTTCGGCGGCACCTTGGTGACCTCGAAATTGTCGTAGCCGACCTTGAGCATCTTCCAGAATTCGTAATTCGGGTCGTTGCGGTAGCGCGCCATATTGGCGGCGGTCATGCGGAACGGAAAAGCCTGGATCTGGAACTCGGTCTGGCCGCCCTGGAAGGCGTCACGGCCGAAGGCGTAGATCTGCTCGATCTGTGCGTCGGTCATCGAATAGCAGCCCGATGACGAGCAGGCGCCATGGACCATCAGATTCTGGCCGGTGCGGCCGTTGGCACGATCATAGGCGTTGGGAAAGCCGATGTTGAACGACAAATGGTAGTTCGAGCGCGGATTCATCTGCGACGGGCGCACCGTGTAAAAACCTTCCGGCGCCTGGCGGTCGCCCTCGGTGTATTTCGGCCCGAGCTTGCCCGACCATTTGCAGATGTCATAGCTCGCCACCATGTCGTAGCGGCCGTTGGTCTTGGCCTTCCAGATCTCGAGCTTGCCTTCTTCCTTGAAGATGCGCGCCATCACCGAGGAGGTGCGGACCATGCCCTTGGCCCTCATGTCGGCGAGGATCTTGTCCGGCAGCGGCTTGTTGGCTTCCGGGGCAAAGTCCTTCATCGACGAATCATTGCAGCCCGCGACGGCTATCGAGGCGGCAAGGACTCCAGTACGGGCAAGCTTGGCAAACATGGATAAGTCTATGTCTTTTCCCGGGCCAATGGCTTCGAAACGGCCAAACCCCGCATGCTGAACACCGACGGAACGTAAGCCCGTTAACCTTGAAAATTCCTTACCGCAAGGCGCGGCCGATCCATCACGGTGATTTCATTGAACCGAATGGGGCGGCATTTTTGTGGCGAAATTGCTCATCGCCGCCACATTGCTGCGGGCAGAGCGCTCCCGGCAACGTTGTTCCGCCGCCCAAGAAGCGTCAGAGGCTGCGGCCCATCGCCAGATATTTCTCGCGGCGCTGTTCGCGGAAATCGGTGTTGGCGCCGGCAAACTCCCTCATCGTCTTGGCGATGAGGTCGCCGGTCGCGGCAATCACCGTTTCGGGCGCGCGCTGGGCACCGCCCATCGGCTCGGGGATGATGGCGTCGATGATCTTTAGTTCCAGCAGATCCTGGGCGGTGATCTTCATGTTGGTCGCCGCGTCCTTGGAGCGCGTCGTGTCGCGCCACAGGATGGAGGCGGCGCCTTCAGGCGAAATCACCGAATAGATAGCGTGTTCGAGCATGTAGACGCGGTTGGCGGTGGCGATCGCGATGGCGCCGCCCGAACCGCCTTCGCCGATGACCACCGAGATCGACGGCACTTTCAGCCCAAGGCAAGCCGAGGTCGAGCGGGCGATGGCTTCGGCTTGGCCGCGCTCCTCGGCGCCGACGCCGGGATAGGCGCCGGCCGTGTCGACCAGCGTCAGCAGCGGGATCTTGAAACGATCGGCAAGCTCCATCAGCCGCACCGCCTTGCGATAGCCTTCGGGGCGCACGGAGCCGAAATTGTGCTTGAGGCGGCTCGCCGTGTCCGAGCCCTTTTCCTGGCCGAGGATTGCGATGGGTTCGCCGCGGAAACGGGCAAAACCGCCGACGATCGCCTGGTCCTCGCCGAAGTTGCGGTCGCCGGCGAGCGGCGTGAAGTCGCTGAACAGGCCTTTGATGTAGTCGACGCAGTGCGGCCGGTCGGAGTGGCGCGCCACCTGCACCTTCTGCCACGGCGTCAGCGCCTTGTAGAGTTCGCGCAGCGCATCGCGCGAGCGCTTCTCGAGCCTGGTGATCTCATCGGCGACATCGACCGCCTCGCCGTTCTCGGCAAGCTTCTTGAGCTCGAGGATCTTGAGCTCAAGATCCTGCACCGGCTTTTCGAAATCGAGGTAATTGTACATGCTTGAGCGGACCGATGCGTCGGAAGGCAATGACTGCGGAACCGTTGAAACCAAGGCTCCGGGCGGTGAAATGTCGTTCTCACATAACGATATGAGGCCTAGTCGGCAAGCGGATGATGATCGTTGACCAGCCGCACCAGCCGCTCCTCCAGCACATGGGTGTAAATCTGCGTCGTCGATATGTCGGCATGACCGAGCAACTGCTGCACGGCCCTGAGATCGGCGCCGTTCTGCAGGAGATGGCTGGCGAAGGCATGGCGCAACACGTGCGGCGAGATCTTGGCCGAGGCGATGCCGGCGCGCGCCGCCAGGCCTTTCAGATCGCGAGCAAAGACCTGGCGCGAGAGATAGCCGCTGTCGGATGTCGCCGGGAACAGGAACGGGCTGTCGGCGAAGGCAGGTAGCTTGGCCCGAGCGTCAAGCCAGCTCCGCATCGCCGCGCGCGCCTTGGCCGACAGCGGCACCATGCGTTCCTTGTCGCCCTTGCCGCGCACCATGAAGAAACGGTCGTCGCGTTGCGCCACCGTCACCGGCAGACCGACCAGTTCGGAAACGCGCAGACCCGTTGCGTAGAGCACTTCGACCAGCGCATGCAGGCGCAACGCCGCCAGCCTGTCGGCGTGGCCGAGCCCGGCATCGCCGGCTTCGTGCGCGGCGCGGTCGATCAGCCGGCCGGTTTCGGCCTCGCTCATCGTCTTGGGCAGAGGGCGGCCCTTTTTCGGGCTGTCCAGCGTCCCGGTCGGGTCGTCGCCGCGCAGGCCTTCGGCATAGAGGAACTTGAAGAATTGGCGGATCGCCGACAGTTTGCGCGCTTGTGACGCCGGCGCGAAGCCGCGCGCGGCGATGTCGTCGAGATAGGCCCTGATATCGGCGGCACCTGCGCGGGCAAGTCCGCCATCGATCCCGTCGGAAGCAGCCTCCAGATCGCGGCGATAGGAGGAAAGCGTGTTCTCGGCCGCTCCCCGCTCGGCGCTCATCATTTCCAGGAAGGCCTCGATACGGGCGGCGCTGTTCATGTCCTTGAGGCGGTCCGAGTCAGTTTTTTGGGATTCAGTTTTTCTTGGGATTGAGCTTTTCCGGCGGAATACGCACGCTCATTTCCGCCTTTTTCGGCTCGACGAACATCACCAGAGCGAACATCGTACCATAGGCAATGCCGGCCAGAATCGCTGCTATCACGACAAAGCGAAACAGTGTCGGCATTAATTCTCGCCCGTCTTTTTGTTCTGCGTTTCCAAACCCTGTGCCCTTATGGGACGCCAATCCGGCCAATTCAAGGAAGAAGCGGGCCCCTGTTAGCAACTTCTGATGCAAGCGTCGCTCCGTCCATATCGGGCCAAGGCACTCGGCACGCTTGACGCAAACCGGCTTTTCATGTCGATACGCCGGCAAAGAGGGCCCAAGAAACAGCTGATGAACGCGCTACAGGCAAATCCTCCAGGCGAGACCCATGCCGCGCTGCTTGGCCGGCTGGGCGGTCGGTCCATTGTCTTTGTCGGGCTGATGGGCGCCGGCAAGACCGCGATCGGCCGCAAGGTGTCGACGATGCTTTCGCTGCCCTTCATCGACAGCGACCAGGAGATCGAGAGCGTGTCGCGGATGACCGTTCCGGACCTGTTCGAGCGCTATGGCGAGACCGAGTTCCGGGCGCTGGAACAGCGAGTCATCCTGCGCGTGCTTGAAAACGGCCCGCAGGTTCTGTCGACCGGAGGCGGTGCCTTCATGAACGCGCAGACGCGCGAGGCCATCGCCGCGCACGGCGTGTCGGTGTGGCTGAAGGCCGAGCTCGACCTTCTGATGGACCGCGTTTCCAAGAAGCAGAACCGGCCGCTTTTGAAAAGCGCCGATCCCCGCGCGGTACTTGAGCGGCTGATGGGGGAACGCTATCCGGTCTATGCCACCGCTGACATCACCGTGCCGACCCGCGACGATCGCAAGGAGGTCATCGCTGCCGAGGTGGTCGAGGCGCTGTGCCGGCATTTCGGCATCGATGCGATAGCCGCGACCGGCGAGGTCGATTCATGAGCACGGATCAGCCAGTCACCGTCGAAGTCGGTCTCGGCGACAGGGCCTACGACATATTGATCGGCGCCGGCCTGCTGTCGCGCGCCGGCGCCGAGATTTCGCGGCGGCTGCCGGGCACACGCGCCGCCGTCGTGACCGACGAGAACGTCGCCGCCGCGCATCTCGATGCGCTGAAGGCCGGGCTTGAGAAGGGTGGCATCCAGCCGGCCGTCATCACGATGCCGCCTGGCGAGAAGACCAAGAGCTTTGCCCATCTGGAGGCGGTGGTCGATGGTGTCCTGGCGGCAAGGCTGGAGCGCGGCGACGTCGTCATCGCGCTTGGCGGTGGCGTCATCGGCGATCTCACCGGCTTTGCCGCGGGCATCGTGCGGCGGGGCATGAATTTCGTGCAGGTTCCGACCTCGCTGCTGGCGCAGGTCGATTCCTCGGTCGGCGGCAAGACCGGCATCAACAGCCCGCGCGGCAAGAACCTCGTCGGTGTCTTCCTCCAGCCCAGGCTGGTGCTGGCCGATACCGAAGTGCTCGACACGCTGCCGATCCGCGAATTCCGCGCCGGCTATGCCGAGCTTGCCAAATACGGGCTGATCGACCGGCCGCAATTCTTCGCCTGGCTGGAAGCGAACTGGGAAAAGGTGTTCGCTGGCGGACCGGAGCGGGTCGAGGCCATTGCCGAGGCCTGCCGCGCCAAGGCCGATGTGGTTGCCCGCGACGAGTTCGAGACCGGTGACCGCGCCTTGCTCAACCTCGGCCATACGTTCGGACACGCGCTCGAAGCCGCCACGCAGTATGATGGAACCCGCCTCGTCCATGGCGAGGGGGTCGCCATCGGCATGGCGCTGGCGCACCGGTTCTCGTCGCGGCTCAATCTCGCCAGCCCCGACGACGCGGCCCGCGTCGAGGCACATCTGCGTGCCGTCGGGCTGCCGTGGCGGATGGCCGATATCCCGGGCGACTTGCCCGATGCCGAGGCCCTGCTTTCATTCATCACGCAGGACAAGAAGGTGTCGCGCGGGGCGCTGACCTTCATTCTGACGCGCGGCATCGGCCAGGCCTTCATCGCCAAGGACGTACCGGCCTCGGAAGTGCTGTCGTTCCTCGGGGAAAACCATCCAGCCAGCCGGAAAGCCGGCTGAGATGGACAATGGCTGGATCGTCGTCGCCGTCCTTGCCATCCTCGTCCTGCTGGTCGTTGCCGTGCGCACACGCCTGCTTGCCATGTTCGGCTATGAGCTGTCGCGCATCGAGCCGCAGCGCTCGAGCCAGGACGAATTGCGCGGCGCGGTCGACGATTTTCGCCGCGACGGACAGGTTGTGCGCGAGGATCGCGACCGTATCGGCGGACTGTTCGACCTCGAAGAGCTCGAAGTGTCCGACGTCATGGTCCACCGCACCAACATGCGCTCGGTCAATGCCGACAATGCGCCGGAGGCGGTGGTGCGCGAGATCCTGCAGAGCCCGCACACCCGCATGCCGCTCTGGAAAGGCTCGCTCGACAATATCGTCGGCGTGCTGCACGCCAAGGATCTGCTGCGTGCACTGAACGAGGTCGGCAACGATTTTTCGCAAATCGACGTGATGAAGATCGCGTCAAAACCCTGGTTCGTGCCCGACACCACGACCTTGCAGGAACAGCTCAACGCGTTCCTGCGCCGCAAGGCTCATTTCGCCGTCGTCGTCGACGAATATGGCGAGGTCGAGGGGCTGGTGACGCTGGAGGACATCATCGAGGAGATCGTCGGCGAGATCGCCGACGAGCATGATGTCGACATCCAGGGCGTCAAGCAGGAGGCGGACGGTTCCGTCGTCGTCGAAGGCACGGTGCCGATCCGCGACCTCAACCGGGCGCTCGACTGGAACCTGCCGGACGAGGAGGCGACCACCATCGCCGGCCTCGTCATCCACGAGGCGCAATCGATCCCCGAGGAGAAGCAGGCCTTTACGTTCCACGGCAAGCGCTTCGTCGTCATGAAACGCGACAAGAACCGGATTGCCAGGGTCAGGATCAGGCCAGCCGGCGACAGTTAGACTAGAGCCGCCGCCTTGCCGATCCTTCACTGGAATTCCCGCCCGCCGCGATGCATTCTTTGCCGATGATGATTATCGATCGGCGAACCTTGCTCCTGGCTTCGATGTCCACCTTGTTGCCTGCTGGGGCATTGGCGGCGCGAGACAAGCCATCGCCCGAAACCTTCGACTATGGACCGGCCAAGCTCGACATCTATGCGCCCGGTGGCGCGAGAAACCTGCCGGTTGTCTTCTTCGTCCATGGCGGCGCGTGGCGGTTCGGCAGACGCAGCCAGGTCAACGCCAAACCGGCCTTCCTGCTTGCCAACGGCTTCTGCTTCGTCTCCATCGACTACCGCATGCTGCCACAGGCTGATGTCGCCACCCAGGCGGGCGATGTCGAGAAGGCCTATGCCTATCTCAGGGCCAATATCGCCCAACATGGCGGCGATCCCAGCCGTATCGTCGGCATGGGCCATTCGGCCGGCTGCCACCTGATTGCCCTGACCGGCATGCGCGGCGGACTGCCCGGCGTCGCCGGCCTGCTTCTCGATGATACCCGGGCCTATGATCTCGCCGCACTTTCCAGGAATGGGGGCATGGTTCGGGCCTATGCGCGGGCCTTTTCCGATCCTTCGCAATGGGCGGCACTTTCGCCGGCGAGCTATGTGGACGGCCGCAAGCATCCGCCAACCTTCATTGCCTATTCTCGCGCCGAGGGTCGCGGCGAACAGTCCACGGCCTTTGCCGAGCTCCTGCGCGCCAGCGGCACTGGGGTGACGCTGTTCGACGGCAGTGCTTATACGCACATGTCGATCAACCGCGATTTCGGTGAGGATGGCGACGCGCTGACCATCGCGGCGCTGGCGTTCCTGAAATCGACGGTCGGCTGAGCGCACCGGCGCGTCCGCGGAGCGTGTTCTACTCGTTCCGCCCGACAGCGTCCGATGAAAGCCGAGGCCGAAACTCAACAGTCACTGCTGGAGCGTTCGTTGAGCGTCGCACCGGTTTCGGCGTCGACCGCGGCCAGGCTGACCTCATAACCCCAGAGGCTTCGGATATGGCGCAGGGTCGCGTCGCGGCTGCCACCGTCGAGCAGTACGCCCTCCTTCACCTTGTGCTGCAGCCGCAAATGCCGGTCACCGAGCAGGTCGACATCCACAACCTGGATATCCGGCCGGCTCGCCCCGACATCGTAGCTATGGGCCAGCGCGGCACGTATTTTTTGGTAGCCGCGCTCATTGTGGATCGAGGCGACCTCGTAATGCGCGTCGTCGGCCTGGTCGGCCAGGACAAACATCCGCCACTTCCGTATCAGGGCCGGGCTGAGGTGCTGGCGGACGAAGGATTCGTCGCGGTGATTGGCCCATGCGTCCAGGAGCACGTCGCGCCAGTCACCGCGACCCGCGATGTCGGGAAACCAGTCGCGGTCCTCCGCCGTCGGCTCGGTCGAAATGCGCTGGATGTCCTGCATCATGTCGAGGCCGAGCGCGTACGGATTGATACCGGAGAACCGGGGGTCGTCGAAGGCCGGCTGGAAGATCACATTGGAATGGTTGCGCAGGACCTCGAGCATGGCGCCCTCGCTGATCTGGCCGCGGTCGAACAATGCGTTCATGAGAGTGTAGTGCACGAAGGTGGCGCAGCCTTCATTCATCACCTGCGTTTGCCGCTGCGGATAGAAATACTGTGCAACGACACGCACGATGCGGATGATCTCGCGCTGCCAGGGCTCCAGGACAAGGCTGTTCTTCTCGAGGAAATAGAGCAGGTTTTCCTCGGGCAGGTTGAGCGATTTCTTCCGCTCCGCCAGGCCTTCATCCTTCTTCTCGGTCTTGCTGGTGTCCTGTGAAGGAGGCAGCGTGCGCCACAAGTCGTTGTAGGAGCGCTCTTCATATTCCAGGCGCTCGCGCAACCCTTCACGCTGCCGCTCGGACGACAGCTTTGGCGGCCTGTGATATCGGAACACGCCTTGCTCCATCAGCGCGTGAGCGCTGTCGAGAATGCTTTCCACGGCTGACAATCCGTGCCGCTCCTCGCATCGGGCAATGTAGCCCTTGGCGAACTCCAGGTAGCTTAGAATCCCCCCGGCGTCGGTCCACTGCTGGAAAAGATGATTGTTCTTGAAGAAATGATTGTGTCCGAGCGCTGCATGTGCCGTCACCAGGGCCTGCAAGGCCATGGTGTTTTCCTCCATCAGGTAGACGATGCAGGGATTGGAATTGATGACCAGTTCATAGGCCAACCCCCGTCCGCCCTTGCGGTAGAGAAAGTCCTGATAAAGGAAATGCTTGCCGAACGACCAGTGACGATACATCAGCGGCATGCCGACCGATGAGTAAGCGTCGAGCATCTGCTGCGAAGATATGATCTCCATCTGTACCGGATAGGTGTCCAGCTTGAGCTCCTCGACGGCGATTGCCGCGATCGCCTCATAAGCCTGCGACAATTTCTGGAAATCCCAGTCGGATCCGGAAAAGAGCAAACCCGGTTTGCTGGCTGTCCTGGCCATAGTTTCCCCTCAGGCGCTCTTGCGGAGCGCGGGCTGTTTGGCGAAGAGCCGACGAAAGACGGGATAGATATCGGCGGCCGTGGCTATGCGGCTCATCTGGAAGTTCGGCCAGTTCGATTCGATGGCGCTGTAGGCCCGCCAGAGCGATGTCCCGTTTTCGGTCGCGCCGAAGATGTGGCTCTCGCGTTCGTCGATGATCTCGACATAGGCGAAATACTGGCACAGGCGCATGAGCTTGCCGTTCAGCAGGGCGATGCAGCGCTCGGAATCGGTGGCGAAATTGTCGCCGTCCGAAGCCTGCGCGGCGTAGATGTTCCACTCGCTCGCGGGATAACGCTGCTTGATCACGCGATGCATTTCCTCGAGTGCGGTAGAAACGACGGTGCCGCCGCTTTGCGTGCAGTAGAAGAAGGTTTCCTCATCCACCTCCTGCGCTTCGTGCGTATGGCGGATGAAGACGATTTCGGTGCGCTCATAACGTCGCTTCAGGAACAGGTGCAGTAGCACGAAGAAGCGCTTGGCCAGGTCCTTCTCCCGCTCCCCCATCGAGCCCGACACGTCCATCAAGCAGAACATGACCGCTTTCGCGTTCGGCACCGGGGTCGGGTCGAAGCGGTTGAACCGGATGTCGACCGGGTCGACGAAGGCAATCCGCCGGCGCCGGCGCTCCAGCCGCTCGATCTCCTCTTTGAGGGCCGCGACGCGCTCGCGCGTCTGAGCATCGGGCCGTGCGGCCTCCAGCAAGGCGAGGTCCTGCATGATCGCGTCGACCGCCGCTTGCTTGGGGCGCCTGAGCGCAATGCGGCGGCCGTGGCTGTTGCGCATCGTGCGGCCGACATTGATGTTGGTCGGCGAACCAGTGGCGGCGAAACCCGCCCGGCGCGGCTTGAAAGCAAGGATCTCCTTGAGATTGAGCTTCACCATGTCGGGCAGTTCGAGATCCTCGAAGAAAAGATCGAGCACCTCCTCGCGCGACAGGACGAAACGAAAGTCGTCCTCGGATGCGGTGTTTCCCGGTGACGAACCGCCCATGCCTCCGCCCTGGCCGGGTTTGGGGATCAGATCACCCTGGGCGAATTGCCGGTTGCCCGGCAGGATGTGCCGGCGCCGGCCGGTGTCCCTCGCGTCGTTGAAAGTCGGCTCGCCGGTGCCTCTCTCGGGCATCGGCACGGCATGCTCCGCGTCCACGTCGGCGATCCGTCCACTGCGGATCTGGTCGCGAATGCTGCGCTTGAGTTCCTCGCGGGCACGCCTGAGGAAGCGCTGGCGGTTGCCAAGGCTTTTGTCCTTCGGATTCAGGCGGCGGTCGATAAAGATCGGCATGCAACCATTCGGGCTGCTCTCAGCCCGCCTTGTTCACCCGCATGTACCAATCGACCAGCCGGCGCACCTGCCGTTCCGTATAGCCGCGCTCCACCATCCGCTGGACGAATTCGGTGTGCCGCTTTTCGGTGACGCTATCCTGCTTGGAGCCGAAGCTGATCACCGGAAGGAGGTCCTCGACCTGGCCGAACATGCGTTTTTCGATCACCTCGCGCAGCTTCTCGTAGCTCGTCCATGACGGATTGCGGCCGTGGTTGCGCGCCCGGGCCCGCAGCGTGAACTTCACCACCTCGTTGCGAAAATCCTTCGGATTGGCGATGCCTGCCGGCTTTTCGACCTGCGACAATTCGTTATCCAGCACCTCGCGGTTGAGGATCTGGCCGGTGTCGGGGTCCTTGTAGTCCTGGTCCTCGATCCAGGCATCGGCATAGGCGATGTAGCGGTCGAACAGGTTCTGGCCATATTCGCTATAGGATTCCAGATAGGCCTTCTGGATTTCGTGGCCGATGAACTCGGCGTAACGGGCGGCCAGTTCCGACTTGATAAACTCGAGATAGGCGGCTTCCATCTCCTTCGGAAACTGCTCCCGCTTGATCGCCTCTTCCAGTATGTACATCAGATGCACAGGATCGGCGGCCACTTCCGCGGTGTCATAGTTGAACGTCTGTGACAGGATCTTGAAGGCAAAGCGCGTGCTGACGCCGGTCATGCCTTCGTCGACGCCGGCGGCGTCGCGATATTCCTGGACTGACTTCGCCCTCGGGTCGATCTCCTTCAAGTTCTCGCCGTCATAGGCGCGCATCTTGGTGTGCAGCGGCGAATTGTCGTGCTCGGCAAGGCGGGTCGAGACGCTGAACCGGCTGAGGATATCCAACACCTCGGGCGCGCAGGGGCTGGCGGCCAATTCACTCTCGCGCAGCAGCTTTTCGTAGATCTGCCTCTCTTCGGTGATACGCAGGCAATACGGCACCTTGACCACGAGGATGCGATCGAGAAACGCCTCATTGTTCTTGTTGTTCTTGAACTGTTGCCACTCGGATTCATTGGAATGGGCAACGATGATGCCCTGATAGGGAAAGGCGCCGAAATTCTCGGTGCCGTTGTAACTGCCTTCCTGGGTCGCCGTCAGCAATGGATGCAGCACCTTGATGGGCGCCTTGAACATCTCGACGAATTCGAGCAGACCCTGCGTCGTCCGGTTCAGTCCGCCGCTGTAGGAATAGGCGTCGGGGTCGGACTGGCTGAAATTTTCCAATTGCCTGATGTCGACCTTGCCAACCAGGGCCGAGACATCCTGATTGTTCTCATCGCCAGGCTCGGTCTTGGCTATGCCGATCTGGCGCAGCCGCGACGGCATCAGTTTGACGACGCTGAATTTGGAGATGTCGCCGGACAATTCGTCGAGGCGCTTGGCCGCCCATGGCGAGATAAGCCCGTTGAGGCGGCGCCGGGCTATCCCGTATTTGTCCTCCAGGAGATCGCCCATGCGATCGGGATGGAACAGGCCAAGCGGCGATTCGAAAACCGGGCTGATCTGGTTGCCGACCTTGAGCGTGTAGATCGGGCGCTCCTCCATCAATTTTTTCAACCGTTCGGCCAAGGAAGATTTGCCGCCGCCGACCGGACCCAAGAGGTAGAGGATCTGCTTGCGTTCCTCGAGGCCCTGAGAGGCATATCGGAAATATCCGGCGATGCGCTCGATCGTATCCTCCATCCCGTAAAACTCGGAGAAGGAGGGATATATCTTGACGGTCCGGTTCGAGAAAATGCGGCCGAGCCGCTCGTCCTTGCTGGTGTCGACTAGGTTAGGCTCGCCGATCGCCTCGACCATTCGTTCCGGCGCCGAGGCATACATCGATTTGTCCTCGCGGCAGGCAAGCAGATATTGCTGGAGGCTTATTTCCTCTTGGGCGGCGTTTGCATAAATTTCCGAAAAGAGGTGGAAGACGTCGGATTGGTTCTCTCGCATGATCGTTGCCTTCAGAGCCATTCTGGCGGGGCCCACGTATCAACTGCGGGATGGCATTATTTGTTCCGTCGGCGCGCATGCATCTGGCATCAAAATCCTGGCATCGCTCCGGCCCGAATGGCTGCCCTATCCTGATTGAACGCTCGCAGCGTCCGCGGAGACTCTTGCGATCTGGAGATCGACCGCGACCTCGGCAGGGATGGGACGCGCTGACAGCCACCGCGCTCCGTGGCTGGATCATGCCAAAAGCGGCGGCGGGATATTGCCGTGCGGACGTCCGCGGGTGCAACTGCCCTTCGTGAATGGGAGAAATTTTGCATGAATGGCGCCGATGTCCTGTGCGAAGTGCTGCTGGCCAATGATGTGACAGTGTGCTTCGCCAATCCCGGCACATCCGAAATGCATTTCGTCGCCGCGCTCGACCGCAAGCCCGAGATGCGTTGTGTGCTTGGCCTGTTCGAGGGCGTGGTGACGGGTGCGGCCGACGGCTATGCGCGCATGGCCGACCGTCCCGCGGCGACGCTGCTGCATACCGGGCCGGGGCTGGCCAACGGTCTTGCCAACATGCACAACGCCCGACGCGCCAGGAGCCCGATGATCAACATCGTCGGCGACCACGCCTCATACCATCTGCCGCTCGACGCGCCGCTGACCAGCGATATCGAGGGCCTCGCGGTGCCGATGTCCAACTGGGTTCGACGCATCGAAGGGCCCGCCGATGTCCAGCCGGCCACGGAGGCGGCTTTTCGCGCCTCGCTGACACCGCCTGGTGTCACGACGCTGATCCTCCCGGCCGATGCCGCCTGGGGCGAGGCCGACGCGGTTTCGCCCGCCAAGGTGCAACTCGCGCCACCGCCGGCCGTCGACACGGGGGCCGTGCGAACGATCGCCGCGACGATCCGCGCGGCTCCGGGCCGTGTTGGCATGATTGTTCGTGGGCGGGCGGCACGGGCCGATGCTCTCGAGATCGCGGGTCAGATTTCAGCAGCCTGCGATGTCAGGCTGTTCAGTGAGGTCCTGATCGCACGGATGCAGCGCGGGCGTGGGCGTGTCGCGCCGACGCGCATCCCCTATCCGGTCGACGCGGCGACGGCGATGCTCGGGGATCTCGATGTCCTTGTATTGGTCGGCGGAAAGGAGCCGGTCGCCTTCTTCGCCTATCCGGGAAAGCCCGGGCGGCTTGTCCGCGATGATTGCATGGTGCTGATGCTGGCCGCCCACGGGCAGGACCTTCATGGGGCACTGGAAGCACTTCGTGACGAACTGGGCGTCAAGCCGTCACAGCAGACAGTGGTTGCCAGCGCCTTTCCTGACGAGGCAACGCCGAACGGCCGGCTGACGGAAGACGCAATTGCACTGTCCGTCGCGAGAAAGCTGCCGGCCGACGCGATCGTCTGCGACGAGGCCGTCACCTCGGCGCGGCGTTTCTTCGCGCTGTCGGCCTTTGCCGCACCGCACGACTACATGATGGGCACGGGCGGGTCGATCGGCGGCGGCATCCCGCTGGCGACGGGCGCCGCGATTGCCTGTCCCGGCCGCAAGGTGATCAATCTCGAGGCCGATGGCAGCGGCATGTACACGGTGCAGGGCCTGTGGACGCAGGCGCGGGAACATCTCGACGTGGTGACGATCGTCTTTTCCAACCGCACCTATGCGATCCTGCATGGCGAGATGCGTAATGTCGGCGTGAACGCGATCGGCGAGAATGCCAGGCGCATGCTCGATCTCGACCATCCCGCGCTGGACTGGGTCTCGCTGGCCAAAGGGATGGGCGTGGAGGCGGCGCGTGCGGATACCTGCGAACGTTTCGACGCGCTGCTGGACAATGCTTTGTCGCGGCGCGGGCCGTTCCTGATCGAAGCCGTGATTTGACCGCGGCCGCCAAGCGGCGACGGAAACGGCCTTACCAGCGCGTCTGTTCGCCGGGCGCCGCAGGCTCGATCGCCAGCGCGTGCACGCCCGCCTTCAACTCGTCGGCCAGCAGCTCGTTGACGGCGCGGTGACGGTCGATGCGGCTCATGCCGGCGAAATTCGGCGAGACGATGCGGACACGGAAATGCGTCTCGCCGGTGCCGTCGAACTCGGCGTGGTGGCCGGATTCCACGTGATGATGGCCGGCGTGGAGATGGCTTTCGTTGAGGATGACCAGCCGCTCGGGCGAAAATGCCTTGTTGAGCTTGTCTTCCATGGTCGCCTGTATGGACATCGTCTTCTCCCTTCACCACATATGGTTGGCGCCGCCCGTGAAAACCAAAAATCGGTTTCACAAAGCCGTTGGCGCAACAAAATCAGTCATCCGCCCGCTTTAAGCCGCGATTCAGCGGTTAGGGCGATGATCGCGAAAATGTCAATTCTTGTTTCGCATCTGCGAACGCCCCATAAATGGGTGAGATGAAGCCGTATCCCAAATATTTCGAGAAGATTCGCGTCCGCCCCGACAAGGACGCGGAGGTGAAGTCGCACGCGCCGATCTGCCAGTGGGATGGCTGCAAGGAGGCGGGCACGCATCGCGCGCCGGTCGGGCGCATGAAGGAGGGTGAGTATTTCCGCTTCTGCTTCGACCATGTGCGCGAGTACAACAAGGGCTTCAACTACTTCTCCGGCGTGCCGGACACCGAGGTCGCGCGCTTCCAGAAGGAAGCTATGACCGGCCACCGGCCGACCTGGAAGATGGGCGCCAACGGCGCCTCGACGCGATCGTCGCCCGATATGGCGCAGATGCGCTCCGGCCGCGCCGGCTACTACAACCGCATGCGTGACCCGTTCGACCTATTCAAGGGGCCGAAGGATCCGCGCGAGGCGCGCGAGCGCAAGGCCAAGCCGCTTGAGGCCAAGGCGCTGGAAACGCTTGGCCTTGATACAAAGGCGACTGGCAAGGACATCAAGGCGCGCTATAAGGAACTGGTGAAGCGTCACCATCCGGATGCGAATGGCGGCGACAGAGGTTCGGAAGACCGGTTCCGTGATGTGCTTCAGGCCTATCGCGTGCTCAAACAGGCAGGCCTGTGCTGAGCGACCCTACGGTTTGTGTCGTTTTCCAACTTTCATAAGGTTGGAAAACGCTCTAAGACCGCCCCCGAACAAAATGGATTGCCGGCGAAACGCGACGTTTCGCCCGTGGAGACGTTGAGAGATATGAACAAGGTCGATCGCGACATCGCCAATCTGCCCGACACGACGGTGTTGGTGAAGGAGAAATTCGGCTTCGAGTCCAAGATGGTGGTGCCGGCCTATTCGGTGACATCAGAGCATGTGCCCGACATCGATCCCGACTATCTGTTCGACAAGGCGACGACCTTGGCGATCCTCGCCGGCTTCGCCTACAATCGCCGCGTCATGGTGTCGGGCTATCACGGCACCGGCAAGTCGACGCATATCGAACAGGTCGCCGCCCGCCTCAACTGGCCCTGCGTGCGCGTCAATCTCGACAGCCATGTCAGCCGTATCGACCTCGTCGGCAAGGATGCCATCGTAGTCAAGGACGGCCTGCAGATCACCGAATTCCGCGACGGCATCCTACCCTGGGCCTACCAGCACAATGTCGCGCTGTGCTTCGACGAGTATGATGCCGGCCGTCCGGACGTGATGTTCGTCATCCAGCGCGTGCTGGAATCGTCCGGCCGGCTGACACTGCTCGACCAGAGCCGGGTCATCCGCCCACATCCGGCGTTCCGCCTGTTCTCGACCGCCAACACGGTCGGGCTGGGCGACACGACAGGCCTTTATCACGGCACCCAGCAGATCAACCAGGCGCAGATGGACCGGTGGTCGATCGTCACCACGCTGAACTATCTGCCGCACGACAATGAAGTGAACATCGTGCTCGCCAAGGCCAAGCATTATCGCGACACCAAGGGCAAGGACATCGTCAACAAGATGGTGCGCGTCGCCGATATGACGCGCTCGGCCTTCATCAATGGCGATTTGTCGACGGTGATGAGCCCGCGTACCGTCATCACCTGGGCCGAGAATGCCGAGATCTTCGGCGATATCGGCATGGCGTTCCGGCTGACCTTCCTCAACAAGTGCGACGAGCTCGAGCGTTCGGTGGTCGCCGAGTTCTACCAGCGCGCCTTCGGCCAGGATCTGCCCGAGAGCGCGGCCAACGTGGTGCTGGGCTAAGCAGAGCCTCGATGGCGGGTCCGGGCGACAATACGCGCAACAAGTCGAAGACGGGGTCTGAAGCCGACAGCTTCAAGCGTGCCGTAACCGTCTGCATGCGCGCCATCGCCGGCGACAAGGAGATGGAAGTCGGCTTCGCCAAGGACAGGCCGGCGCTGGCGGGCAGCCGGGCGCGGCTGCCCGAACTGCCCAAGAAGGCATCGAAGGCCGACATCGCGATCACCCGCGGGCTCGGCGATTCCATGGCGTTGAAGCGCGCCTGCCATGATGTTCGCATCCACAGCAAGCTGGCGCCGGAAGGCAAGGCTGCCCGCGCCATCTACGATGCGGTCGAGCAGGCCCGCGTCGAGGCGATCGGCAGCCGCGCCATGCAAGGCGTCGCCGACAATATCGGCTCGATGCTGGAGGACAAATACGCCAAGGCCAACCTCGTAGACGTCAAGGACAAGGCCGACGCGCCGATCGAGGAGGCGCTCGCGCTGATGGTGCGCGAAAAGCTGACCGGCCGGCCGGTGCCGAAGAGCGGCGAGCGGCTGGTCGAACTCTGGCGGCCGTGGGTCGAGGAGAAGGCCAAGGCCGACCTCGACGGCCTGTCGGAGAAGCTCGAGGACCAACAAGCCTTCGCCCGCGTTGTGCGCGAGATGCTCGCCTCCATGGAAATGGCCGAGGAACTCGGCGACGACCAGGAGACGGAAGACTCCGAGGACAATGACGACAACCAGCCGCAAGGCGAGGAACAGAGCGAGGAGGGCGGCGAAGACGATTCCGGCTCCGAGCAGTCGCAGTCCGAGGACGCCGAGGCATCGGCGGACGACGAGCAATCGGCGGAGACCGAAGCCTCGGACGCGACGGCCGACGATCTGTCGGATGACGACGATGCCGATGCCGAGACCGCCGGCGAGGCGCGCCGCAACGACGATCCCTTCACCAATCTGCCGAAGGAAATCGACTACAAGGTCTACACATCAGCTTTCGACGAGACGGTCGGCGCCGAGGAACTCTGCGAAGAGGAAGAGCTCGACCGGCTGCGCGCCTTCCTCGACAAGCAGCTCGCCAATCTGTCCGGCGTCGTCGGGCGGCTCGCCAACCGGCTGCAGAGGCGGCTGATGGCGCAGCAGAACCGGTCCTGGGATTTCGACCTGGAAGAGGGCTATCTCGATCCGGCGCGGCTGGTGCGCGTGGTGATCGATCCGATGCAGCCGCTGTCGTTCAAGCAGGAGCGCGACACCAAATTCCGCGACACGGTGGTGACGCTGGTGCTCGACAATTCCGGCTCGATGCGCGGACGGCCGATCACGGTCGCCGCCACCTGCGCCGACATCCTGGCGCGCACGCTGGAGCGCTGCGGCGTCTCGGTCGAGATCCTCGGCTTCACCACGCGGGCGTGGAAGGGCGGACAGGCGCGCGAGAAGTGGCTGAAGGACGGCAAGCCGCCGAACCCGGGCCGGCTGAACGATCTGCGCCACATCATCTACAAGTCGGCCGACCACCCGTGGCGGCGGGCGCGGCGCAATCTCGGCCTGATGATGCGCGAAGGCCTGCTCAAGGAAAACATCGATGGCGAGGCGCTGCTGTGGGCGCACAACCGGCTGATCGCCCGGCCCGAACAGCGCAAGATCCTGATGATGATCTCGGACGGCGCGCCTGTCGACGATTCGACGCTGTCGGTCAATCCGGGCAATTATCTCGAACGCCATCTGCGCGCCGTCATCGAACTGATCGAGACGCGTTCGCCGGTCGAGTTGCTGGCCATCGGTATCGGCCATGACGTGACCCGCTATTACAGACGGGCCGTCACCATCGTCGACGCCGAGGAACTGGCCGGCGCCATGACCGAGCAACTGGCTTCGCTGTTTGCCGAGGAAAGCGCGAAGGATACGCGCCGCGGCGGCATGCGGCGCGCCGGATGATCTTTTCGCGAGGCGGGTTTCGGCACGCGCTTTTCGCCGCCATCGCCTTGCTTGCCGGCATGGCTTCGGCGTCAGCCGGTTCGGCCGGCTCGGCTGCAGTTGAGCCTGTCGCAGTCTCGGCCCGCCCGATCACCGAATTTCATATCGGCCGTACCGACAAGCAGTTTGGCCAGCTCGAATTCGTCGGCGGGCTTGAAATGACCTCGCCATCACGCGATTTCGGCGCGCTGTCGGCCTTTCGATTTCTGAAAGCCGGCAGCGATTTCATCGGTGTGGCCGATACCGGTTACTGGTTCTTCGGTTCGGTGGCCCGAGACGCCGACAGGCGACCCGTCGGCATCCAGAATTTTCGCATGCAGCAAATGGTGGACCAGAGCGGCCAGCCGATCGACGAAAAATGGGAAGTCGACGCCGAGGGCCTCGCGGTCAAGGACGGCATCGCCACTGTCGGTTTCGAGCGCAACCACCGCGTCGTCCAGTTCAAGATCGACCCGGACAACATGAAAGCGCCGTTCAGGCAGCTGGATTTCCTGGTGCCGGCGCGGGAGCTGCGGCAGAACCGCGGCTTCGAGACAGTCACCCATTCAAATGCCAACGGCCAGCATCGGGGCGGCCTGGTCGTGGTCTCGGAGAAGAGCCTCGACAAATCAGGCAACATCTACGCCGCCATCATCGAAGGGCCGCGCAAGGGCGTCTTCACCGTCAGGCGCAACGACGATTTCGACATTACCGATGGCGCCTTTCTGCCCGATGGCGATCTTTTGCTGCTGGAGCGCAGTTTCACCATGGCGGGCGGGCTCAGGATGCGGCTGCGGCGCATTTATGGAGAGAGCGTCGAGAAGGGCGCCGTTGCCGACGGGCCGGTGCTGTTGCAAGCCGACATGGGCTACCAGATCGACAATATGGAAGGGCTAGACGTCTGGACCCGCGATGACGGCGCGCTGATGGTGTCGCTGATCTCCGACGACAACCACTCGATCCTGCAGCGCAATCTCTACCTGGAATTCATCCTGCACCAAGATTGAGCGGCGGCTCCTCCGCGACGCCCATTGGTGATTTCTCCATGCGTCGGCCATTCCCCAGAGTTTTCCTCGGCAAGCCACCGAATCGGAGCGGGTTTTTGGCCACGGACGCGTTCGCGGCAATACTTTAGTCTGGACTTGACAATTGAAGTGACGCGGACAATACTCAAGTCCATGCTTAACCATTCAGAGATCGACAGCATCCTTCGCGCTCTTGTCGAGCCCACCCGCCGGCAAATCCTGGAACGGTTGAGCAGCGGACCGGCCACCGTCAGCCAGCTGGCGGAGCCGTTCGGCATGACCTTCGCCGCCGTGCTGCAGCATCTCCAGGCGTTGGAGGCCTGCGGTCTGATCCGCAGCGAAAAGATCGGGCGGGTGCGAACCTGCCGGATCGAACCGGGCGGGCTCGCCCCGCTCGCCGACTGGATTGCCGAACGCCGCATACCGGCGGAACGCCATCTCGACCGTCTTGGCCAGATTCTGGCCGAGACAGACCAATCCCCCACGAAAAATCAGGATCAGGAAAAGGACGAACAGCAATGAACCAGATCGCCCCCGTCAAGGACGAGCATTCCGTCATCCACTCCACCTTCACCATCGAGCGGACCTACCCGCAATCGCCGTCACGTGTCTTCCATGCCTTCGCCGACAAGGCGACGGTGCGGCGCTGGCGCGTCGAAGGCGATGGTTTTGCCGTTGCCGAATTCAGCTTCGACTTTCGCGTCGGCGGCGGCGAGGTGTCTCGCTTCAACTATGGCGGCGGTCCGGAGGTCAGGCTCGACGCGCAATTCCAGGACATCGTTGCCGACCAGCGCATCGTGTTTTCCTACAGGATGGCGATCGGGCCGCAGCCCATGTCGGCATCGCTCACCACCGTGGAACTGACGCCGTCGGGCGATGGCACAAGGCTGACCTACACCGAGCAAGGCGCCTTCTTCGACGGTATCGATTCCGCCAAGGGACGGGAGGAGGGGACTCGCGGGCTGCTGGAGGCCCTTGCCGCCGAACTTCAGCGGTCAAACTAGCCGCGGCCGCCGTTGGCCAAGATCATGAGGCTTTGGTGGCTATCCAGATGACATGGCGCGCGCCGCGCTTGCCGTTGGCGCGCGTGTTGACTTCCTCGACGGCGAAGCCTGCCTGTTTAAGCCGCCGCGTGAAGCCGGCATCGGGCCCCTGCGACCACACCGCCAGCACACCCCCCGGCTTGAGGGCGGTACGCGCGGCGGAGAGGCCAGCCGCGCTGTAGAGGGCGTCATTGCCTTTGTGGACAATGCCTTCGGGGCCGTTGTCGACGTCGAGCAGGATCGCGTCCCAGGCTGTGGGCTCGGACCGTATCAACTGGCCGACATCGGTTTCGCGGATGGTGACGCGGGAATCATCGAGCGAGCCGGCGAAAATCGCGGCCATCGGGCCGCGCGCCCAGGCGACGACGGCCGGCACCAGTTCCGCGACAATGATTTCGGCATTGTTGCCCAGTTCGGCGAGAGCAGCGCGCAGCGTAAAACCCATGCCAAGCCCGCCGATCAGGATTCTCGGCTGAAGATGGCCCGCAATCCTCTGGCAGGACAGTTTCGCCAGCGCTTCCTCGGAGCCGCTCAGCCGGCTGTTCATCAGCTCGTTGGTGCCGAGCATGATCGAGAATTCGGAACCGCGCCGTTTCAGCCGCAATTCCTGCCGGCCGTCGGGCGTTTTTGCGGAGTCCAGCTGGATCCAGGGAATCACGGCCTAGACCGCGGCAATGGCCGGCTGGCTCCAGCGGGCGGCGAGCAGCCGGTAGGGGATCAGTGCCACGACAGCGATGATCAGTTTCACGCTGAGGTCGCCAAGCGCCCAGGACACCCAGCGCATGGCATCGACATGAAACACGCCCATCAATGGGGCGCTCTCGAGTGCAAAACCGTCGCTTGGACCGACAAATGCAAAGGCGGCCGAAAAAGCGACACCGAAGAACACGACGGTGTCGAACACCGATCCGACCAGTGTGCCGACGATCGGCGCCCGCCACCAGCTCTGCCGGCGCAGCCGGTTGAACACGGTGACGTCGAGCAACTGCGCGGTCAGGAAAGCAGCGCCCGAAGCGGCCGCGATGCGCACCAGCCGGTCGGCTGATGTCTCGAATTCGATGAAGCCATGGCGGAACAGGAAGGGCGGAACGAGGATGGAGCAGACCACCGCCGTCATGAAGCCGACAAAGACAATCCGGCGCGCGACCGCAGGTCCGTAGCGGCGGTTGGCGAGGTCCGTGACCAGGAAGGAAAAGGGATAGGTGAAGGCGCCCCAGGTCAAAACGTCGGCAAGCGACAGGCCGCCGATCTGGCCCTGCATGGGGAACTGCACGAGGATGTTCGAAGCCACGACGACAAGCGCCATGGCGGCCACAAAGGGCAAATATCGCGAAAAAGAAGACATTTTTTTATCCTGGGTAATGGAACCAGCGGAGAGTTTTGCCGAAACCGGATCACGCTCGCTTTGTTCGAGCATCGAATCCATGGCCGCTTCGCGATCTCGATCCGATGCTCAGTGGGCCAACAAGAGGTTGGCCAGGGCGGTTGTCCCCCGCCCGAAAGACGAATTAAGCCGCAGCCTGTTCGGCGGTCTTCTTGGCGATCTGCTTCTTCAAGAGACGCGCGCGCAGCGACAGCTCCTTGACGTCGGCCTTGGCCAGGAAAGCATCGAGGCCGCCGCGATGTTCGACCGAACGCAGCGCGTTGGCAGAAATGCGCAGGCGCACATTCTGGTTCAGCGCTTCCGAAATCAGCGTCACATTGACGAGGTTCGGCAGGAAGCGACGCTTGGTCTTGTTGTTGGCGTGGCTCACATTGTTGCCGGTCTGTACTGCCTTGGCAGTGAGTTCGCAGGTGCGGGACATGGTTCTAACCTTCAGTTCTCTCGTGACCTGCCAAACCTTTGTGCCCACGCCGGGTGGCGCGCGGTTCTGATCAGGCGGCCTTATGGAAAAAGTTGGCGTTCCATAGTTGCATTTCACCGGGGCGTCAAGCTCCGGCTTCCCTAAGGAAGCGCCCGGCATTTCATATTAAGGCCGGATTTCCTCCTATAAGCGGTCTCATAGGGACATGCCAGACCGGAGTCGCCCGCCTCCGGCCGAAAATCAAGGATCCGATCCCGCCATGCCTCGTTCGTCTCACGCGCTGGTTGCCGCGCTTGCCATCGCCTTGCCGTCCGCCGCGTCCGCTGCTTCGCCGCAGTCGTTCAAGGGCGAATACACGGTTTCGTTCCTTGGCCTCTCGATCGCAAGATCGACTTTCTCCAGCAACTATCAGAACGGGGTTTATGCGATCAATGGCACCGTCTCAGCAGCGGGTCTGGCCAAGCTGTTCGACGATACGCGTGGCACGATCTCGGCCAAGGGTACGATCTCCGGGCAGAAAATGGTGCCGCAGGCGTTCCGCGCCGATTACACTTCCGGCAAGAAAGCGTCCGCGATCGACATCCGCTTTACCGATGGCAACGTGATCTCGACGCAGGTCATCCCCGCTCCGGGCAAGCGCGATCCCAAGGCCTGGGTGCCGGTCGGCGCCGGCGACCTGGCATCAGTGCTTGATCCGATGGCCGCCACCGTCATTCATGCCGACAGCCTAGACCAGGTCTGCGGCCGCAAGGTCAAGTTCTACGATGGCGAGATGCGTGCCGATCTGACACTGACCTATGCCTCGAAAGGCACGATCTCGGTGCCGGGCTACAAGGGCGACACCGTCACCTGCCAGATGGGTTTCGAGCCGGTGGCCGGCTATCGCAAGGGCCGCAAGGCGCTCAACTATCTCAAGAACAAAAGCCGCATGATGGTGACGTTTGCACCGCTTGGCCAAACCGGCGTATATGCGCCGATCCACGCCACGGTTGGAACGCAGATCGGCACCTTGACCATCAGCGCCGGGCGTTTCGAAGCGGTACAATAAGGCACGCCACCGGGGACAGAATGGGGCGCGCCACTGGAGGCGGAATGGCGCGCGCGACACTGATCGGCTTTTCGGCGGTCGCCATGTGGGCGTTGCTGGCGTTGCTGACGGATGCGTCCGGCAAGGTGCCGCCATTCCTGTTGTCGGCGATCACTTTCTCGATCGGCACGGGCGTAGGGCTTGTCGCACGACTGTTCATGCCGGTCACCGATAGGAGCCAGAAGATCCCGCCGCAGGTCTGGGTAGTCGGCATTGCCGGCCTGTTCGGATACCACTTCTTCTACTTTACCGCACTGCGCAGCGCGCCGGCGGTGGAGGCGAGCCTGATCGCTTATCTCTGGCCGCTGCTGATCGTGCTGGGCTCGGCGCTGATGCCGGGCGAAAAACTGGCGTGGAACCATGTCGTCGGCGCCCTGCTCGGCCTTGCCGGCACCGTGCTGATCGTCACCAAGGGCGGCGGCCTGGCCTTCGACGCCCGCTATACCTTCGGCTACGCCATGGCCGCCGTCTGCGCCCTGCTATGGTCATCCTATTCGCTGCTGTCGCGACGTTTCCCGTCGGTGCCGACCAGCATCGTCACCTGGTTCTGCGCGGCAACCGCCGTGCTGTCGCTCGCCTGCCACCTGGCATTCGAGGAAACAGTGCTGCCTGACGGCGCCGGCCAGTGGCTGGCCGTGCTCGGGCTCGGCCTGATGCCGGTGGGCGCGGCCTTCTACGCCTGGGATATCGGCGTCAAGCGCGGCAACATCCAGGTGCTGGGTGCTGCAAGCTACGCGCCACCGCTTTTGTCGACACTGGTGCTGATCTCGGCCGGCGTCGCCGAGCCTTCGTTGCGCATTCTAGCCGCCTGCGTGCTCATCACTGGCGGCGCGGCGCTGGCGGCAAAGTCGCTGTTCCTGCGCAAGCCGGCGGCATCCGAAAGCGGAGCCAGGGCATCCGAAGGCGGAGCCCGGGCATGACGATGCCCTTTGCCGGCGGCATCGACGCCAACGCCAATGCAACGCTGATCTTTTCGCTGGTGGCGGCGGTGATCTATGCCTTCACGCTTGGCATGCCGCCGACGCTGGCCCGCTCGGCGGCAAAGACACTCGCCGTGGCCATGCTTGCCGTGCTGGCCGCAAAGCAGGGCGGCCCGCCGTTGCTGGTCGCCGCCCTTGGATTGAGCGCGGTTGGTGACGCCTTCCTGTCGCGCGACGGGGAAAAGGCATTTCTCGGCGGGCTGGCGAGCTTTCTCGTCGCCCACACCGTCTATGTCGTGCTGTTCCTGCGCAGCGGCGGCGGATTGGAGTTGCTTGCCGCCGAATCCTGGCGCGGCGCGATTGCACTGGCCATGGCGGCGTTCGCGATTGTCATGCTGGCGGCGCTCTGGCGTCGTGTCGGTCCCGGCCTGCGTATTCCGATTGCCGTCTATGTCCTTGCGATCCTGGCGATGGGCATGTCGGCGCTGACGATAGACAGTACCTGGGTGATCGGCGGCGCCGTGCTGTTCATGGCATCGGACGGGCTGCTCGCCACGGAGAAATTTTTAGTGCCGGCCATCTCGCCGCATCGCGCCTGGATGCGCCTTGCCGTCTGGGTGTTGTACTACGCCGCCCAATTGGCAATTACCCTGGGTTTCTTGCTGGGTTAAAGCGGCTTCGGCTGCCAGCCCGGCTCCGCGAGTTCGAAGGCGGCGAAATCGAAACCCGGCGCGACCGTGCAGCCGACCAGCGTCCACTCGCCCAGGCTGCGCGCCGATTGCCACCAGCCTGCCGGCACGACGATTTGCGGCCGTTCGCCCGCCGCGAGGTCGATGCCGAGAACCTGCTCGATAATGGCGCCGCCTTCATCGGACATAGACAGCGCCAGCGGGGCACCCGCATGGAAATGCCAAACCTCGGCGGCATCCTTGACCCGATGCCAGGCCGAAAGCTGGTGCTGTTCCAGCAGGAAATAGATTGCGGTCGAATGGCCGCGCGCACCGCCGGCTTCGTCGCGAAAGGTTTCCGCGTACCAGCCGCCTTCCGGGTGCGGCTTCAGTGCGAGCGTTGCGATGATTTCCGCGGAACTGGTCATCGGCAGAAAGCTCGCATGTTGCTCAGAAATTGTCCTTGCGCTTGCGAATCTCGGCGAAGACCTCGGCATCTCCAGCCTTTTCCATGCCCAGATGCTTGCGGATTGCCGGATCGTGCCAGCGCAGGAAGGGGTTGGTCGACAGTTCCTGGCCGATCGTCGTCGGCAGCGTCGGCTTGTTGTCGAGCCGCAGCGCCTCGATCCGCGCGGCGCGCTCCTTCAATGCCGAGTTGGTGGGGTCGACGCTCAGCGCGAAACGGGCATTGGCGAGCGTGTATTCGTGGCCGCAATAGACTGTCGTCTCGGCGGGAAGGGCCGCGAGCTTCTTCAGCGATTCGTACATCACCGGCGGCTTGCATTCGAACAGCCGCCCACAGCCTAGCGCGAACAGTGTATCCGCGGTGAATGCCACTTTCGATGCCGGCAGATGGTAGGAGACATGGCCAGCTGTATGCCCGGGCGTGGCGATCACTTCGATGCGCTCATCGCCGAGATGAAGGACGGAGCCTTCTTCGACGGTTTCGTCGATGCCGGGAATCTTGGCCTTTTCCGCCTCCGGCCCGACGATGCGCAGCTTGAAGCGCTCCTTGAGCGCCAGATTGGCCTCGACATGGTCGACATGATGATGCGTGGTCAGGATCATCGTCGGCGTCCAGCCGGTGCGCTTGATCGCGGCCAGGATCGGCGCTTCCTCGGGCGCGTCGATGATCGCGGTCTGGCCGCTTTCGGGGTCATGCACCAGCACGCCGAAATTGTCGGTGCGGCACATGAACTGTTCGATTTCGACCGGCATCGCGTCTCTCCATTTATCGCGCAGACATAGGGCGCGGCTGCGCGAATGTCATCCCGGGATGTCGAAGCGAATATTATCCTGGGATGGGAATTGAGATCCGCCGTGCCGGCCGCCTTGGCCTTTTGTTGAATCCGGCCGATATCACGGCTACATCCCTGACATGCATTCCGACATCGTCGACCTTCGCTCCTTCTATTCGACAACGCTCGGCCGGTTCGCCGAGCACTCGATCACCATGGCGCTGTCGTCGATATGGGCCGCTGTGCCCAATGAGCGGCTGGTCGGCCTCGGTTACACCTTGCCCTGGCTGGAGCGCTTCGGCTCCGATGCCGAGCGGGTCTTCGCCTTCATGCCGGCGACCCAGGGCGCCGTGGTCTGGCCGGCGACGGGGCCGACGGCAACGGCACTGGTCTTCGACGAGGAACTGCCGCTGGTCGATTCCTGCATCGACCGCATGCTGCTCGTCCATTCGCTCGAACATGTCGAGAACCCGCGCGAGACGCTGAACGAAATCTGGCGGGTACTGTCGCCGGCGGGGCGCGTCGTCATCGTCGTGCCCAACCGGCGCGGTGTCTGGGCGCGCTTCGAACATACGCCGTTCGGCAACGGGCGGCCTTTCTCACGCGGGCAGCTCACCGAACTGCTGCGCGAGGCGAATTTCACGCCCGCCGCGTGGTCCGATGCCCTGTTTTTCCCGCCATCGCGGCGGCGCTTCATGATGCGCTTCCACAATGTGCTGGAGCGCGCCGGCCGGCGGCTTTGGCCGATCTTCTCCGGCGTCATCGTCGTCGAGGCGCAGAAGCGGCTTTACCAAGGCGTGCCGGTGGCCCAGCGCGCGTCTCGCCGCGTCTTCGTGCCGGTGCTGTCGCCGCATGGCGCGACTCGGCTCGGCCGCCGCGCCGAAGCATCGTCGGTTCGGCAAGTGACACCTTCGTGATCGCGATGGAAACTTGCATCGCGCGGCATCTTTCCGACCTATCTGTCGTGCTGGACTGGCTGAGTGGTTGACAGGCTGCCGTCGTCGGCTCTCTTCACCCGGTTTGAGCTTCGCACCTGAACGCAAGGACCTCGGCTATGGCTGATCAACTGGACAATCAGGCCACCGTTCAGCCGGTCGCCGTGGTCAGCAGCCTGCACGATCAGGTGGCGACGATCAAGCGGGCGCTGATAGAATCGCCGGTTCGCAAATGGTTGCTATGGACGTCGGTCGGCATGATGGCCGTCATCGTCGCGACGTCGATCGGCCAGGTTCTGCTCAATCGCTGGAACCAACCCTTTTACGACGCGCTCGCGCGCCGCGACATGGCTGCCTTCCTGCATCAGCTTCTTGTCTTTGCCATGATCGCCGGCGGGCTGCTGGTGCTCAACATCGGCCAAACCTGGCTCAACCAAATGATCCGGCTGAAGTTGCGCGAGGCGCTGACGCTGGATTTGATCGACCAGTGGATGCGGCCGGCGCGTGCTTTCCGGCTGGCCAATGCCGGCGCCATCGGCGTCAATCCCGACCAGCGCATGCAGCAGGATGCGGCGCACCTGTCGGACCTGTCGACCGATCTTGGTGTCGGCCTGCTGCAGTCCCTCATACTGCTCGTGTCTTTCGTCGGCGTGTTGTGGGAGCTGTCTGCGGGCTTCGTGTTCCACGTTGGCGGCTGGTCGCTGGCGATACCGGGCTACATGGTCTGGGCGGCGTTCCTCTATGCCGGCACCGCCTCCTGGCTGAGCTGGCTGGTCGGGCGGCCGCTCATCCGTCTCAACAGCGACCGCTATACGCGCGAAGCGGAGCTGCGGTCCTCGATGGTGCGCGTCAACGAGAATGTCGATGCCATCGCGCTGTACCGCGGCGAGAATGATGCCAAGCGACGGCTCGAACTCGACCTCGGCACGGTGCTGGGCGCCATGCGACGCATCTACACCGCCCAGATCAACCTGTCCTGGGTAACCGACACCTATGGCTGGATCACCGTAGTGGCGCCGATCCTGGTCGCCTCGCCGGTCTATTTCTCGGGCGATATCAGCTTTGGCGGACTGATGATGGCGGTCGGCGCCTTCAACCAGGTGCATTCGTCGTTGCGCTGGTTCATCAACAACATCGGCAGCATCGCCGACTGGCGCGCCACGCTGATGCGCGTCGCCGACTTCCGCATCGCGCTCAATGAAACCGATGTGCTGCACGACAAGGAGAAGCGTATCTCCTTCGATGAAAACGCCAATGGCAGCCTGACGTTCGAGAAACTCCAGGTGGCCTCGCCAGAGGGCTGCACGAAGCTCTCCGACCAGCATGTCGAAATCCGTGCCGGGGAGCGCGTGATGATCACCGGTGAGCCGGGCGCCGGCAAGACGCTGTTCTTCCGCGCCATTGCCGGCCTGTGGCCATGGGGAAGCGGGAAGATCGGCATGCCGGCGGGAGAGGCCCCCATCTTCGTGCCTCGTGTCCCTTATTTCCCGGCCGGCACGCTGCGCGAGGTCCTTGACCATCCTTATGGCGTTGCTCCGGCAAGCGATGCCGATATCTCGGCGGTGCTTGCCGAAGTCGGCCTCGGGCGGCTGTCATCCTCGCTCGACCGGTCGGCCCGCTGGGGCCGTGAGTTGGGCGATGACGAACAGCGATCGCTCGCCTTCGCCAGGCTTGCTTTGCGGAAGCCGAAATGGGTGATCATCGATGAAGCGATGGATGCATTCGACGGCCCGTCGCTGAGGCGTGTGCTGTCGCTGCTGGATAAGCATCTGAAGGACGCCGCGATCATCAATATCGGACGCGGCCTGCACAACAATCAGTTCTTTCCGCGGTCCCTGACGATCGTGAAGGATACCGGCGCACCCGCGCTGAAACCCGCTCCCGTCAGGGCAGGTGCCATCGAACCGCCGCCAGTCGCCGTACAGCGCAAGGCATAGAACAGCCGGCAATCGGACCGACCGGGCGCTCCTGCGACAAGCTTTATTTCGCCGTGATCGCGAGCGAATGTCGCGATCGAAACATCGCTTGTGCTGGCCATGCTTGAGACAATGAGCCTGCTTGCCTGCCTGGCTTGCGTCGAGGCCGCTCCGGTTCCTTCGGCGCCGGATACGCTGCCCGTCGACGTCGAACTGGTGCTGGCGGTCGATATCTCCCTGTCGATGGACGAGACCGAGTTCGCCGTTCAACGCGCCGGCTACGTCGAGGCGCTGCGGCATGCCGATTTCATCCAGGCGGCCCGCTCCGGCCATACGGGACGCATTGCGCTCGCCTATTTCGAATGGGCCGGCACGGTGCGCGATGACGCGGTCATCGGCTGGCAGATCATCGACAGCGCGCAGAGTGCCAACAGCTTTGCCGACAAGCTCGCGGCCCGCCCCTTCCGGCGTTTCCGCGGCACCTCGATTTCAAGCGCGCTTGCCTTCGGCACCGAGCTTTTCGACGGCACCAATTTCGCGGGCGAACGTAGCGTCATCGACATATCAGGCGACGGCCCCAACAATATCGGACCTCCGGTCACGGCGACGCGCGATGCGGCCATTGCCAAGGGCATCGTCATCAACGGCTTGCCGATCCTGATCAAGCCATCGCCGACCTTCAGCCATCTCGATCAGTATTATGCGCAGTGCGTGATCGGCGGACTCGGTTCCTTCGTGCTGCCGATCCATGCGGCCGACGAGTTTTCGACGGCGATCCGGCGCAAGCTGATCCTCGAGGTCAGCGGCGTTCGGGACAAGCCCGAAATCACGCCCGTCGAGATGGACGTTCCGGTCGACTGCCTTCTTGGGGAACGGGACCGGCGGTTCCTGTCGGATCCCTATTTTCCGGAACTGGACCGATAGGCCTTGCCGTCAGGCCGGTGGAATTCCAAACTTCCCGCGAACTTCGTCATAGAGATCGCGCCGCCAGCGACGGCCGTAAAGATAACCGGTGACCAGTTCCGGCAATGAATAACCAAGCGCGTCAGACGAACGGTTGGCCATGTATCCCGCAAATGCCTGTGGTATCCGCCCCCGGAGAATATCGGCGATGATCTGCCGCGCGATCATAAAGGGTGGGACATGGGGGTAAGAGCGAGCGATGTGCGGGTGCTTGCTCATCAGGATAGCATAGGCTTCGACATAGCCGTCCCTGCGGCCCGAAATCGAATTCTGCGAATTGTGCTTCGTCCAGTCGATATCTTCCGATAATTGGGCGCCGAAGCGCTGCGCGAAGCGCAGCAGAAGCTCCCGGTCCTGCATCCGGGGAATGTCGCTGTCATAGCCGCCGATGGCCAGCAAAGCCTCCCGCCTGGCCGTTATCGCCGACCCGGCGATGAAGGCCGTCTGCGCAACCACCGCCCGCTCCAGCATTGACGGACTGAGGAAAGCACCGCGGTTGACGCAGGCGGTGCCACGGCCGCCCTTCACCGAGACATATGAAGAGAGCAGGACTTCGAGCGCCGGATTGTCGTCGAACCATGCCAGCGTCCGTTCGAGCCGGTGCGGCAGGAAGAGATCGTCCGAATCGAGAAAAGTCACCACGGGCGCCCTCGCCAGCTCGATGCCGGCATTCCTGGCGGCATTGGCGCCGCGCCATTTCGCGCCGACATAGATCAGCCGAGGGTCGCGGATGCGCGCAAGCGCGGCTTCCGTCCCGTCGGTCGAGCCATCGTCGACGACGATATGCTCAAACCGCGTCATGCTTTGAGAAAGCACGCTTTCCACGGCGCGCAGCACCGTTTCGCGCCGGTTGTGGGTCGGTGTGATGACCGTGATGAGGGGCAAATGCTCCATCGCGTCAGCCGTTTCCGGCGCGAAAATGCACTTTCCGACAGCTCTTTTCGGTCTTCAGGATGCTTGAATGGATCGGACTTCCCCCTGGATGGCCCTCATCGGATTCGGTGCGACGCTACAAAAAACAACCTGTTATGTCACCCATTGAGCCGTGGTTCGACCGACCTGGCGTGATGAATTCCGGCTCCTGGCGTTTTAACTGCAACACCTTTGCCATCGCCAAAGACGCGCAAGTCACCCTCGCAAGGATTGGCGGAGGCTCTGGCGGCTGCGTCCATTCCATTACCTCGAGCGTAGTCGCTTCCTGGCGAGTGCTTGGGGCAAAAGATCATTCACCAGGCCGGCCGGTCTCGAAATCAAAAGGAGTACCGTCATGACCGCCTACGCCGTTGCCCATATGCGCCAGGCTACAATGGGGCCGCAGATCGTCGAGTATCTGCATAAAATCGATGCCACGCTGGAGCCTTTCGGCGGTCGTTTCCTGGTCCACGGCGGCAATTTGGAGGTGATGGAGAACGACTGGCCGGGCCACCTCATCATCATCGAATTCCCTGACAGGGAGCGTCTGCGCGACTGGTATGAGTCGCCGGCCTATCGGGCGATCCTGCCACTGCGGACCGCCAATTCGCGATCGGACGTGGTATTCGCCGACGGCGTCGAACATCTGCACAAGGCCACCGACGTCCTGAAATAGCGGCGTGCCCGAGCGGAAGCCTACCGCTTCAGCAGGAACACAGCCTGCTGGCCAAAGAAATTCCAGAACCACCAGGGCATCGACAGGCCGATCTTCTGGCCGCTGGCGTCGAGCGCGGTCGCCTTCTCCACCGTCGCTCCGAGTTCCTCGCACAAATTGACGAAGTCGCGGATGGTGCAGAAGTGGATGTTGGGCGTGTCGTACCAGGAATAGGGCAGGTCCTTGGTCACCGGCATGCGGCCCTTGACGAACAGCGACAGGCGCACCCGCCAATGGCCGAAATTGGGGAAGGACACGATCGCCCGGTTGCCGATCCTGAGCAGTTCGTCGAGCACCAGTTTGGGATTGCGGGTGGCCTGCAGGGTCTGCGACAGGACGACGAAGTCGAAACCCTTGTCGGGATAGAATTCGAGATCCTTGTCGGCATCGCCCTGTATGACCGAGAGCCCGCGCGCCACGCATTCATTGACGCCGCGCTGCGACAACTCGAGCCCGCGGCCGTCGACCTGCTTGGTCTCCTGCAGCAATTCGAGCAGCGAGCCGTCGCCGGAGCCGACGTCGAGCACGCGCGATTGCGGCGGGATGAGATTGGCGATGACCTCGAGGTCGACGCGCTGGCTGCCGTTGACGCTCATGGCTTCGCCTCCTGTTTGGCACATGACCGTCTGAAAAGTCTGCAACTTTTCGGGGTCATGCGCCGAGCCCCCTGGCGCGCGCGGCCGAGCCGACGAAGCCGTTGATGGCGGCAAACAGTTCCGGCTCGTCCAGCAGGAAGGCGTCGTGGCCGCGATCGGTCTCGATCTCGACGAAGGACACCGAGGCGCCGGCGGCGTTGAGCGCGTGCACGATCGAGCGGCTCTCTTCGGTCGGAAACAGCCAGTCCGACGTGAAGGACACCAGGCAGAAGCGGGTTTTGGTGCCGGCAAAGGCGTCCGCCAGCCGGCCGCCATGGTCGGCGGCAAGGTCGAAATAATCCATCGACCGGGTCATGTAGAGGTAGGAGTTGGCGTCGAAACGGTCGACGAAGGTCATGCCCTGGTGGCGCAGATAGCTCTCGATCTGGAAATCGGCATCGAAGCCGAAGGTCAGCGCTTCGCGGTCCTGCAGGTTGCGGCCGAATTTGCGGTGCAGGGCGGCCTCCGACAGATAGGTGATGTGGGCGGCCATGCGGGCCACCGCCAGCCCCTTTTCCGGGCGCTTGCCGTGCTCGAAATATTTGCCGCCATGCCAGTCCGGATCGGCCATCACGGCCTGCCGCCCGACTTCGTGGAAGGCGATGTTCTGTGACGAATGGCGCGCGCCGGTGGCGATCGGCAGCGCCGAGAACACGCGCTCGGGATAGCTCGACGCCCATTGCAGCACCTGCATGCCGCCCATCGAACCGCCCAGCACGCAGAACAACTTCTCGATGCCGAAATGGTCGACCAGCATGTGCTGCGCACGCACCATGTCGCGGATGGTGATCACCGGAAGGTCGAGCCCATAGGGCTTTCCCGTGGCGGGATTGGTCGATGCCGGCCCGGTGGAACCAAGACAGCCGCCGATGACGTTGGAGCAGATGACGAAGAAACGGCTGGTATCGATGATCTTGCCGGGGCCGATCAGCACTTCCCACCAGCCCGGCTTGCCGGTCACCGGATTGGTGCTGGCGACATGCTGGTCGCCAGTCAGCGCATGGCAGACGAGGATGGCATTGGAACGGGCGTCGTTCAGCGTGCCATAGGTCTGGTAGGCGATCTGGAATGGCGACAGCAGCGTGCCGGCATCGAGCTTGAGCGGCTTGTCGGGCCCGAAACGCAACACCGGGCTCGACGGTTGGTCGGCCTCGTTGTTGGTCTTTCCTGCACGCAGAGCAGCCATCACGTCTCTCTTGCTGCACCGTGCTTTTGCGGAAATCGCTGCCGATCTCCGCGCCGCCGATGCGTTCGTCCGGCCGGTCGCGGACAACAAAAAACCGGCATTGCCTTCGCAAAGCCGGTTACGTCACGCAAACGGCCCTTTAGCGAATTGTTTAACGTGGCTGCAAGCCGACCGGCCAAATCACCACGGAACTGTCACCGTCCTTCTAGAACTCGTCCGCCTCGCCGTCAATGGCGGCCGCTGGCACCACTGCCGCCCCTCGACATTGCCTGCCGCGGCTTGTATTTCCGCAGCGGCTTCCGGATGGAGGCATTTTTGACGGATTTTGCAAGATATGAACCAGACACTCGATCAGGCACGTCCAACCCCGCGCGCGGGCATCATGGACATAGACGCCTACGTGCCCGGCAAGAGCACGGCGCCCGCCGGTGTCGCCAAGGTCTACAAGCTGTCGTCGAACGAGAATCCGCTGGGGCCCTCGCCGAAGGCGATCGAGGCCGCGCGCGAAGTCGCCGGCAAACTCGACATCTATCCCGACGGCACCGCCAGGCGGTTGCGCGAGGCGATCGCCGAGGTGCATGGCCTCAACGCGCAGAACATCATCTGCTCGAACGGTTCCGACGAGATCCTCGGCCTGCTGGCGCAGACCTATCTCGCACCGGGCGACGAGGCCATGTTCACCGAACACGCCTTCATGGTCTACAAGATCTACATCCAGTCGGCGGGCGCCACGCCGGTCGTGGTCAAGGAGACCGACGAGCGCGCCGACATCGATGCGATGCTGGCAGCCGTGACGCCGCGCACGAAAATCGTGTTCCTGGCCAATCCCAACAACCCGACCGGCACCTATGTGCCATTCCAGGAGGTGCGTCGTCTGCATGCCGGACTGCCGAAAAACGTGCTTCTGGTGCTCGACGCGGCCTATGCCGAATATGTCCGCCGCAACGACTATGAAGCCGGCATAGAACTTGTTGGCAGCGCCGAGAACGTGGTGATGACCCGCACCTTCTCCAAGATCGGCCTTGGCGGCGCGCGCATCGGCTGGATGTATGGTCCGATGCACATCGTCGACGCGATCAACCGCGTGCGCGGTCCCTTCAACGTCAATGCGACGGCGATCGAAGCCGGCATCGCCGCGATCCGCGACCGCGCCCATGTCGAGCGCAGCGTGGCGCATAACGAGACCTGGCTCACCTGGCTGAGCCAGGAGATGACCGGGCTCGGGCTGCGCGTGACACCCAGCGTCGGCAATTTCCTGCTCATCCATTTTCCCGACGACCAAAAGCATTCCGCAGCGGCTGCTGATGAGTATTTGACCGCGCGCGGCTATATTCTGCGGCGCGTTTCAGGCTACGGCTTTCCCAACGCGCTGCGCATGACCGTCGGCACCGAAGAGGCCAATCGCGGCGTTGTCGCCGCGCTCACGACATTTCTGAAAAGCTAGAAGCCATGACATCACCGATGTTCGAAAAGATCGCGCTGGTCGGCATTGGCCTGATCGGCTCGTCGCTCGCCCGCGTCATCCGCCGCGAGGGTTTGGCTCGCCATGTCGCCATCTCGACCCGCAGCGCGGCCACACTCAAGCGAGCCGAGGAACTGGGCCTCGGCGATTTCTACACCACGGATGCCAGGGAAGCGGTGCGTGATGCCGATCTGATCATCGTCTCGGTGCCGGTCGGTTCGTCCGGCGCGGTGGCGCAGGAAATCGCGCCGGCGCTGAAAAAAGGGGCGATCCTCACCGATGTCGGTTCGACCAAGGCCTCGGTCATCGCGCAGATGCAGCCGCATGTGCCTGATGGCGTGCATTTCATTCCCGGCCATCCGCTGGCGGGCACCGAAAAATCCGGCCCGGACGCCGGCTTCGCCGATCTGTTCGACAATCGCTGGTGCATTTTCACGCCGGTGCCGGGCACCGATCCGGAAGCGCTGGAACGGCTGTCGGAATTCTGGCGCCGCTGCGGCGCCAACATCGACACGATGGACCCGCAGCATCACGACATGACGCTCGCCATCGTCTCGCATCTGCCGCACATCATCGCCTACAATATCGTCGGCACCGCCGACGATCTGGAATCGGTGACCAAGACGGAAGTGATCAAATATTCCGCCTCCGGTTTTCGCGATTTCACGCGTCTGGCCGCATCCGATCCGACCATGTGGCGGGACGTGTGCCTGCACAACAAGGACGCCATCCTCGAAATGCTGGCGCGCTTCTCCGAAGACCTGGCGTTCCTGCAGCGCGCGATCCGCTGGGGCGATGGGGAAAAGCTCTTCGACCTGTTTACCCGCACGCGCGCCGTGCGCCGCTCGATCATCGAGGCCGGCCAGGATATCGATGTGCCCGACTTTGGCCGCCAGGCGGTCGAGCATCCGGCAAAGAGCTAAGCCGTTTCAGGCCAGGTCGCTGCCATCATGGCGAGCGTCTCGGCCCGATCCGGCGCGCCCAGCCTGCCGCCGAAGCGCAGGCATTTGAGCGCCGCGGCCGCACTTGCGAAACGCAAGGCCTGCTCGACCGGCATGGCTTCCGCCAGCCCGATGGCAAAGGCGCCATGAAAGACATCGCCGGCGGCCAGCGTGTCGACCGCCTTGATCCTCGGGGCCTCGACATGGCGGGATGATCCGGCGCTTCGATCGAACCACCAGGTACCGGCCGCGCCGCCGGTAACCGCAACGAACGCGTCGGTACGCGAGGCGAGGTCCGTGCAAGCGCTCTCCATATCCAGCGCGTGGCCGCATATGATACGGACCGCCGGCTCAGAGGCGACGATGTGCGAGGCCAGCGGCAACAATTGCTCCAGCACCGCCAGCGGCGCGGTATCGGCATCGAGGATCGCCGGACGGCCAGCGGCTCGCGCTGCCTTCAGGGCTAGTGCTGCGGCACCCGGCCAGCGCACGTCGGCCAGCACGGCATCGAATGCCGCGACGTTGGTGAACGGCAAAGCCTCGGGATCAGCCTGCGCGCGTGTGTCGTAGAAAGGCACGATGATACGCTCGCCATGCGCATCGACCGGGATCGAGGCCAGTGCCGAGCGCGCGCCGCCGACGCGGCGCACATGGCTGCAATCGACGCCCTCGGCCTCTATTCCCGCAATCAGCTGATCGCCGACCGGATCGTCGCCGGCGCTCGCCCATAGCGATACCTCGGCGCCGAGACGGTGCGCGGCGCAGGCAGCGCTCGTGGCCATGCCCGAGGCGATCTGGACGCCGTCGGAGGCGATGAATTTTCCCTGATGGTTGGGCAAAGTATCGACACGCAGGATCGTATCCAGCGTCAGCGCCCCGACACTCAGGAGCCTCACGGGTCTTGCCATGGCGGGACTAGATAGGGATGACGTTTCGTCATCCCGATCAATCTCTTTGTTGGAGCATGATCTCTGGACAAACGGAAACCGTTTGTCCGCGAAAACGGGTTCCCACTTTTCGGGATCATGCTCTATTGCACCGGCTTGATCTTGCCCAGCGGGATGAAGCCGAGCGAGGCCTTGCCCTTGACCACTTTCAGCGGCATCGACGGTTCGCTGCCGAGCAGGGCCAAGGCGCCAAAACCCTGCTCAATCGCATTCTTCTGCTCGGGTATGGCGCCGGCAAGGATAGATGCCACGGCCTTGGGATCCTTGATCCTGATCATCAGATCGGCATCGACCAGGCCCTCGGCATCGACCGAAAGCGGGCCGGAAACGGTGACACGCGCGGTCCCCGACGACAGATCGAGGTTGCGGATTTCGATCTTTTGGCCACGCAGGCTTTTCACCTGCGTGCCGACCAATGCGACGCCGTTCTTCAGTGTCACGTCGCCGCTGGCATCGAGCGCCGGCAGCACGCGCCCGCCGATCGCGTCGGAATCGATCTCGAGATCGCCAAAGCTGCCGACATAGTCGAGATCCCCACCATTCGGCTGCAACTGGCCTGATGCCTTGCCGGCACTGAACAGTTCGACTGGATCGGTGTCGTCGGCCGGGTCGGTCTGGCCCGACAGGCCCTCGGCCTGCAGCGCTATACGCCGCGGCAGCGGGTACCACAGTTTGACGTTGGCCTGCAGATTGTCCCAGTCGATCCAGAGCGGCATCATGCCCGGGACGGAGGTCCGGAGCGGACCGCGCAGATTGGCAACCGGCGACAAGGGCTGGACGATCTGGGCGGTGGCATTGAAACTACCGGCCGAGGCGGCAATGTTCTTGGCATCGTCCTCATAGGCGAGGTTGTCGCAAGAGACGGCAAAGCTCAGGGGATAGCCACTGACCTGGAGGTTGGCGCAGCCGGCCTGGATACCGCTCTTGTTGAGCGTGGCAACCGTCTTGTCGGCTTCAGTCCTGACCCTGCTGGCCAGGTAGAACCAGCCGGCACTGTAAAGGGCGAACAGCACGAGGATCAACGCGGCAAGCCACCACAGGCGGCGACGGTTACCCGGTTGGCGTTCGTCACTTGACGTCATGCTTTGGCTCTCATTAACGCATGGATGGTGTGGACGGATTCTCGATTCCGAACACTAGGTAGACGGACACGGGCGGAAAAAACACCGGTTTCCGGTGCGGTGTTGCCATTCTTTTTGCAATCAGGGGCGGTGATATGGGCGATTTTTGGGTGTTCGGCTATGGTTCGCTGATCTGGCGACCGGGTTTCGCGCATGTCGAGACACGGCGTGCCCACCTGCATGGCTATCGCCGCTCGCTCTGCGTCTATTCCTTCGTGCACCGTGGCACGCGTCAGCGACCGGGACTGGTGCTCGGCCTCGACCATGGCGGTTCCTGCGTCGGCCTTGCCTTCCGAGTGCCCGGCGAATTGCGCGACGAGGTCATCGCCTACCTGCGCGAGCGCGAACTTGTCACCAGCGTCTATCTCGAGCGGACGCTCAAGGTTCGTCTCGACGGCGGCGGTGCGGTCGAGGCCGTGGCCTACATCGTCGACCGCAGGCATGAGCAATATGCCGGTGCGCTGGATACGGCGGATGCGGCGACCGTGGTGCGCGGCGCGGTCGGCCGATCCGGCAACAATGAGGACTATGTGTTGAGCACGCTGAAGCATCTGGAAGCGCTCGATATCCGCGACCACTGGCTGGAGGATGTGGCGCGCCGGATAGCGACTTTGTGAAGCGCTGGCTCTGCGGAAAAGGCGGCCAGGCCTTTGACCTCGATGCCGCAAGACCTAGCTTAAGCTCCGAACCTTAGCCTGCGGGCGCCGTCCGCCGATCCAATCCACGGAGATTAGTCTTGCAGAAACGCCGTCTCGGTCGCACCGACCTTTCCATCGCGCCGCTGGTTCTGGGCGGCAATGTCTTCGGCTGGACCGCTGACGAGAAAACCTCTTTCGACCTGCTCGACCGCTTCGTCGACGCGGGCCTCAATGCCATCGATACGGCCGACGCGTATTCGCGTTGGGTGCCCGGCAACAAGGGCGGCGAATCGGAAGCCATCATCGGCAAATGGATGAAGGATCGGGGTAATCGCGACAAGGTCGTGGTGGTCACCAAGGTCGGCTCGGACATGGGGCAGGGCCACAAGGACCTGTCCGCCGCCTATATCGAAAAGGCCGTCGACGCATCGCTGAAGCGGCTGCGGACCGAATTCATCGATCTCTATCTGTCGCACTGGCCGGATCCGACCACGCCCTATGAGGAAACGCTCGGCGCCTATGAGAAATTGCTCGCCAAGGGCAAGATCCGCCATGCCGGCTGTTCGAACCTCGATGCCGGCCAGTTGCGCGCGGCACTGGACGTGGCAAGCCTGCGCGGCCTGCCGCGCTATGAGGTGCTGCAGCCGGAATACAATCTTTACGACCGCTCTTCCTTCGATGGCCCGCTGCGCGACCTCTGCGTGGCCGAGGATATCGGCGTCATCACCTATTTCAGCCTGGCCAAGGGTTTTCTCAGCGGCAAGTACCGAACGGAAGCCGATCTCGGCCAGAGCGAGCGCGGCGAGGATGTCGGCAGCTATCTCAATCCACGCGGCATGCGCATTCTGGCGGCGCTCGACGCCATATCGGCCCGGCATTCGGCCAAGCAGGCGGAAGTGGCGCTTGCCTGGGTTATCGCGCGGCCGGGCGTCACCGCACCGATCGCCAGCGCCACCAAGCCGAGCCAGATGGACAGCCTGATCAAGGCGGTGTCGTTGAAGTTGAGCGCGGACGACATGGCCGAACTCGACAGAGCCAGCGCCTGAGGCTGCCGGTAACGCGGGACGCACGAACGTCCAAGACGGTCCTCATGTCTTGCCATACCGTCCCTTCGCACAGGGGTGCAGGGCGAGGATCAGATGGCCGGACCGCATGTTTCGCAGCCGGAGCTTTGGCGCCAATTGCTTGCGCTGTTGCTGGCCGCCACCGTCGTCATGGGCAGCCCGGGGCCGGCGACGATAAGCGTCACCGCCGTCGGCGCTGCCTTCGGCCTGCGCGATTCGCTGCGCTACGCCGGCGGCATTGTCCTGGGCACGACCGCCGTTCTGCTGGTCGTGGCGACCGGGGTCATGGCGGCGCTGGCTTCGATGCCGAAGCTGGCGCCATTGCTGGTTGTCGCGTCCGCGGCCTACATCCTCTATCTCGCCTTCAAGATCGCCACCGCCCCGCCATTGGCTGCACGTGCCGCCGAGGCGTCGCGCCCGACATGGCTGGCCGGTTTTCTCCTCGCGGTGGCCAACCCGAAAGCCTATGTGGCGATCGCCGCCGTGTTCGTGGGTGCCTCGTCAGGCGATGTCGACCTCGGGCTGGGGACGAAACTGACCGTTCTCGCGGTGATGATCGTTGTCATCCACGCCGCATGGCTTCTTGCCGGTGCGGCGTTCGCGCGCTTCCTACGCAGGCCAGTCGCCTCGCGGATAGTCAATCTGGTCTTTGCCGCGACGCTGGTGCTGACCACGGTGCTGGCTGTTTACGGCTGATTGCCTGGCCGGAGAGCCTTCAGGCCTTCGTGCCCAGCTCCCGAAGCCGCTTGATCGCCGTTGGCGGCAGGGCCGGCGGGTTGGGCGCCCGCGATGTCTCGACGAGAAGCTGGTCACAGGCAGCCTCGGTCTCGCCGATCAGCCGCGCCATGAACTCTTCCTTGCCCAGACCTGGCGGTATGGGCGGCAGGAAGCGTGCCTTGATGGTCCCGGGATAGCGCAGGAACTTGCGGCGCGGCCAATAGAGGCCGGCGACATGGGCGACCGGCACGACCGGAACGCCAAGCTGCGTGTAGATTTCGACGATGCCGTATTTGTAGGCCGGCTCGTCGCCCGGCGCCCGGCGCGTGCCTTCGGGATAGATGATCAGCTGGCGCGGGTTGCGCGCCATCTCTTCCCTGGTCGCGGCGACCACGGCCTTCAGCGCCTTGGAGCGGCTGCCGCGATCAACCGGGATCATGCGCATCTTCAAGATGTACCAGCCGAAGAACGGGATCCAGGTCAACTCGCGCTTCAGGATGTAAAGCGGGTCCTGGAGGAACGGGAAGAAGGCGATCGCGTCCCAGAACGATTGGTGCTTGGGTGCCAGGATGAAGGAGCCCTCGGGCAGGTTTTCCTGCCCGGTAATGTCGTTCTTCGTTCCGGCGATCTTGTCATAGAGCCACATCGAGGTGCGCGACCAGAATTTCGGCACGAACCAGGCGCGGTGACGGGGCGACAAGAAATAGTACGGGGTCCAGAGGATCATCTGGACGATCAGATTGACGTAGAAGACGAAATTGAACGCCAGCGATCTGACATAGAGCATGGGGGAGGTCCGGTGAGGAAGTGTGCGTTGGTTACACCAAGCGCAGGGAAAAAGGAAACAGTGCGATGCTGCCCGTTCTACCAGGTCGCCTGCGCCAGGCGTTCCCTCAGGCGCGGGGCGGCGAAGTCGAGGAAGGCGCGCAATTTCACCGGCAGCCGGCCCTGGCCCGCATGTACCAGGTTAACCGGCCAAGGCTCGGGTTCGAAATCCCCGAGCACGGGGCGCAGTGTTCCTGATCGTATGGCGGCGACGATCTGGTAGGAAAGCACCCGGGTCAGCCCGACCCCGGCGATCGCCGCATCGATCGCTGCCTCGGCAGTGTTGACCCGGAGCCTTGAGCGGACCGGCACAATAAAATCAGCCTTGTCCACGGTGAAGGTCCAGGTGGCGAGCGAGCCAAGACCCTCGAAGGTGATGCAGCTGTGCGTATCGAGCTCTCCCGGGGTCCGCGGAATGCCGTGCAGAGCCAGATAGGCAGGGCTTGCGCAGACGACATGACCGATCGAGCCGACCCTGATGGCGACCATGCGCGAATCCGGCAGCCTGCCGATGCGGACGGCGAGGTCGATATGGTCCTCGGCCAACTGGCTTATCCTGTCACTGAGCGTGAGCCGGATATCCACCAGGGGAAAGGCGGCGAGGAACTCGGTGACAACCGGCAACACGTGAAGACGGCCGAAGACGATCGGCGCGGTGATGATCAGTTCTCCCGTCGGGGCGCTGTATTCGCCGCCGGCGGTGCGTTCGGCGTCGCCGACCTCTTCGAGAATGCGGCGGCAGGCAGCGAGATAGGCATGGCCCGCGTCGGTCAGTGTCAGCCGCCGCGTCGAGCGGTTCAACAGGCGTGTCTTCAGGTGGCGCTCCAGCTCGGAGACCTTGCGGCTGACCGTTGCCAGCGGAACGTCCGAACGGCGCGCGGCGGCGGAAAGGCTGCCGCCTTCCGCTGCCGCGACGAAAAGGGACATGGCTTCGAGACGATCCATCATTTCTTCCAGAAAATGGAAGGGTTGATTGCAAATATGGCATCTACATCCGCAACATGGAAGGCTGCATATGGGCGTGGTACCTCAACAAGGAGATCTTCATGCCCCGCATTGCCACGCCTTCGTCCATCGCAGCCGCTCCCGCCGCCTCGCAGCCCATGCTGCAGGCGGTGGAAAAACAGCTTGGTGTCGTGCCGAACCTGTTTCGGATGGTCGCCAACAGTCCGGCCGCGCTGGAAGGCTATCTCGGCATGATGGGAGCCTTGGCCAAGGGCCGGCTTCCAGCGCCGACCCGCGAGCGCATCGCGCTGGCGATCGCCGAGATCAATGGCTGCAACTACTGTCTTTCCGCCCACACCTATCTCGGCAAGAACCTTGCAAGGCTCGACGATGCCGAGATGATCGCCAACCGCCATGGCGGCTCCTCGGATCCCAAGGCAGCCGCGGCGGTGCGTTTTGCCGCCAGGGTTGCGCAAAGCCGCGGGCATGTCGGCCAGGAGGATCTCGCCGCTGTCAGGCTCGCGGGCTATGACGACGGGGAGATCATCGAGATCGTCCAGCATGTCGTCCTGAACGTCTGGACCAACTATATCAACGAGGTTGCACAGACGGAGATCGATTTTCCGGTTGTTTCCGCGCGCGATGCTGCCTGAATCCGGAAAGGGGGCGGCGGTGCCCGCCGGCCCCAACCCTTCATGCCGCAGAGGAGATCCCATGTCTGATAGCCGCCCGCCGCTTCCCCCCTTCACCGCCGAGACGTCAGCGCAGAAAGCGCGCATGGCGGAGGATGCCTGGAACTCGCGCGATCCGGCGCGGGTGGCGCTCGCCTATACGGCGGACAGCCGTTGGCGCAACCGGGCCGAGTTCCTGCAGGGGCGCGATGCGATCCAGGCGTTCCTGACCCGCAAATGGACACGCGAGCTCGACTATCGGCTGATCAAGGAGGTCTGGGCCTTTCACGGCAATCGCATCGCGGTGCGCTTCGCCTATGAATGGCGCGACGACAGTGGCTCATGGTTCCGCAGTCATGGCAACGAGAACTGGGAATTCGACGAGCACGGGCTGATGCGTCTGCGCATTGCCAGCATCAACGACCTGCCGATCGCCGAGGCCGAGCGCAAATATCACTGGCCGCTCGGCCGGCGGCCGGACGACCATCCGACGTTGTCGGAGCTCGGCCTTTAGGAACGTTCACGCAAGGAGGTTTCGATGAACGCACACGCATTTGCGAGCGATGTCGCCTTCACGCCGACGGTCAAGGCGATCCAGGCGCGCAAGGGCTCGCGCCAGTCCTATGCCCGCGTCGAGGAGCGAGGCGGCTGGCAGTCGGCGATCACACCGGACCTTGCCGCCTTCATCGAAATGCAGACCAGCGTCTTCCTGTCGACGGCCAATGGCGATGGCCAGCCCTACATCCAGCATCGCGGCGGCCCTGCCGGCTTTCTCAAGGTGCTCGACGAGAAGACGATCGGCTTCGCGGATTTTTCCGGCAACAGGCAGTTCATCACACAGGGCAACCTGGCCGACAATCCGAGAGCCTTTCTGTTCCTGATTGATTACATGATGCGCCAGCGCATCAAGATCTGGGGTACGGCGCGCGTTGTCGAAGACGACGCCGAGATGATGACGCGGCTGATGCCGCCGGACTACAAGGCGCGTCCGGAGCAGGTCATCCTGTTCACCGTCTCGGCATGGGATGCCAATTGCCCGCAACATATACCGCAGCGCTTCGAGGCGGCTGATGTGGCAGCGGCGCTTGGCGAACGCGACCGGCGCATCCAAGACCTTGAACGGGAGATCGCGCGCCTCAAGGGCGTTTCAGGGGCTGGCGCCAAGCAATGATGCGGGCTCAGCCGCCGGCGGCGGTCTCGGCCAGCGCGATGCCTTCGGGCGTCGGCTTCACCGGGATAATGCCGCGAGCCAGCGCCAGCAGGTATTTGGTGTATTCGGTGAACAGCACGCGCACGGCCCGCGGCTTGGTCAGCCAACTGCCATTATCCAGGTTGGAATTGACCACCGGGTAGGGTTCGAGCTTGGCGCCATGCAGCAGCCGGCCCATCTCCAGCAGGCTGCGCGGCATGTGATAATTGTTGGTGACCAGGATCACCGTGCCATAGGCGTGGTTTTCCACCCATTTGGCGCTTTCCTCCGCGTTGCCTATCGTATCGAGCGCGGCGCGGTCGATGTCGACACAGCAGGAAAACAACTTCTTGTCGCCGCCGGTCGCCGCCTGAAGCTGGCGACGGCTGGCCGATGGATGCACGCCGCTGATCAAAAGCCGCTCGCCCTTGCCGGACGCCAGCAGCTCCATCGCGGCGTCGAGGCGCGACTGGCCGCCGGTCAGTACGATGATGGCGTCGGCCTTGGCCGGGTTGGTGGGCGTGGTCAGATGACTGACCTTGCTGGCAAACCAGCCGAAGCCGCCAGCGAACACCATTGCGATCATAAGCAGGGAAAGAGCGGAGAGGCGCACGGCGGTTCTTAAATGACCAACCTTGCCGTGGGCGCGCCAACGGGAAACCACCACTGGCAGCTGTCCAGCCGTCCCGGTCGAGTCCCGCACGTCCATGGCCATATGGTTAATCCCGAAATGCGGCCTTTGATAGCTAAAAGACGCACTTTGCGTTACGCGAATTCTCGATCCGTGATCGCCGTGTTTCCATCCACGCCAAGACGAGTTCCTTTCATGCGTCGGGTTGACGAACGTCGATGTCGCTAAGATAGGCGACGACGGTGGCGTGCGAGGTCGCCGCCGTCAGCGCGCCAATCACCAGCACCATCAGGACGACGCCCAGATAACCCGCGGAGCCGATGGCGAAGTTACCGAATAAAGCGGTCGCCTGATCGGCCTGCGGTGTTGCCATGTTACGCGACGACCACCATGAAAACACGATGAAGACGAGCACCGCCGCCGCTCCGCCGGCGGCCGCGCCCTTCATCCCGGTGACCAGGAAGTGCCGGCGGAATTCGCGCGCGATGAAGCGCGCCTCGGCGCCGACGAAATGCAGCACCTCGATGATGTGGCCGTTGCCGTCCATGGCGCCACGGGTCGCGAATACCACGGTCAGCACCGTTGCCGACAGCATCAAGGCCAGAACGGCGATGCCGATGGTCACCGTGGTGCGGGCCATGGCCACCAGCCGGTCGACCCAGGTACGGTGGTCGTCGAGCGATGCACTCGGCAGTTTCGGCGTGATCGCGGCGCGCATGGCGGCGAAGTCGGGCGGGCTGTTCTCGTCGATGGTGACGATGATCAGGCGCGGCACCGGCAGGTCGTCGATGTTGAGGCCCGATCCCAGCCAGGGCTCCAACAGCCTGGCGGTCGCTTCGCGGTCGATGATTCGGGTCGACTTCACGCCCGGGAATTCGCCGGCGATCTGCGAGGCCTGGCTAAGCGCCGCCTCCATATCGAGGCCGTCGGCCGGCTTGATCTGGATCGTCGCCTCGCGCGAGATCTGGTTTTCCCAGACCGAGGCCGTGTCGCGCACCAGCGTCACCGCGCCGAAGGTCAGGCAGGACAGGAAGGTCATGATGGCGATGACCAGCACCAGTGCGCGGCCGGCAATGTTCTGCGCCGGTACGATCGGCGCCATCTTGCGCTGGGCGCGCGGTCTTGCCTCGACCGCCTCGGCATCCTGCTGCTCGAAATGGTCGGCCGATAGCTCAGTCATAGATATCAAGCCTTCCGCCGGCCAGGATCATGCGGCGCGCGTCGACCTGTTCCATAAGGCCAAGATCGTGGGTCGCGATCACCACGGCGGTGCCGAGGCGATTGAGCTCGATGAACAGCCGCAGCAGGCGTCGCGCCAGCGGCGGATCGACATTGCCGGTCGGCTCGTCGGCGAGCAGGATTTCCGGCTGCTCGATCAGGGCGCGCGCGATCGCGGCGCGCTGCTTCTCGCCGCCTGACAGGACCGGCGGCAGCACATGCATGCGTTCGCCGAGCCCCACCCATTTCAACAGCTCGGTGACGTCGGTGCGGTAGCTCGCTTCCTCGCGCCCGCGCACGCGCAATGGCAAGGCGACATTCTCATAGGTGGTCATGTGGTCGAGCAGGCGAAAATCCTGGAACACCACGCCGATGCGGCGGCGCAGATGCGGCAGTTCGGTGCGTGAAATGCGCGAGCGGTCCTTGCCGAAGATGGTGATCAGCCCGCGCGTCGGCTTCAGCGACATGAACAAAAGGCGCAGCAAGGTCGTCTTGCCGGCACCCGAAGGCCCGCTCAGGAACTGGAAGGAGCGCTCCGGTATGTGCAGGGAGATGTCGCGGAGGATTTCCGGACCCATGCCATAGCGGAGGCCGACATTTTCGAAGCGAATCAATTTCGGCGACCTGAATTTCCTGGAGCATGATGCCGAAAAGTGTGACGCGGTTTTCGGGCGACATCATGCTCTGTCTCTTTTAGAGCCGGCGGCGAGCCGGCCTGTTCTGCGAAAAGACCATCGGCCGGCATGGTTAACCGGCGGTTAATTCCTGGGCTGTTTCGGCGCGTCACGAGGGCTCCGGTGGGGAAGCGTTAACCATTTGTGTTTACGCAAAAGAAACGAAAAGCGAACAGGTGCAATACTGGGCCATGATGGCTGACCCACGAACCGCGCGCCCGGTTTCCGGCGAAATCATGACCGAACCGCCGGCAATTGGCATGGCGGACCGGATCGTGCGCGGTCCGGCGGCCGATATTATCGATGCGGACTATGAAGTGATGCCGCGCTTTGCCCCTACGGTGGAAAGCGATTCACCGCCGCCGCGTGCGATCGTCCCCCCGCCCATCGAGGGCATGGACATGCTGCGCAAGCCGGAAGCACAAGCGAAACGGCCGCCGGCATCACGTGGAGGGCCGATCTTCTGGATCGCCGGCATCGGTGCAGCCCTTGCCGCCTTCTGGGTCTCCGGCGGTCATGCGCTAGTGCGACAGGCGCCGTTCCTGGCCGGCACGCAAGCGTCGGCGCTGACCATTTCAGGCGTCACCTCACGCGTCGATGCCTCGGGCGCCAATCCGGTGCTGTTCGTCGATGGCGAGGCCGCCAATGATGGGACGAGGCCGGCGACAATGCCGCCGCTCGAAATCCGGGTGACGGGCAATGACGGACGCACGACCCGCTATAGGTTGGGGACATTCGGCCGCTCGCTGGCATCGGGCGAAAGATTCGGCTTTGCCAGCCGGCTCGACGTGCCTAAGAACGGCGTTAGAACCGTTTTGGTTACTTTCGCCGAGTAGGCGATCACCGGAGAAGACCAGCAATGCCCATCGTACGCGGCAAGGACATCGAAGTCCTGTTTTCGGCATCGGCGATCGCGCGGCGCAATCTCGAACTCGCCAAGGAGATCGCCGGGCACGACTATCACGATCTGCTGGTGATTTCGGTGCTGAAGGGTTCGTTCATCTTCGCAGCCGACCTGATCCGCGCCATGCACGATGTCGGCCTGTCGCCCGAGGTCGAGTTCATCTTCATCTCCAGTTACGGCGCCGGCACCACCAGTGGCGAGGTGAGGGTGCTGCGCGACATCGACAATGAAGTCGCCGGGCGCGACGTACTGCTGATCGACGACATTCTGGAATCGGGCAAGACGCTGAGCTTCACGCGCGACCTGATGCTGTCGCGTGGCGCGAAAAGCTGTTCCATCGCCGTGCTGCTCGACAAGCGCATGCGCCGCCAGACCGCGCTCAATGCCGACTATGTAGGCTTCGACTGCCCCGATTATTTCGTCGTCGGCTACGGCATGGACGTCTCGCATGCGTTCCGCGAACTGCCGTTCGTGGGCGTCGTCAAAGGCGATGCTTGAACGACTTCCAAAAAGACTTGCCGACCTCTTCCGCCTTCAGGAAAAGTCAACTTTTGCCCGCCAAATATGCCGGCCATGGCAAAGCTTCTGATCGTCGAGGACGATGAGTCCGTCCGCACCCTCGCAGCCCGCGCGCTCGAACGCGCCGGCCACGCAATCGATATCGCCGCCGACGGCGCGCAGGGGCTTTCGCTGATCCGCGCCGCAAACGGCGGCTACGATCTCGTCGTCTCCGACATCCGCATGCCGGAGATGGACGGCATCGAGATGGCGGTTGCGGCCGCAGCACTTTTTCCGGCGATGAAGATCATGCTGATGACCGGCTACGCCGACCAGCGCGAGCGCGCCGAGGAATTGAACGGCATTATCCTCGACGTCGTGCAAAAGCCCTTCACGCTGGCTGAGATCCGTTCACGCGTCGAACGGGCGCTGATCTGCTTCGCCTGATCAGGCCGGATCCCTGGCGACAAGCGCCGGCGCCGGGCCGGTCCGCCGCTCGGTGTTGAGCGCCAGCAGGCCGGCGCCGATGATGAGCGCCGCGCCGATCACGGTCGTCGAGCGTGGCACCTCGGCGAAGAACAGGAAGCCCCACAGCGGCGACCACAGGATGCCGGTATATTCGAAGGTGGCGACGCGATTGGCCGGCGCCAGCCGGTAGCCCTGCGAGAGCAGGATCATGCCGGCAGAAGCAACGAAACCGCACGCGGCCATCTTGAGGAAATCCGGCAGTGTCGGCCAGATCCACGGCCGCACCAGGAATTCGAGGCTCGGGTGGACGGCGTGGGTTATGCCGGCGAGGTGGAACGTGCCGGCGACCACGGCCGCGCCGGTCAGATAGGCGCCGTTCTGGTAGAAGGCCATCACGGTGGAGGATTCGGTATTGCCGATCTTGCGGGCCATCAATTGCGAAAAGCTGTAGAGCACGGCCGATCCCAGCGACAGCAAGGCCGCCCAATCGAACAGTCCGGCGCCGGGGCGCAGCATCACCAGGACGCCAAGCATGCCGATCAGCACGGTTGCCAGCGTCTGCCAGGAAACGCGCTCGCCAAGATAGGGGCCGGCCATCGCCATGATGCAGAGCGGCGCCATGAAATAGAGCGCCACGGCGTCGGCCAGCGGTAGGGCGGCGATGGCCAGGTAATAGACCGTGTAGGACGTGAACTGGATGAAGGCACGCATGGTCAGCATGCCGAAGCGCCGCGACAGGATGGCGCGCAGCCCGACATCGGCATGGACGAGAAGGAACAGGATCGGCAGGGCGACGATCGAGCGGATCGCCATCACCTCGGTCACCGGGTAGCCGCTCGACACGGCTTTGACGAGCGGGTCCTGCAGCGAGAAGACCAGCACGCCCAGGCACAGGCTCAGGATGCCGCGCACCATCCTATTCTGCATCCGCGTTCAGGCTCCCGCGCATATGATCCGGCGACCCTCTCCAGATCAAAAAGAACCCGCCACCGTTTTCGGGCAGCGGGCACGAGTGAGGACTCTTTGGTTGGTCCGCAGCCGATTTCGCGGCTGCATATCCAATGGGTGAGGCGACTATCGTCCGGCGTTTGACATGTTGCAAACGAATTGGAATGATGCCAGCAATCAAATTTTCTTATGATGGATGCGATGCGGCCAACACTCGACAGCGATCTCCTGCGCACCTTCGTCGCCATCGCCGAGGCCGGCAATTTCACGAGAGCCGCCGAGCAGGCCGGCCGAACCCAGTCGGCCGTGTCGATGCAGATGAAGAAGCTCGAAGAGCTGGTCGGCGACAGCCTGTTCGAGCGCGGTTCACGCGGTGTCGCATTGACGCGGCGTGGTGGCGAACTCATCGTCAATGCCCGCCGTATCGTCTCGCTGCTCGATGAGACGGCTGCTTCGATGACGGCGGCGCCGCTGGGCGGGCCCGTGCGCATCGGCATTCCGGAGGAATATGGCCACGCCATCCTGTCGCGCGCGCTCGGCGCATTCTCGAAGCGCCACACCAAGGTCGAGGTCACCGTGCGCTACGCCCATTCGGAGGCGCAGATCGCGGCACTCCTCGCTGGTGAACTCGATCTGTGCGTGGTGTTCGAATGGCAGGACCCATCTGGCGGCGAAGTGCTGATGCACGATCCGACGGTCTGGGTGACGTCGAACCTGCATCATATGCATGAGGAACGTCCGGTGCCGATCGCCCTCTACAACCGGGCCAGCTGGTGCAAGGATTTCGCCATCAAATCGCTGGAGCAGCGCGGCCTTGCCTATCGCGTTGCCTATACCAGCGACACCACCGGCGGCCTGAAGCTTGCTGTCACCTCGGGCTTGGCGATCGCGCCGATTTCGCGCAGCAACATCCCGGTGGACTGCCGCGAACTCACGGCCGCCGACGGGTTCGGCGACATCGATTCCTCCAATGTGGTGATGCATCGCAACCCGAACGCGTCAGGCGAGGCGATCGACGGCATGCAGGAGGCGATCCGCGAGGCGTTCGTCAACAGGCAGGTCCAACCCGCGTCATAGATGTCGCCGGTTGCTCCCGCCGCTTGCTATTTCAGCTCCAGCAGCCGTTCCAGATAGCTGCGCTCGATATCGGGGCTTAGCGCATTGCCGAGCCGCTTGCGGATCGCTTCCAGGATCTGGCGGGCGCGCTGCACGTCGATCTCGTCGGGCACTTTGACCGAATCGCCGAAATCGGGACCCCGGCTGGCGCGCGGCCGGCCGAGCGGATCACGGTCGGCGCCCTGCTGACGACCGCCTTCCTGGCTGCCGCCCTGGTCGCCCTGCATGGCCTGCATCTGCTTCATCATGTCCTTGGCGCCCTTGCGCAGCGCCTCGAGCGCCCGGCCCTGGTGGCCGACAGCCTCGTCGCCCTGACCCTCGCCAAGCGCCTTCTCGGCGCTGCCCATGGACTTGCCGGCCTCGCCAAATCCTTCATTGGGCTCCATGCCCATGCCTTCGAGGCCCTTCTTCAGCTGTTCGAGATCGCTCTTCAGCTGGCCCTGGCCTTCCTGCAACTGCTTCAGCGCATCGGCGAATTCCTGCGGCGTCATCGGTTTCGGCCTGGCGAGCGGATCGCGGTCCTGCCCAACGCCCGGCTTGTCCTGGTTCTCGCCACCGCCCTGGCCAAGCTGCTCGTCGCGGTTCTCGCCACGCTGGCGCTCGCCGCGCTGCATCTGGTCCATGCGGAAAGTGTCGTTCATCATCTCCTGCTGGCGCCGCAGGATCTCGCCGAGCTTGTCCATCTGCTGGCGCATCTGGCTGTCCTGCTCACCGCCCTGCTGCTGGCGGCCGGCCTGGAGATTGTTCATCATGTCCTGCAGCTGCGACAGCAATTGCTGCGCCTTGTCGCGATCGCCCGACTTCGCCAGATTCTCGATCTGGTCCATCATGCGGTCGATGTCGCTCTGGCGCAGTTCCTGGCCGTTCTGCTTCATTTGCGGGGCGTTCGGGTTCTGCTTGGCGCGTTCGGCGAACTCCTGCAGGAACTGGTTCATCGCCTCGCGCAATTCCTTCATCGCCTTCTCGATCTCGGCGTCGCTGGCGCCGTTCTTGATGGCGTCCTGCAACGCCTGCTGCGCCTGGCGCAGCCGCTTTTCGGCGGCAGAAAGGTTGCCCTCCTCGATGCCGAGCGCGATTTCCCAGAGATAGGCGACCTCGCCGCGCAGCTGATCGTCGTTCCCGGCCAGTTTCAGCCGGCTCATCGCGCTCATGATGGCGAGGTAGTGGGACATGTTGCCGAACGTGTCTTCGGGCCGCAGCGTGATGGCCTCCATCAGGTCGAGCACGCGCGGCTTGGCTTTGGCGTCGAGCGCGAGCAGGCGGCGCTGTTCGATCACGGCGCGCGCCAGCGGGTTGGTGAACGGCCGCTCTGGCATTACCAGTGTCTTGGTTTCGCTGGACGCGGTGTGTCCGGCGTCGTCGGTGGCGACCAGCGTCAGCTTGATGCTGCTGCCGGCCCAGACATGCTCGGTCTGATCCTTCGTGGTGCGGGCGGCATTCGACTTGCCGCCGCGGCGTGGCAGCGTCAGGGGCATGTCAGGTGGGCCGTAGAGCGGATGCGCACCCGGCGCCTGCGGATCGGCCAGCGCGAAGACCGCCTTGGCGGTCGCGGCGCCGTAGTCGTCATCGATCTGGTAGTTGAGCTCAAAGGCGCCGTTGGCGGCGCGCTTGGGCTCACCGACGAAGCGGATCTGCGGCGGCTTGTCCGGCAACACGGCGAAGGCCCAGCGGCCGAGTTGGTCGTCGCCGGACTTCAGCGTCAGCGTGCCGTCGCCGGTCAGCTTGCCGATGAACTGGCGTATCTTCGAAGACGAGGCGGGGGACGGCACCGCCGGGCTTGCTGCCGGCTTGGCGGCGGCTTGCGGGTCGATGGCGCGTGCGTTGCCATCCTTGTCGGCATAGGCAAGCGTTTCCTCGCCCGAGCCTCCGGTGACACGCAAGGAGACATCGCTGCCTTCCGGAATGGTGAAGGTCGGCGTCGCCTGGTTGGCATCGGCGGTCAGGAAGATCGGCGGCTTGCCGGTATAGGCCGGCGGCGTCACCCACGCGTCGATGCGTGGCGGCACGGCGTCGAGCGTGCCATGTGCGCTGAACCCATCGCTCAGCCTGCCGCCGGTCGGCCCGAAGGAGAAGGCAAAGGCGTTGACGAGCAGGAGCGCCGCCACGGCGCGCAGTCCCCAGGGGTCGCGTTCCGGCACGCGCGTGCGCGGCAGGTCGGCGCCGAGACTGTCGAGCCTTCCAGCCATGCGTTTCTGGTGCTCGCGCCAGAGCGCCTGCGAGAAACTGCTTTCGTGGCCGCTGGGTCGGTCGCTCTGCACCTGCACGGGGCTGTGCAGCAGTCTGTTGGCGGCCTCGATTCGGCGATCGACCTCGGCGGCGCCTGGCATGCGGAAAAAGCGCAGCGGATAAAGCGCGGCCAGCCCTGCCAGGCCGAACACGGCGACAAGGCCGATGCGCACCACATCCGGTAGCCGGGGAAAAATGCCGAACCAGGAGGCGCTGAGGAACAGGCTGGCAACAACAATGAGCGGGAGCAGCAGCGGCCAGCCGCGCTCGACCATCATCGAGACCCGCGTCGCCATCCGGCTCAACGCCAGGCGTCCGGCCAGGCCGCGATCGGTGCTGAAGATGGGTCGTTGCGTCATCGGCCCTTCCGAGAGCCTGTTCCGTCCTGAAAGGACCGGAATGGGGCTCTATCTCTTTGAGCATGATCTGTTCCGAAAACCGGATTCCACTTTCGGGATCATGCTGCGAGGCGGGGCAGGATAGCCCAAGCCTCACGACTCGAAGAATACCAGCAAACACGGCAAAGGCGAGGCAGTTTGAGAAAACGTGAAACCGGCCGAAATGGTTGCAATCAGAAATTGGCGGGGTTTGCGTTGGCGCCACAGACCAGCACTGCGACCCGTTCGCCCGGCGCCGGCGCGTAGCGGCCGGACAGGATCGCGGCGAAGGCGGCGGCACCACCTGGTTCCGAAATGATGCGCACGCGGTTCCAGAGCGCCTTCTGGGCGGCGATGATGTCGTCGTCGCTGACCAGGATGGAGCGTTCGACGAAGGCTTCGGCGATCGGGAACATCATTTCGCCGACGCGCTTTGGCGCCAGCGAATCGGCAGCGATGCCTTCGGCCGGAGCGTCGACCGGATGGCCGGCCTCGAACGCGCGGTGAAGCGTCGGCGCGCCCTCGGGCTCGACGGCGACGATGCGGATGCGGCCGGCATACCAGGCGGCGATACCGCCGATCAGGCCGCCACCGCCGACGGCGACCAGCAGCGTGTCGATCTCAGGCAGATCGCTTTCGATTTCGAGCCCGAGCGTGCCCTGGCCGACAAGCGTTTCCTCCTGGTTGAAGGCGTGAATCTGCAAGGCGCCGGTTTGCTCGGCGAAACGTTCGCTGGCCGCCAGCGCCTCGGCATAGCGGGCGCCACCGATGACGAGGTCGGCACCGTAGCCGCGAATGCGGTCCAGCTTGGCCTGTGGGCTCACTTCGGGAACGAAGATGGTCGCCTTGTGGCCAAGCCGCATGGCGGCATAGGCGACCGCCGCGCCATGGTTGCCGCCCGATGCGGCGACGACGCCAGCCTCGGGAACCGACCGCTCCATAAGGTTGGTGAAGGCGCCGCGCGCCTTGAATGAGCCGGAATGCTGCAGGCATTCGAGCTTGAGGTCGATCGCCAATGGCGGCCGGTCGAAGTCGGCCATGTCGACGCGCAGTACCGGCGTGTGCCTGATATAGGGGCGGATGCGCGGTTCCATCGCGGCAATGCGTTCGCGAGTGACGGTATTGCCCTGCGACATGATTTCCTCCCCGTACAGAGTTTCCGGTCTATGCAAGCCAGTCCGGCACGGAATCCAGGCCGATCAGCTCTTCATAGGTCAGCCGCGGACGCACGACATGGAAACGGTCGCCGTCGACCAGCACCTCCGGGACCAGCAGACGGGTGTTGTAGGTGCCGGCCTGGACCGCGCCATAGGCGCCGGCGGTGGAAACGGCGACGAGATCGCCCGCCTTCAGCCTGGGCAGGTCGCGATCGAGGCCGAGATAGTCACCGGTCTCGCAGACCTGGCCGACCACGTCGACCATCATGCGCGGCGTATCGGCCGGCGGCTGCACGACCGGCCTGATTTCGTGGAAGGCGTCGTAGAGCGTCGGCCGGATCAGGTCGTTCATGGCGGCGTCGACGACGAGGAAGTTCTTGGCGTCGCCTTCCTTCACGAAAATTACTTCCGACACCAGGATGCCGGCATTGCCAACGATCAGTCGGCCCGGCTCGAACATCACCTTCAGGCCCAACTTGGTCACATGCTTGCGGACGATCTGGGCATAGGCGTCGGGCAACGGGGGCGGGTTGTTGTCGACGCGGTAGGGAATGCCGAGGCCGCCGCCGAGGTCGATATGCTCGATGGCGTGGCCGTCGGCGCGCAGCGCGCCGACCAGCTCGACAAGCAGGGCGAAGGCGTCGTCGAAGGGCTGCAAATCGGTGATCTGGCTGCCGATATGGGTATCGATGCCGGTGATCCTGATGCCCGGAAGCGTAGCCGCGCGGGCATAGACCTGGCGCGCCCGCTGCCACGGAATGCCGAACTTGTTCTCGGCCTTGCCGGTTGAGATCTTCTTGTGGGTCCTGGCGTCGACATCGGGATTGATGCGCAGCGAGACCGGCGCCACCTTGCCGAGAGCCGAGGCGCGTGCCGACAGAAGTTCGAGTTCCGGCTCGGATTCGACGTTGAAACAAAGGATGCCGGCCTCCAGCGCAAAGTCCATTTCACGCGCCGTCTTGCCGACACCGGAGAACAGGATCTTGCTCGGTGGGACGCCGGCGGCCAGCGCCCGGCGCAGTTCGCCTTCCGAGACCACGTCGGCTCCGGCGCCGAGCCTGGCCAGGGTACGCAGCACGGCCTGGTTGGAATTGGCCTTCATGGCGTAGCAGACCAGCGTGTCGAGCCCGGCAAAGGCCTTGATGAAGACACGATAGTGCCTGGTCAGAGTCGCCGTCGAATAGCAGTAGAACGGCGTGCCGACCTGCGCGGCGATATCAGGGATCGCCACGTCCTCGGCATGCAGCACGCCGTCGCGGTAGTCGAAATGGTTCACGAGAGTGGTTCCGGAAGTTGGGGCACGATGCGATCGGGTTTGGAAGGACCAATCCCGCCTTCATCGGGGCTAGATCAGCGGGTCGAGGATGAACTTCTTGTCCACGACCGGTTTTTCCGGTTCCGGCGGCACGGGCTGGTGGGCTTTTTCGGCATCCTTGCGCGCCTGGACGGCCGCCTCGTAGGGCGTGTCGAGACCGGCCTTGCGGCCGCAGGCGGTCACGGAGGCAAGCGCCGCAAGCAGCGTCAGCGTCACCAAAATCCTGCTTCCGGTCATTGATCCATCCGTCCGAAACGTTTGCCAGCCGCCGCTTTTAGCCGAGTTCTCAGCGTATTGCACCCCGCATATTGCTGATCGCAAAATCGGGGATCACGCCTTGGCGATGCGCTTTTTCCAGGCGCGTATCTGCTTCCGCACTTCCGATGGCGCGGTGCCGCCGAAGCTGGTGCGGCTCTTGACCGAGTTTTGCACCGCCAGCACCGAGAATATGTCGGGTGTGATGCCGGGGTTGATCGATTGCAGATCCTCCAGCGAAAGCTTCTCCAGGCTGACCTTCTTGTCTTCGGCCAGCGCCACCGCGCGGCCGGTGACATGATGCGCCTCGCGGAACGGCAGACCCAAGCTACGCACCAGCCAGTCGGCGAGGTCGGTGGCGGTGGCGTGGCCAGAGCCGGCGGCCTTCTTCATCGCGGCGGCATTGACCGTCATGTCCGAGACCATGCCGGTCATCGCCACCAGCATCAGGTCGAGCGTCTCGGCGGCGTCGAACACCGATTCCTTGTCTTCCTGCATGTCCTTGCCATAGGTCAAAGGCATGCCCTTCATCACCGTCAGCAACCCGATCAGATGGCCGTTGACGCGGCCGGTCTTGCCACGCACCAGTTCGGCAGCGTCGGGGTTCTTCTTTTGCGGCATGATCGAAGAGCCGGTGGAAAAGCTGTCCGACAGCCTGATGAAGCCGAATTGCGGCGTCGACCAGATGATGATCTCCTCCGCCAGCCGCGACATATGTGTGGCGCAGATCGCAGCCATGGCGAGGAACTCCAGCGCGAAATCGCGGTCGGAGACGCTGTCTAGCGAATTGCGCATCGGCTCGCGGAAACCGAGCGCCCTGGCGGTCTGGTGGCGGTCGATCGGGAAGCTGGTGCCGGCAAGGGCGGCGGCGCCGAGCGGGCTCTCGTCCATCCGTTCGATGGCGTCGCGCACGCGCGACAGGTCGCGCGCGAACATTTCGACATAGGCCATGCAATGATGGCCGAAGGTCACCGGCTGCGCCGCCTGCATATGGGTGAAGCCCGGCATGACGGTCGCCGCATGTTCCTCGGCTCGCGCCAGGAGGGCCATGATCAGGCCTTTCAACGCCTCGGCGACACGGAAGCATTCGTCCTTGACCCAGAGCCTCAGATCGACCGCCACCTGGTCGTTGCGCGAACGCGCGGTGTGCAGCCGGCCGGCCGCCGACCCGATCAGATCGGCGAGGCGGGCCTCGACATTCATGTGGATGTCTTCCAGCTTCGTCGAAAACTCGAAGCTGCCGGTTTCGATCTCTTTCAGGATCGTGTTCAGCCCGTGAGCGATTTTTTCTTGATCGGACGCCGAAATAATGCCCGTTTGCGCCAGCATCTCGCTATGGGCGATCGAGCCTCTTATGTCCTGCGCGTAGAGTTTGCGGTCGAACGAGATCGACGCGTTGATCGCTTCCATGATCGCGGCCGGACCCGAGGCAAATCGTCCGCCCCACATCTGGTTGCTGGTCTTTTTGTCGCTCATGGCTATAACCCGTGCTTCGGAGCAGTTTTGATAACATGGCAGACGGAAACAGATTTTTCCCGACCCCGCGCCTGATCCTCGCCGCCCTGGTGGCGGGAGCGCTGGCCGGCGCGGTCGCGGTATATGTCAGCGAGAGCCGGTCTGGCAACAACGCCGCGCCCCAAAACGCCGCGCCCCAAGTAGCCGCAAGCAGCAGCAAGGACGACGTCGCCTGCGCCGCCAAGAGCGATCGCGCCAAGAAGGTCGCGGCCGCGGCCACCGGCGAGGTCGCGGCACTTTTGCCGGCCGATCCGCCGCAGTCGATGAGGAGCCTCGCCTTCAACGGTCCGGACGGCAAGCCGATGACGATCGCCGACCATGCCGGCAAGACGGTGCTGCTCAATCTCTGGGCTACGTGGTGCGCGCCATGCCGTGCCGAAATGCCGGCGCTCGATGCGCTGCAAAAGGAGAAAGGCAGCGACGCCTTTCAGGTCGTCGCCGTCAACGTCGATGCCGGCGACGATGTGAAGCCGAAGAAGTTTCTCGCCGATACCGGTGTGCACACGCTCGGCTACTACCGGGATTCGACGATGACGCTGTTCAACGACCTCAAGGCGCGCGGTCTGGCGCTCGGCCTGCCCGTCACCATGCTGATCGACGGCGACGGCTGCCTGATCGCCCATATGAACGGTCCGGCCGAATGGTCCGGGCCCGACGCCAAGCGGCTGGTCGAGACGGCGCTCGGGTCGTGAGCTAGACCGAGCGCCCGCTCGGCTCGAGCAGGACGAGGCTGCCATCATGGCGGTCGGTGCGCATCGCAGTGCGCTTGCCGTGGCCGGTCAGGTCTCATCTCACCAGCACTTCGTCGTCCCTTTAGCCGGATAACCATAACGGTCTTTACGTCCGCGAGAGCCGCCCTAGCTACCTAAGGCGCCGGTGTAACGCTTTCATGCTGGCGCAACCGCCGAGGGGGAGGAAAGACCAGCTGTCCACAGGCCCGGGAGGCCACAACAGAACTGTCACATACCTTCTCTAAGAGAGCGGGCAAGGACTTGCGCAAGACCCTTGTCAACAGTCATTCAAGAGGGAAGAAACCATGATGATCATCAAGCGGGGCCTCGCTGCCCTTGCCGCAGGCGCGCTCAGCACCGCGCTCGCGGTTCCTGCCTTTGCGGAGCCGGTAAAATTCGACTTCTGGTTCGGCCTGTCGGGCGACCTCGCCCGCGTCGTCGATACGCTGTGCAAGAACTTCAACGCTTCGCAGTCCGATTATGAAGTCGTCTGCACCAGCCAGGGCAACTACGACGCCACGCTGCAGAACACCATCGCCGCCTTCCGCGCCGGCAAACAGCCCGCCGTCGTGCAGGTGTATGACGTCGGCACCGCCACGATGATGCTGTCGGGCGCCTACAAGCCCGCCGACAAGCTGATGGAAGAAAACGGCTACAAGATCGACTACGCCGACTACTTCCCCGGCATCGCCCGCTACTACGCGACCTCGAAGGGCGAGATGCTGTCCTTCCCGTTCAATTCCTCGACCGCGCTGATGTACTGGAACAAGGACGCCTTCGCCAAGATCGGCAAGACCGAGGCGCCCAAGACCTGGGAAGACGTCGGCGCCGACCTTCAGGCAATGAAGGACGCCGGCTATGAATGCCCGATGGCGATCAACATCTCGGCCAATGAAAGCTGGCAGTTGATGGAGCAGTTCTCGGCCATCCACAACCAGCCGATCGCCACCAAGAACAACGGCTATGACGGCCTCGATGCGCGTCTCGAGGTCAACAAGACCAAGTTCGTCCAGTACGTCACCGACCTCAAGAAGTGGTATGACGCCGGCCTGATCAAGATCAAGTCCAAGGACCTCGGCCAGGACATGGTCCAGGCCTTCGCCTCGGGCACCTGCCAGGTGATCATGACCTCGGTCGGCGATCACGGCACTGTCGGCAAGACGCAGAAGGAAGGCATGAAGTGGGATGTCGCCGAACTGCCGGTCTATGCCGGTACCGAGCGCAAGAATTCGCTGGTCGGCGGCGCTTCGCTGTGGGTGCTCTCCGGCAAGTCGGACGCCGAGTACAAGGGCGCGGCCGCGTTCCTCAACTTCATCCACGATCCCAAGACCGCCTTGTTCTGGTCGACCAACACCGGCTACATTCCGGTGACGAAGTCGGGCTTCGACTACATGAAGGCCCAGGGCTTCTACGACAAGGCGCCTTACAAGGGCCGCGAAGTCGCGATCGCCAGCCTGACCGCGTCCGAGCCCACCGAAATCACCCGCGGTATCCGCCTGGGTAATTTCACCCAGATCCGCGCCGAGTTCGGCACGCAGATGCAGGCGATCTTCGCCAACAAGGTCAGCGTGCAGGAAGGCCTCGACACGCTGGTCAAGAACGGCAACGCCATCCTCGACCGCTTCCAGCAGACCTATCCGGGCAAGACCCTGCCCTGATTTCAAAGATTGCCGAGGCCGCCCGCCGAGATTCGACGGGCGGCCGTTTCGTATATAATCTTATCTTGCTTTGGGCTGGCCGTTCCGCGGCCACGGCGGACCGATGGAAAAACGCGTCACTTTCGGCAGTTGGACGATCGGCATCCTTTTCGCGGTGCCGCAGCTCCTCCTGATCTTCACGTTCTTCTACTGGCCTGCCGGCCAGGCCGTATACTGGTCACTGACGCTGCAGCAGCCCTGGGGCGGCGGCAACATCTGGGTTGGGCTCGACAATTTCCGCTCGATCCTGGCCAACGCCGATTACTGGAACTCGATTACCGCCAGCCTTGTCTTTGCCGGCATCAGCACAGGGCTTGCGATGTTCGTCGCGCTCGTGCTCGCCGCGCTCACCGACCGCCAGCTTGCCGGCTCGCGTCTCTATCGCGTGGTGCTGATCTGGCCCTACGGCATCGCCGCACCGGCCCTGGCGATGGCGTTCCGCTTCATCCTGGCGCCGGAAGCCGGCTTCATGGCCGTGGTCAACCAGGTCTGGCCCGGCTTCTGGGATCCCGGCCTCGACGGCACCGATGCCATGGCTTCGATCATCATCGCCTTCTCGTGGAAATATGTCGGCTACAACTTCATCTTCTTCCTCGCCGCGTTCCAGGCCATCCCGCGCTCACTCATCGAAGCCGCCGCGATGGACGGCTCCGGGGTCATGAGGCGTTTCTGGGACATCCAGTTCCCGCTGATCACGCCGACGATCTTCTTCCTGCTGGTCATCAACATCACGGAAAGCTTCCAGGATTCGTTCGGCATCGTCGACATCATGACGGCGGGCGGCCCGGCGAATGCCACCAATCTGATGGTCTACAAGATCTATTCCGATGGCTTCAAAGGCCTCGATTATTCGGGCGCCGCCGCGCAGAGCATCATCCTGATGCTGCTCATCGTCGTGCTGACCATTTTCCAGTTCCGCTTCATCGAGCGGCGCGTGCACTACAGGTGAGACTGATATGGTCGAGCGCACCCCGTTTCTCAACTTCTTCACCCATCTGATCCTGTTTGTCGGCTTTGTACTTTGCATCGCGCCGTTCGTGGTTGTGGCCGTGGCCGCGTCGCACAATCTCAGGGATGTCAACGACGTGCCGATGTCGCTGCTGCCGGGCAACGATTTCTGGACAAACATCAAGACGGCGTGGACGACAGCCGACCTTGGCCCCAAGCTGCTCAACAGCTTCATCATGGCTGCCGGGGTCGCGGCCGGCAAAGTAATCATCTCGGCGCTGACCGCCTTCTCGATCGTCTATTTCCGCTATCCCGGCCGCACCTTCATCTTCTGGCTGATCTTCGTCACGCTGATGCTGCCGCTGGAAGTGCGCATCGTGCCGACCTACGCGGTCGTCGCCAATGTGCTGTCGCCCTACCAGACCATCCTCGACCTCACCGGGCTGAGCTGGCTGATCGGGAAGGTCTCGGGCGTCGAGGTTTCGCTCAGCCTCGGGCTGCTCAATTCCTATACCGGGCTGATCCTGCCCCTGATCGCCACCGCCACCGGCACCTTCCTCTACCGGCAGTTCTTCCTGACCGTGCCGGACGAGCTGACCGAGGCGGCGCGCATGGACGGCGCCGGCGCACTGCGTTTCTTCATCGACATCCTGCTGCCCTTGTCGCGCAACAACATGGCCGCGCTCGGCACCATCATGTTCCTGTGGGCATGGAACCAGTATCTGTGGCCGCTGCTCATCACCACCGACCAGTCGCACGCGACGGCGGTCACCGAACTCAAGCAGCTCATCCCCAATGTCGGCGGCATTCCGGAATGGAACATCGCCATGGCCGGAACGCTTATCGTCATGCTGCCGCCGCTGATCGTCGTGGTGCTCATGCAGCGCTGGTTCGTGCGCGGCCTGATCGCCACCGAGAAGTAACAAGGAGACAAAAGATGGCCTCCATCGCAATACGCGGCGTCAAGAAGAACTATGCCAAGACGCAGGTCGTGCATGGCGTCGATCTCGACTTCGCCTCTGGCGAATTCGTCGTCATCCTCGGGCCGTCCGGCTGCGGCAAGTCCACGCTGCTCAGGATGATCGCCGGGCTGGAGGAGATTTCCGAGGGCACGGTCGCCATCGACGGCACGGTAGTCAACAAGCTCGAGCCGCGCGAACGCGGCTGCGCCATGGTGTTCCAGAACTACGCGCTTTATCCGCATATGAGCGTGGCCCAGAACATCGGCTATTCGCTCAAGGTCGCCGGTGTTCCCTCGGCCGAGCGCACGCAGCGCATCCAGGCGGTGGCCCGCACGCTGGAGCTCGAGCATCTGCTCGATCGCAAGCCGATGGCGCTTTCCGGCGGCCAGAGGCAGCGCGTCGCCATGGGCCGCGCGATGATCCGCGAGCCAAAGGTCTTCCTGTTCGACGAGCCGCTGTCCAATCTCGACGCCAAGCTGCGCGTGCAGATGCGCTCGGAAATCCGCAAGCTGCATCGCCGGCTGAACGCCACCTCCGTCTTCGTCACCCACGACCAGGTCGAGGCGATGACGCTGGCCGACCGGCTGGTGGTGATGAATGGCGGACGGGTCGAACAGGTCGGCACGCCAGGTGAAATCTACACCCGCCCGGCCAGCCGCTTCGTCGCCACTTTCGTCGGCGCGCCGGCCATGAACATCCTTGAAGGCACGGTCGAACTCGACGGGCTGTCGCTGCTCGGCGGCAGCCGCCGCCTGGCCATGGCCCGCGCCGGCCTGCCGGTCGGCACGAAGGTCGCGATGGGCATCCGGCCGGAAGCGGTGCGGCTAGTGGCACCGGGAACAGCCGGTGCGCTCGATGCCACTGTCGACCTCGTCGAGGAACTTGGCGCGGGGCGGGTCATCTATGTCGACCTCGACGGCGCGCCGTTCTCGGTGATGACCTCGGAGGCCGTTCACCCCGAGCCCGGCAGCACCGTCGGCCTGAAGATCTCGCCGGACGACATGCACTTCTTCTCGTCGGAGACAGGCACCCGTCTCGATGTCTTCAAGGCTTCCGTGCCCGAACCGGCGCTTTGATTTCCGATACGCGCGTGGGTTCTGCGCCTTCAGCCGTCGAGCTCAAGAGAAGACGTGCGCCTTGCCCGACACGGTCAGCCGCACGATCTCGCCGACCGCCGGCGCGTCCATGCCGGATTTGCGCAGGATCAGCGGCGTGCCGCCGATCGCGGCGGCGTCCGGCGGATCGGGGCTGTTCAGGAGCCGCACCGCGATCGTGCATGTCGAGCCGGCGAATTCGGACTCCGTCACCTCGCCGAACAACATATCGGGCGTGCCCGACATTCCCTCGCGCGAGGTGCGTTTGAGCCCGATCTGCTCCGGCCGCAGCATGATGCGGGCGACATCGCGGCTGTCCGGCGCGTCGACGGCGATGCGGCCGAGCGGCGAACTGGCGAAGCCGCCCGAAATGCTCGCCGGCAGGATGATGGCATCGCCGAGGAACTCGGCGATCATCCTGTCCTTCGGCTTGAGATAAAGCTCGCGCGGCGTACCGACCTGGGAAAATTTCCCGTCGCGCATCACCGCCACCTGGCTGGCGAAGGACAGCGCCTCGGCCTGATCGTGAGTCACCAGTATGGTGGTGATGCCGGCCGCCTCCAGAAGCTCGGCCACCGCCTTGCGCATCGAGGCGCGCAGGCCGGTGTCAAGCGCCGAGAACGGCTCGTCGAGCAGCATCAGCCGCGGCTTCATCGCCATGGCGCGGGCCAGTGCCACGCGCTGCTGCTGGCCGCCGGAGAGTTCGTGCGGGCGGCGTTTGAGGATCGCCTTGTCGAGTCCCACGATGTAGGCAAGCTCGACGATGCGCTCGGTGCGCTTGTCGTCGTCCCGTGCCATGCCGAAGCCGATGTTGTCCGAAATGGTCAGATGCGGGAACAGGGCGCCGTCCTGCGCCACCACGCCGATACCGCGGCGATACGCCGGCACAGCGGTGCCGCCATTGGCCAGCACCTGCCCGTCGAGCACGATGCGGCCCTGATCGGGCGCCTCGAAGCCGGCGATCAGCCGCAGCAAGGTCGTCTTGCCGCAGCCGGAAGGTCCCACGATCGCGGTGCGGCTGCCGCTGGCGACGTTCAGGTCGACGCCGGCAAGTGCGGCGACCGGGCCGTAACGCTTGTGCAGATTGCCGAGTTCGAGAAAGCTCATCGTCCGGCCATCCGTTTCGATTGGACGTAGAGCAGCCAGGTCAGGGGCAGCGACATCGCCACCATGATGAAGGCGTAAGGGGCCGCCGAGGCGTAGTCGATCTCGCCGCTGTAGGACCAGAACGCCATGGCCAGCGTGCGGGTGCCGTTCGGCGCCAGCATCTGGGTGGCGGTCAATTCGTTCATGATGCCGAGCGCCACCAGCGCCATGCCGGCGGCGGCACCCGGCGCCGACAGGCGGATTGTCGTCGACCACAGCGCGTTGAGCGGCCGCCGGCCGAGGCTGGACGCGGCGCGTTCGAGCTCGACCGGGGCCTGCGCGATCGACGCGCGCAGGCTGACCAGGGCACGCGGCAGGAACATCAGGGAGTACGCGACCAGGATGGTGAACAGGGTTTGGTAGAGTGGCAGCGCGATGCGCACGGTGATGGTGACCAGCGCCAGCGCAATGACGACACCCGGCAGCGAGCCGACAATGTAGTTGCATCCCTCCAGAAGGCGCTGCAGCGGTCCGGGCGCGCGGATCGAGATCCAGGCCATCGGCATCGCCGCGACGGTGGCAAGCAACGCGCCGGCAAGCGACAGGAACAGCGTCTGGCCGAGTGCCAGGCCGATTTCGTCGAAGCGCCAGACATCGGCGCCGCCGGCGAGGAGCCAGCGCCCGATGGTCACGAACGGAACGCCAAGCGCCAGCAATGTGGTGACGACGAGCAGCAGCAGACTGGGGAGGGTGACGCGGCCGAGGTTCATGCGTTGCTGGTATCGCGCAGCACCCGAGCCGACACGGGCATAACGCTCCTCGCCGCGCACCAGCACTTCGAGGCCGAGCAGCACGAAGCAGCAGGTCACCAGCACGCCGGCCAGCATGTTGGCGGCCGGGCCGTTGAAGGTCGACTGGAACTGGTCGACGATCGCGGTGGTGAAGGTGTCGAAGCGGATGAAGACGTAGAGGCCATATTCGGCCAGCAGATGCAGTCCGACCAGCAGCGAGCCGCCGCATATTGCGAGCCTGAGCTGCGGCAACACGACACGCCAGAACACGCGCCAGGGTCCGAGGCCGAGTGCCGCCGCGGCATCCTCCAGGGCAGGATCGAGGCGACGCAGCGCCGCCGACACCGGCAGATAGAGGAAGGGGAAATAGGCAATGACGGAGACCAGCACACCGGCCCACAGGCCGTGCAGCCCCGGCACCATGGTGATCCATGCATAGGAGTGTACGAAAGCGGGGATGGCGAGCGGCGCCACGCAGAGCCAGGACCAGAACCGGGCACCGGGCAGGTCGCTGCGTTCGGTCAGCCAGGCCAGCGTCACCGACAAGGTGATGGCGATCGGCACGGCCAGCAGCACCAGCAGGCCGGTGTTGACCAGCAGTTCGCCGACACGTGGCCGGAAGACCAGTGCCGAAACGGTCTCCCAGCCGGTCTGCACCGCGATCCAGATGATGAAAGCGAGCGGCACCAACGCCAGCAGGGAGACTGATATGGCGGCGGCGACAAGCCAGGGCGCCGCCCGCCGCTGCGTCCTTCGGCGCATCTTGGGCGGCAGGCCCGAGCGTGCGAGATCGACCGCGGACTGCATCAGCTCACACGCCGCGCCAATGCCGCCCGGCGGCGGCAATCAGGGGACCACGGTCGCGGTCGGATAAGCAGCGTGTCGTCATGGACGAATGCATCTCGGAACAAAACGCTGCCGCGGAAGGTGAATTCCCGCAGGAGCACGGTTTGACGTCCTTATTAGGAAGAACGATGACTAAAGCAAGCCGGCTGCGGTCATCAGGTCGGTGACCTTCTTGGAGTTCAGCGTCGTGGGGTCGACTTTCGGCGCCTGCAGATCGACCAGCGGCACCAGCTTCGGATTGGACTGCGCGCCCTTGCCGACCGCATATTCGAAGGAGGTTCCGTTCTTCAACACGTCCTGGCCACCCTTGCCGGTCACCCATTTCAGGAAGGCCTGCGCTTCCTTGGGATGCTTGCTCGAGGCCAGCACGCCGCCCCCGGAGACCGATACGAAAGCGCCCGGATCCTGGTTCTTGAAATAGTGCAGCGCGACGTTCCTGGAGTTTTCGCCGGTCTTGGCCTGATCGCCGAAATAGTAATAGTGGTAGATCACGCCGCCTTCGATCTCGCCGGCATTGACCGCCTTCATCACGGTGCTGTTGCCCTTGTAGGCGGTGAAGTTCTCCTTCATCGCCTTCAGCCAGTCGGCTGTGGCGGCCTCGCCCTTGAGCTGCAGCAGCGCGCTGACGATGGCCTGGAAATCTGCGCCCGAGGGAGAGGCGGCCCAGCGGCCCTTCCAGCTCGGGTCGGCGAGATCGAGCATCGACTTGGGCAACTGATCGGCCTTGAGCTTGGTCGTGTTGTAGGCAAAAACGGTGCTGCGCGCGGCGACGCCCACCCATCTGCCGCTGGATGCCTGATAGTCCCGCGGGACCTGAGCCAGCGTGTCGGCGTCGACCGGCGCGAACAGGCCGGCCATTTCGACCAGCACCATGGCCGGCGAATTTTCCGTCAGAAACACGTCGGCGGGCGAGGCGGCGCCTTCGGCGACGATCTGGTTGGAGAAGTCGCTGTCGCCGCCATTGCGCAAGGTGACCTTGATGCCGGTTTCCTTGGTGAACCCTTTGGCCCAATCCTTGGCCAGGCTTTCATGCTGAGCGTTATAGACGATGATGCCGGCATCTTCGGCCGTCGCCGGACCGGCGGCCAGGCTGATTGCAAGCGCCGCTACGCTGGCCAGGGCAAGAAGGGGGGATTTCATAAGCTACTCCTCGGGTTGTCCGCGGTGCGGGTGCGTCCGAGTATCAATTCATGAATGGGTTAGTCAAGATTGAAAGGCAATCGACGTTATCACGGTTTCGCGTGTCGGACGCCGATGGCATCACCCGACATGCGGTGCTGGTGGCTTCTCCTGCGGGATGCAACCATCGACCATCGGATGAATGGTCCAGCGCTGGTCCAGCCCCTGCTGTGTTCGTTTGGTGTCCGGATCGAACGCTTCGTTCAGCATGGCGCACCAGGTTCTGCGCAGGTTTTCGCAGCGTGTCCTGAACGCGGCGCTGCCAAGTCCGTCACGCATATCCTGCGCGGTGAGGTCGGTGGTCTCGCCCGGCGGTTTGGGCGGGGCTGTGCCCGTGTCGGGAAAGTCCGGGGTCCACTGAAGATAGTGTTTTGCGTCGACACCGGCGGCCGCATCGAATTTGACCACCGCCATCAGCGGATGAAACTCGTGCCAGCCTTTGTGATAGCCGTCATAGACATGTTCGCCGAGGACGGCGACATGATCGCCCATCCTGATGGGGCCGAGCGCCTTGTCGCCGACATTGGCGTCCTCGACGTTGCCGGGGTTCCAGTTGAACAGCCCTTGCAGGACCGGCTTGACCCCACCGAAGTAGGACGCCGCGCCGCCGATGGCGCCGCCAATGGCCGCTCCGAGCAATCCTCCCAGAAACGAGCCGATGGCGCAGCCCAGCGCACCCAGGAAGAACGACCCTATGGCGCAGCCGACAGCCGCTCCGACACTGGCGCCGGCGGCCGCCGCGGCCGCCGTGACGACCAGGGCCGCCGTCAACAGGATGACGATGGCCGGCGCCCATTGGCGCATCTTGATCCAGAAGTCGCCCTCGGCCTCGCAGTGCAAGCCCCAGCGGGCATGATCGTCGGCGGGTGCGTAGCCCAGATCCGCCTTCAGGTCATCGCGCGGCAACAGCAATTCATGACCCTGAAAGCCGTCGTTGAGAATGTCGTTCGCCGGATGGGCCGTGATGCTGGCGGCGAATTCCGCGACGACGGTGCCGTCGGCATTGTAGCGATTGGCGGCGGCCAAAGCCGCCTCGTTGGTTTCGGCGTTGAGGATTTCGGTCGTCGGATGCGGCATCAGTATGACGTCGAAATACTGGTCGTTGTCGAAGGCGCCGAGATCGCTGCGGAACGGATTGTAGGAGACGATGCCGACGGCGCATTTCGGGTTGTCCTTGTCGAGGCAGACCAGGCGATGGTCGAGCCATTCCCCGGCGGCCTTGTCGATCGTCGCGGTGGCGGACGTCAGGAACGCGATTGCCGCGGCAAGTGCCGCGCCGACCGGCCCCAGCAGCAAGCCGAAGGCGGCTGCCAGCCCGGTGATGACGATGATTTGCAGCGCCTGGCCGGCGAGGAAAGCCAACCGGTCGTCCTCGTTGTAGGGCCTCCCACCAGCCGGATAGAGAAAGCATCTCGTATAGTGCTTGTAAGCCATCGGAACGCCTCAGCCTTTCGTGGCGGTGAGCGTCACGCCGCCGGTCATGGTGCGCGATCCTCTTTCGCCGATCGCGAAGACATGGACGTTGAAGGCCTTTGAGCCGCGGAAGCCTGCGTCCCTCGGTTCGATCTCGACGGTGATCTCGGTTATCTGGCGCGGCTGCAGTGAAAGCGTTCTTGGAACGATCCTGACCGACCAGTCGTCCGGAACGGGAAACCGGCCATAGGCCTGTTCCTCGAGCGCCTTGGCCCAGCGCGCCTTGCTCTCGGCGAGCCGCGGCTGCGGGGTGTCCGTGCGCTCGTCTCGACCTTGGCCGCGCGGGGCACATGGCTGCAGCTTCGCCAGGCCGTAGCAGTCCGCCTCGATCTGGAAACGCCGGACGACCGAGGCCTCGTTGCGGACGCTGAAGACGAACTTCGCCGGGGAGCGCGTCTCGGCAATATTGACGTTCTTCTGGCCAAGGTTGTTGCCGGGGTTGGCGTCATCACCCCAGGAAAGCTGTGCCTGCAGGCAGTAATGGCCACCGGTGGCGGGCGTGGTCCAGTTGAACTCGGCATAGGCAGGGCAATCGATCGTGCCCTTGGCCCCGAGATTGACGGCGGCGTTGGCGATCGGACGGGAAACGGTCTGTGCGCCGAAGGACAGGTAGGACAGCGCCACTCCAACGCCGACGGCGGGCGCATCATAGGATCCGTTCCAGACACGCACGCGAACGCGATAGGTACGAGAGGGCTGGAGCGCACCGATGACTGGTGCGGCGCCGTCGAAAATGTCGATGTCGGGATTGTCCCAGGTGACCGCGAGACCCTGCGCCATCAGATAGTACTGGGCATAGAGAAGAGGATCGGCGCGCTTGTAGATGTCGGGCGGCAGCTGGATATAGCAATCGTTCTGCGCCGGGCTCGGCAGCCGCTGGCGCTTGGCCAGCCGGCACACCAGCATGCGAATCGTCGCAAACAGCATCTTTAGCCCGACGGCAAGACGCTTCCAGAATTCGGCGGCGAACAACAGCAGTGCCGCGGTTCTAACGTGGTTGACCAGAGATCCTGCCATGTCGTGTTTCCCACGCTGAGAGGACGCAACGGTAGTGATTTCCTGGCGGACGTGTCCCCGCCGGTTCTCCCGGCTATTTCTTCAGTGATTCCTGTCTTCTGTGGAAGTAGATGGCAGCGACAAGGACTATGGCCGCAATGACAAGGCCGCTCTCGAAAGTTCCCGAGCCATTGTCGGGAGAAAATCCAAAAATGCGTTCAATGAAATCCATTTCGGCCTCCCTCCGATCCTTGACGCTACAGAAGGGTTTACCTTACGTCAATCAAAGCTTGGCCCGCGCTGTTTCCAACGCCCCGGACCGGGGACCAGGGAAGCCGTCAGGGAATTTCGCGGGCCATCCCGCAAACTTTCGTGATTTGCCCGTAGTTTGGCTTGGACATTATTTCGCCGGCCACGTAACAAATCAGTGCCGAGGCGCGAAGATCGGGGAGTGAACTCTTGTGAGCGGCAAGGACGAGGCCGAGCTTTCCCGGCTGATGCGGGCCGCGATCGCGGGAGATGAAAAGGCCTATGCCGACTTTCTCCACCGGATTGCCGCGCTGATCCGCGGCTTTGCGAGGCGCAAGATCGTGCAGGGCGGGGTCGACCCCGAGGATGTCGTGCAGGAAACCTTGCTGGCCATTCATGTGAAACGACACACCTGGCGCCAGGACGCGCCGGTGCTGCCCTGGATCTATGCGATTGCCCGTTTCAAGCTGATCGACGCGTTCCGGCGGCGCGGGCGGCGCATTGAAATCGATGTCGACGACATCGCCGAGACTTTTGCCGAGCCGGAAACCGAGACGGTCAGCGAGCGCGACATCAACCGGGCGCTCGACGGGCTGCCGCCGGCACAGCGTTCCGTGGTTTCGGCCGTGTCCGTTGAGGGCCGCTCGATCGGCGAGACGGCGGCGAAGTTCGGCATCAGCGAGACGGCGGTGCGTGTGTCGCTGCACCGGGGACTCACCGCCATAGCCAAGCGATTCGGACAGGGGCGGTTCGGGCGGGAATGACATGAAGACCGATGATCTCATCAAGGCGCTCGACGCCGATACCCGCAGCAAAGTCATGCCATTGCGCTCCGCCTGGTGGCTGGCGGCTGGCGCGGCCGTCGTCGTCGCGGCCGCTGTTTTCATGATGACGATCGGGCCGCGCCCCGACTTCATGGCGGCCGCGCACACGATGCGCTTCCTGTCCAAGTTTGTTTTCACCATCGTGCTCGCCATCAGCGCCTTCGCCCTGATCCGAGCCCTGTCGACGCCGGGTGCGGCGACAGGCCGGGCAATGGCGGCAATGATCGCCGCGCCGCTGCTGGTCGCGGTGGCGGTGGTGCTGGAGCTCTTCGCGGTGCCGCAGGCGCTGTGGGGCACGCGCATGATCGGCTCTAACATGATGATCTGCATGAGCTTCATCCCGCTGATCGGCATCGGCCCGTTGGCCATCTTCCTGTGGATGCTGCGCTATGGCGCGCCGACGCGGCCGGTACTTGCCGGCGCGGTCGCGGGGTTGCTTGCCGGCGGGCTGGCGGCGACCTTCTATGCCGCGCACTGCTTCGACGATTCTCCGCTTTTCGTTGCCACCTGGTACACGATCGCCATCGCGGCTCTCGCTTTGCTTGGCGCGCTCGGGGGGCGGTTTTTCGTGCGCTGGTAGCAGGATACCCGCGCCCGGTGAATACCGATCCTTAATCATGCCGGCAGTTTGCCGGTTTCCCATGTCGCCGGTGCCTGCAGCGCCAGCTTGCCCATGCCGCCGCCCATGATGCGCTGACCGGGCTTGCCAATCGCTCGAGCTTCATCCGCGCCATGGAGGGATTGGTCGATCAGGCGCGCAAGGACTGCACGACGGCTGGAGACCGCCACCAGTTCATGTTCATCGACCTTGCTGGTCAACGACACGGGCGGTCACGCTACGGGAGACGCCCTGCTGAAGCGGGTCGCGGAGGCGTTGCGCGGCGTGCTTGATCCTGAAGACATCGTTGCGCGCCTGGGTGGCGACGAATTCGTTGTTATCCTGAAGTCCGGTTCGGCCGCTGGCGCGAGGATCGCGGCCCGCTCCATCATCGATGCGATAGCTGGCCTCGGCTTCACCTGGGATAGCCGGCCCCACGCAATCGGCGCCAGCATCGGGCTGACGGCGATCTGCGCCAATTGCGGCGAAGTCGACGAGATCATCGCAAGGGCCGACGCCGCCTGCTATGCGGCCAAGGCGGCCGGCCGCGGATGCGTTTGCGTGGCGCTGGACGGCAAGATCGACAAGTCAGAATCGCCCAGGCAGCTCGCCGCGGCCTCGTGAGCGGACGCGTCAGCGCGTCGGAACGGGGTGCTCGCCGCGATAGTCGTAGAAGCCGCGTCCGGTCTTGCGCCCGAGCCAGCCAGCCTCGACATATTTGACCAGCAGCGGGCAGGGGCGGTACTTCGAATCCGACAGTCCGTCATGCAGCACCTGCATGATCGACAGGCAGGTGTCGAGGCCGATGAAATCGGCAAGCTGTAGCGGTCCCATCGGATGGTTGGCGCCGAGCCGCATGGCGGTGTCGATGGCATCGACCGAGCCGACGCCTTCATAGAGGGTGTAGATCGCCTCGTTGATCATCGGCAGAAGGATGCGGTTGACGATGAAGGCCGGGAAATCCTCCGAGACCGTGATCGTCTTGTCGAGCTGCTTCACATAGGTCTTCGCCGCCTCGAAGGTCTGGTCCTCGGTGGCGATGCCGCGCACCAGTTCGACCAGCTTCATCAGCGGTACAGGGTTCATGAAATGTATGCCGATGAACCGCTCCGGCCGGTCGGTCTGCGCGGCTAGCCGCGTGATCGAGATCGACGAGGTGTTGGTCGCCAGGATCGCTTCGGGGTTGAGCTGCGGGCACAGCTGCGCATAGATCTTGCGCTTGACGGTTTCGTCCTCGGTCGCCGCCTCGATCACCAGATCGGCGCCGGCAAGATCGGCCATCGCCGGTGCCGACGCGATGCGTGCCATGGCCTGGTTACGGAGTTTCTCGTCGAGCTTGCCGGATCCCACCTGACGGGCCATGTTGCCGCTGATGGTGGCGATGCCCTTCTCGATACGGTCGGGCGAAATATCGTAGATCAGCACCTTGTAGCCCGAAAGCGCGGAGACGTGGGCAATGCCGCCGCCCATCTGGCCCGCACCAATGATGCCGATCGTCTCGATCTTGCTCATTACCCAATCCCGTCCGGAGCGTTTTTCGCCAGAATCGCGAACCGCCCCATCTCCTTGTTTTCCAGCAGTTCCCGGCGCAAAAACCCCTGCGCACTGCCGCTGGAATTGCTCTCAGCCTTGTGGGCTGCTTATTGTGCGATGCAAACTAAAAGGGCGGGGTGACTTCGTCTACCCCACCCCTAGCAATTTAATACGGTTGCGCGGAAGCGTCAAAGTGCCTTCTGCAACTCCGGCAGGATGACGAAGAGGTCGCCTACCAGGCCGTAGTCGGCAACCTGGAAGATCGGTGCCTCCTCGTCCTTGTTGATGGCGACGATGACCTTGCTGTCCTTCATGCCGGCAAGGTGCTGGATGGCGCCGGAGATGCCGACCGCGATGTAGAGATCGGGGGCGACGACCTTGCCGGTCTGGCCGACCTGCCAGTCGTTCGGCGCATAGCCGGCGTCCACTGCAGCGCGGGAGGCGCCGACGGCGGCACCGAGCTTGTCGGCGACCGGCAGGATGACCTCCTGGAATTTTTCCGAGGAACCGAGCGCGCGACCGCCCGAGATGATGATCTTGGCCGAGGTCAGCTCCGGACGGTCGGTCTCCGACAGCTTGTTCTCGACGAAGGTGGACAGGCCGGGATTGGCCGCCGCATGAACCGTCTCGACCGAAGCCGAGCCGCCCTCGGGTGCCGCCTGGAAGGAGGCGGTGCGCACGGTGATGACCTTCTTGGCGTCGCTCGACTGCACCGTCTGGATGGCGTTGCCGGCATAGATCGGACGCTTGAAGGTGTCCGGCGAGACCACTTCGATGATCTCGGAGACCTGCGCGACATCGAGGAGTGCCGCCACGCGCGGCGCGACGTTCTTGCCGGCGGATGTCGCCGGCGCGATGATCGTGTCGTAGGCGCCAGCCAGCGAGACGACCAGTGCCGCCGTCGGCTCGGCTAGGCGCTCGGCGAGTTCGTCGGCTTCGGCGAGCAGCACCTTGCCGACGCCCTTCAGTTTCGCCGCTGCGTCGGCAGCAGCCTTGGCGCCTTTGCCGGCCACCAGCACATGCACGTCCGAGCCGATCTGCAGGGCGGCCGAAAGCGCCTTGGCGGTCTGGTCGGAAAGCGTGGCGTTATCGTGTTCGGCGATGAGGAGAATTGCCATTTGTTCTGTCCCTGACTTTCGTCTTCAAAGCTCCCTGAAATCCGGTCAGGCAGAGCCGAAAACGGTTGGTTTCGAGAACCGGAGCGGAGCGTACTTCAGTACGTCGCCTCGGCGAGCGCAGAGACCGGCCGTTTGCAGGCCGGCCTCATTGGATTTCCTTACAAAACGCCGGCTTCGTTCTTGAGCTTGTCGACCAGTTCGGCGACGCTCTTGACCTTGACGCCTGCCTTGCGGCCGCCCGGCTCCTCGGTCTTGATGACCTTGAGGCGCGGCTTGACGTCGGCGCCGTAATCGGCCGGGCTCTTCTCGTCCAGCGGCTTCTTCTTGGCTTTCATGATGTTGGGCAGCGAGGCATAGCGCGGCTGGTTGAGGCGAAGGTCGGCGGTGACGATCGCCGGCATCTTCAGCTCCACCGTCTGCAGGCCGCCGTCGACCTCGCGCGTCACCTTGGCATGGTCGCCCTCGAGCACGACCTTGGAAGCGAAGGTGCCCTGCGCCCAGCCAAGCAGGGCGGCCAGCATCTGACCGGTCTGGTTGGAATCGTCGTCGATCGCCTGCTTGCCGAGAATGACAAGGCCTGGCTTCTCCGCCTCGACCACGCCCTTCAGCACCTTGGCGACGCCGAGCGGCTCGGTCTGTTCGTCGGTCTTGACCAGGATGGCGCGGTCGGCGCCCATGGCGAGCGCGGTGCGCAGCGTTTCCTGCGCCTGCTGCGGGCCGATCGAGACGACGATGATCTCTTCGGCCTTGCCGGCTTCCTTGATCCGGATCGCTTCCTCGACCGCGATCTCGTCGAACGGGTTCATCGCCATCTTGACGTTGGCGAGTTCCACCGCCGAACCATCGGCCTTCACGCGAACCTTCACATTCGCGTCCACAACCCGCTTCACGGGCACAAGGATCTTCATTTGCCTGTCACCTCTTCACGCTAATCGGGCGCGCTATAGCAGCCTGCGCCCTTTCTGAGTTGTCGAAAGCCGACATTCCTGACTGAATTCCGGCCAGACGGAATTCTGGCCGGATGGAAATTCTGGTCTTTGCCCGCCTTGGGGCTGCTCCTTAACCGCCTTGGGCTGCGACGGAGACGTTTCCGTAATTGTGGCAACCCTTGTCGTCAATACGCTGGAAGCAAGCTCAAATCGGTTCAGTTTGGGCCAGAAGGGTTTCCGCGACCCCAGCGCGCCGCAGTGGTGGACGTTTCGGGCGTCGCCGGTTCGCCAACTGCCGGCTGCTGTTCGGGGGTCGGAACCACGGCATCCTCGTCAGCGGGGGCAAACAGCGGCACGCCGCGACTGCGCAGGACGAGCACCAGGACCGCGCCGGCAATGATGCCGCCGATGTGGCAGGCCCAGGAGATTTGATCCTCGCCACCGGCCGCGAACATGACGACCTGGAACGCCACCCACAGGACGAGCGGGATGAAGGCTGGAATGCGCAACGGGATGCGGGCAAAGGCAAGCACCCACACCTTCACCCTGGGATAGAGGATCAGGTAGGCGACGACCACGCCGGCAATGGCGCCCGAGGCGCCGATCAGCGGCGCTTGCGAATCCCAGGCGACGAGCCCCTGGAAAGCGGCTCCGGCGATGGCGCACAGGAGATAGAAGATCAGGTAGCGGATGTGGCCGAGCGCGTCCTCGACATTGTCACCGAACACCCAAAGGAACAGCATGTTGCCGCCGAGATGGAAAATGTCGGCATGCAGGAAAGAGTAGGTGAGGTAGCTCAGGCTCTCGGGGATGATGACAAAGCGAGGGTCGAGCTCGGCCGTGTCGTGAACAACGGAGGGGATGAAGCCGAGGCCGAGCACGGCGGCATTGGTGAAGTTCTCGCCGCCGAGCGCCGTGGCGCAATAGACCACGGCGTTGGCGACGATCAGCCCGATCGTCACATATTGCAGCCTGATATGGCGCAACCTGTTGGTGTCGTAAAGCGGGATGAACATTTGTCGTCGGCCCCCCGCCTTTCGGTCCGTTCAGCGGTTCTTGCCGGGAACCCATAGCACGTCGGCATTTCCATTGTCATTGACCGCCCGGGCGGCGACAAACAGGAAATCCGAGACGCGGTTGATGTATTTCAGCCCGTCGCGGTTGACGTGTTCGGCCGGGTCCTGAGCCAGGGCCACCATCAGCCGCTCGGCTCGCCTGGCCACGGTGCGGGCGAGATGGAGGGCAGCCGCCGCCGGCGTGCCGCCGTTCAGCACGAAGGATTTCAGCGGCTGGAGGTGCTTGTTGAGGAGGTCGATGTCGTGCTCGACACGGTCGGTCTGCGCGGCAACGATGCGCAACGGCTCGTAGCCAAGCGGCTTGCCGTCATCAGGCACGGCGAGATCGGCGCCGAGGTCGAAAAGGTCGTTCTGGATGCGGGCAAGCATGGCGTCGATCGCCTGATAATTCTGTGCGGTGTGCACGCGAGCCATGCCGATGCAGGCATTGGCTTCGTCGACCGTGCCATAGGCATCCACCCTGAGATCGGATTTCAGCCGCCGCTCACCAGTGCCGAGGCCGGTTGTGCCGTCGTCTCCGGTACGGGTGTAGATCTTGTTGAGCTTGACCACATCGCCTCCCGAAAGGCCTCACTTGCGGGTGAAATACACGGCCAGCAGGATCAGCGCCAGCGCCACCGCCTGCAGCAGAACACGGGTCTGCATCAACTTGTTGGAGGTCATACCGGAGCCGCCGCGCATCATGTTGATGAGGCCCCTGATCAGCACGACCACCACGGCGGCCATGACCAATATGGCAAGGATCTTGAAGACGGTGGTCATTTTTTGCGTTTCCAGTTCTTTTCTTGTTCAGGCGCGCTTGGCGAGCAGGCGGTGGAGCATCGTTGCCGGCAGGATGCGTTTGAGCATGGTACCGATCTTGGCCGACATTGTTACCACATAGTGCGGGCGTGGGCGCCGCGACAGAAGTGCGTGGCAAAGCACCTTGTGGACCACTTCCGGCCCGGGCTTCAGGGCCGATTGACTGCCGCCGGCGCGCATGCGCTCCAGCTGCGCGACATAGTCGGCGCGATGCACGGAATTCTCGTGGTCGATATTCCCGAGGAACCAGGGCAGGCCGTTGCTGGCGATCTTCGATTTCACCGGCCCCGGCTCGATCAGCGAGACATGGATGCCGCTGCCGGCCAGTTCCTGGCGCTGGCAGAGCATCAAGGCCTCCAAGGCATGCTTGGACGCCGAATAGGCGCCGCGGAAGCGCACCGGCACGAGACCCAGGATCGATGAGCAATGGACGAGGCGGCCGTGGCCCTGGCGGCGCATCACCGGGACCAGACGGCGGGTCAGGTCGTGCCAGCCGAAGAAATTGGCCTCGAACTGCTCCTTGAGCGCCGCAACGGGCAGATCCTCGACGGCGCCTGCCTGCGCGTAGGCGCCATTGTTGAACAGCGCGTCGAGCTTGCCGCCGGTGCGGTCGAGCACTGCCGTCACCAGGGCGGCGATCGATGCCGGTTCAGTGTAATCGAGATAGAATGCCTCGATTCCGTCCGCTTCGAGTGCGGCGATGTCTTGCGGCTTGCGCGCCGTCGCGAACACCCGCCAGCCCTCGGCCTTCAATGCACGGGCGCAATAGGCGCCTATGCCGGAAGACGCACCGGTGACGATGATGGTGCGCAACTCTGCCGCTGGAGAATTCGAGGTCTGACGAAGGGTTGCCATTTGCCGCATTCCCTTCCCATATTCGCGGCGTCGAGACAATCGAAGGGAGCGCGCGTTCTTGCTGCGGAATATTGTCGCCCTGCGCCGCGTGCTCTACGACGCGCTCGGCCATTTCAACACCGATGACGGCTGGGCGATGGCCAGCCATCTGGCGATCACCTCGCTGATGGCGCTGTTTCCGTTCCTGATCTTCGCCACGACGCTGGCCAGCTTCCTCGGCGCCCAGGCCTTTGCCGACACAGCCGTGCATCTGGTCTTCGACACATGGCCCGAGCAGATCGCCAAGCCTATCGCGCGCGAAGTGCTGAACGTGCTGACCGTCAGGCGCACCGACCTGTTGACCTACGGCGTGCTGCTTGCCGCCTACTTTGCCTCCAACGGCATCGAGGCGCTGCGCACGTCGCTCAACCGCGCCTATCGGGTCACGGAGACGCGCGGCATCATTTATCGCCGGGTGCAGAGCATCTTCTTCGTGCTGATCGCGACCGCCGGGTTCCTGGCTATCAGCGTGCTGCTGGTGTTCGCGCCCCTGCTGGCGCGGCTGGCGGAAGCCCATTTCGTGTGGATCAAACCCTATACGGGTACGATCACGCTGTGGCGCTACGTCATTGCCTCAACTGTCATCATCGGCGGACTTTTCGCCGTCCACTACTGGCTGCCGGCCGGCAAGCGCCGGTTCGTCTCGCTGATACCGGGCATCGTCTTCACGCTGGCCGCATGGCTTATCGGCTCGACGATGTTCGCCACCTATCTCGACCATTTCTCGTCCTATGTGACGACCTATGCCGGTCTCGCCTCGATCATGATCGCGGTGGTTTTCCTCTACATCGTCTCGGCGATCTTCATCCTCGGCGGCGAGCTCAACGCCGCGATCAGCCGTTATTTGGAGGCGCGTGCCCGAGTCGGTTGACCGGCCGAGCTGAAGAATTGAGGAATTGAAGAACTGGAGAATTAATGAGTTGAGAAGAAGTACACAGCGCCAGATAGGCCGATTTTCCTCAATTCCTCAATTCCTCAATTCCTCAATTCCTCAATTCTTCCCTTGGTCTGTCGAGCCGTTGCCAGGCCGACGCCGAACGTGGTGATCGCCATGCCGGCGATCTGAAGTGCGTTGAGCTGTTCGTCGAACAGGGCCCAGGCGATGATGGCCGTCACCGCCGGCACCAGGTAGAACAACGACGCCACTTTCGACATCTCGCCGTCGCGGATCATCACCATCAGAAGCAAGATGGCGCCGAGCGACAGCACCAGCAGCAGCCAGGCCATGGCGAAGATCAATTCGCCATTGATGACGACGGTTTGCGTTTCGAAGGCGAGTGAAGCCAGGATCATCAGCGAAGCGCCGCCGACATATTGCCACATGGTGGCCGATACAAGGTCGCCGCCGGAAGCAAAACGCTTCTGCCAGACGGTTCCGGCACTCATGCCGAGCACCGAGACCAGCGACGCGCTCAGCGTCGCCGCCGTCACGCCGCCGCCGAGCGCTCCGAGTTTTGGCCAGAGCACGATGACGATGCCGATCAGCCCGATAGCAAGGCCAAGCCAGTGGCGCGGCAGGATGGCTTCGCCCAGAAATTTGCCGGCAAGCACCGCGGTGATCAGCGGCTGCAGGCCGACGATCAGCGCCGAAAAACCGGCCGGCATGCCCCTATGAATGGCCCAGAAGACCGCGCCGAGATAGATGCCTTGCATCAGCACGCCGGCGCCGGCGGCGTGCAGCGCCTCGGTGCGGGTAGCTGGTTTCGAGCCTAGCACAAGCGTCAGGACGGCCAGCAAGATGGCGGCCAGCACGAAACGCGCGGCGAGGAAGGTGAACGGCTCCGCCCACGGCATGGCGTAACGCGCGCCGATGAAGCCGGTCGCCCAAAGGACGACGAAGGTGGCGGGGATGAACCGCTTGATGCTGGACATTTTCCGGAAACCGCCACGCTGGTGAGAATTGACCGTGACGATGCTCTAATCCTGTTCAACCCGGCGCGCAAAACGAAACGATTGATCCATGCGTCATGGGAATTGAACGTGTCGCGCGTCCGGGGAGCGTTTCTCCAGACATGGTACTGGTCAAAGCCCGACCATCCTTCTGACGTCGTGAGGCGAAGCGCCCGCGTCGCGCAAGGCGGCGAGGCCGGTATCCTTGAGGCTCTTCGACAGTTTTCGCCCGTCCGGCCCGAGGATAAGCCGGTGATGGAAATAAGCCGGCTGCGGCAACACAAGAATCTCCTGGAGCAGCCGCTGCACCCCGGTCGCGGAAAACAGGTCCTGTCCGCGTACGACATGGCTGACGCCTTGCAGCGCGTCGTCCACGACGACGGCGAGGTGATAGCTGGTCGGGATGTCGCGGCGCGCCACGATCACGTCGCCCCAGTCCTGCGGGCGAGCCTCGACGGAACGCGTCGCGGAGAGCGTCTCACCGCTGAATTCGGCCCATGCGAGGTCCTTGCCGGCACGCGCCATGGCGGCGCCGACGTCCAGACGCCAGGCGAACGGCGCATTTTCGGCGATGCGCCGGTTGCGTTCCCTGATCGGCAGCGCCTTGTCCGCCGGCGGATAGAGCGGCACACCATCGGGATCGCGCGGCCAGTCGCGTCCGCGCTTTTCGGTGTCGGCGATGAATGCCCTGATCTCGCCACGGCTCATGAAGGCGGGATAGACCAGTTCCTCGCGGATCAGCCGCTCCAGCACCGTCCCGTACTCGGCGAAATGCTCCGACTGGCGGCGCACCGGCGCTTCCCAGCCCAGGCCCAGCCATTTCAGGTCGGCAAGCATGCCCGCCTCGAACTCCGGCGTGCAGCGCGCCGTGTCGATATCCTCGATGCGCAGCAGCAGGCGGCCGCCCGCATGCATCGCCAGCTTCTGATTGAGCAGCGCCGAATAGGCGTGGCCGAGATGCAGTTCGCCGTTGGGGCTGGGCGCGAAGCGGAATGTCAGGAGCGTCATGTCTCGGGCGGCAATCGGGTTGTGCTGTGGTTTTGGCGGTTGCTACTTTGCTGCACATTCGCGGACAAGGATACCATGCAGCGCATCGCGACACTGGACGACGTTGAGCGGGGGCTCGATGCGCTCTGCGCGCTCGACCCACGGCTGGAAAAGGTGCGCGGCATGGCCGGCGAGGTGCCGCTCAGGCTTTCGGAGCCCGGTTTCAGGAGCCTGGCCTCGATCATCGTCTCGCAACAGGTGTCGCGGGCCAGCGCCGATGCCATCTTCGGCCGGCTGACAAAGCTAGTCGATCCGCTGACGCCGCAGGCGATCCTGGCCGCCGGCGAGGACATGTTTCGCGAGGCCGGCCTGTCGCGGCCCAAGCAGCGCGGCCTCATCGCGGTCGCGCAGGCCGTAGCCGACGGGCTCGACCTGCATCACCTTTGTTCGCTCGACGCCAGGGAGGCAATCACCAGGATGACCGCCGTGCCCGGCATCGGTCCCTGGACGGCGGAAGTGTATCTGTTGTTTGCCGCCGGGCATCCCGATATTTTCCCGGCGCGCGATGTCGCCCTGCAGAGCGCTGTCGGCCACGCGCTGGGCATCGACCCGCGTCCAGCGGAGAAAACGCTGATCGCGCTGGCCGAATCATGGAGCCCGTGGCGAGGTGTCGCATCGCGGCTTTTCTGGTCCTATTATCGCGAAACCAGGGGCCGGGACGCCGCACCGCCTACCTGAATCCGCAAAAAAGCATAAAAAACATGCTTTTTTGGCACGTCGCGCGAGCGACAATCCGCTTCACATCCCTGTCATGTCAGGCTTACAGTATCCGCGCCGAACGGTCGGGCTTTTGAAGCAGCGCGTGACCCTTTCCGAAAGTCGAATTCGATTTTCGGGGTCATGTGCGAACCAAGGAGGTCAACAAGGTGACGGTTGCCGTATCTCCGGATGGGCTTCCAGCGCTGGTGCTGAATGCGGACTACCGTCCGCTCAGCTATTATCCCTTGTCGCTCTGGTCCTGGCAGGATGCCATCAAGGCGGTGTTCCTCGACCGGGTGAACATCGTCGCCGAATACGAGCACGCGGTATCCTCGCCGACCTTCTCGATGAAGCTGCCGAGCGTGGTCAGCCTGAAGGCCTATGTGAAGCCGTCCAGGCATCCGGCCTTCACCCGCTTCAACGTCTTCCTGCGCGATCGTTTCCAGTGCCAGTATTGCAGCACGCCCGACGACCTGACCTTCGACCATGTCATTCCTCGCCATCGCGGAGGTGCCACGACATGGGAGAACGTCGTCGCCGCCTGTTCGCCCTGCAATTTGAGGAAGGGCGGCATGATGCCGTCGCAAGCCAAGATGTGGCCTCTGCAGAAGCCGTACCAGCCGACGGTGCACGATCTGCATAACAACGGCCGGCTGTTCCCGCCCAACCATCTGCATGAAAGCTGGATGGATTATCTATACTGGGATGTCGAACTGGAGCCATAGAGTTCGTCAGAATCCGCCATGCTGGCCGCCTGACTCAGCTTTCTGCGCTTCCGGTGTTCACGTACTTAAGTACGCTCCGCTCCGGTTCTCGGAAGCCGCGCCATTCGATTCAGCTTGCCGAATTTCTGGACGAACTCTGCTTCGCGCTGGTTTAATCGCGGGCCAGGGCGCCGCGAAAGGCGACGGCGGCGAGGATCAGGCTGGCGATGGCGTTCCAGCCGGCCAGCGACAGGCCGAGGATGCGCAGCGCCGCCTTGTCGCAGGAGGGCGGTACGAATTTGTCGAGCGCGTCGAGCACGCCCTTGCCGCCGGTGTCGACCGGGCCGGCGCCTGCCGTGCAATCGGCAGGACCTTGCCACCATGCCCATTCGACGCCGGAGTGGTAGACGCCGAGATAGAGGCCGTAGAGCATCAAGAGGCCACCGATGGCCAGCAAGCCGCGCGTCACCCATGCCGGTGCTTGCAGCATCGATGCGATCGCCGCCAGCACCATCAAGGGCACGCCGATGTAATACGGCGTGCGCTGTTCCAGGCAGAGATGGCAGGGGATGTAGCCGCCAATGTGCTGGAAGCCGAGCGCCGAACCAACGGTCGCGGCCATCGCGACCGCGAGAAACAAGGCAGCGCGTGTCCGCTGGCGTCCGGTATCGGCATTCATGGTCGCTGTCATCGGTTTCTCGTCCATCGTGTTCGCCGTCCGCCAAATCTGCTTGCCACGCTCTCGAAACCGTTGCGCGGTTTGAGCGACAAGCGTCAGAGAGCGTACTTGATCAGAATATAGAGCAAAATCAGGGCAACCGCGGCGGCGGCGGCGATGAGGCCCAGACGCTTTTCGATGAATTCGCGGATTGGCTCGCCATAGCGGCGCAAAAGCCACGCCAGGAGCAGGAAGCGGCCGCCGCGCGCGATGATGGCCAGCACGATGAACAGCGCCAGGTTGACGCCCAGGGCACCGGACAGGATCGTCACCACCTTGATGGGCGGCAGATGCGCCGCACCCGAGGTGACCAGCATCAGGGCAATGAACTCGATGCTTACGCCCGCGGAGGAGCGCAACTGCTCGAACTCGTCATACTTGCCATAGAATTCCAGGATAGGCCGCGCCACCGCGTCATAGGCGTAGTGGCCGATGAACCAGCCGGCAATGCCGCCCAACACCGAGGCGACGGTGGCGATCAGCGCATAGCGATAGGCGCGATCCGGCCGCGACAACGCCATCGGCAGATAGAGCACGTCGGCCGGCACCAGGAACACCGAGCTTTCGACGAAGGCGATGAAGGCCAGCCACCATTCGGCGGATTTGCGCGCCGCCAGCGACAGGGTCCAGTCGTACAGTCCGCGAAGCATAGGCTCTCCTAGTGCATGTGACCCAAAACCGCGCCGCACCCATGTCTCCAGACACGCCGTGCTTTGATGCGCAGCCTGTCTAGAAAGATTTTCCGCGCTGCACAATGGCAGCAGCGCCACGAAATCAAAAGGCGAAGATTGGTCGAATCCGGTGCGATACCGAGAATTGGCCAGTTGACGAACAGGCCTCCGACCGTATAGTCCGCGCCCATCCAGGCCGCCCGGCCTGAGCCCCTATGGCGGAATTGGTAGACGCGCTCGACTCAAAATACTCTACCGGGCATTTACACCATCGTAGACATTACCCTAGTGGCATGATTTCCTTCGCGATTTCGTGCCGCTTTGGCGTTTCCAGCGATGTCTCCACTCACGTAACTAGATTGTGTGGGAAAGGGCTTTGTGGGAAAATTCTGTGGTAACTGTGGTAATTTGCGTTTTCCGCGTGCCTAGCAGATATCGTGCGTGTTGTTGCGCTTGCGTATCGACCCGGCACTCTCTGGACGCCCCGCAGATGACTGGAACCGCGTTGACCGACAGACCTTCTGAAAACTCGCTAGAGCCGCTCATTCAGGCGCTGAAGCGGTTTAGCCATTTCGACCCCAAAATGCAGGTTTCGACTATTCTGACGCTGCTGGAGGTTGCCGAGGCTGAAAACAGGGGGGAGCCAATCTCGGTCCAAGACATCGAAATTCGGGTTGGACTTAAGTCGGGCACCGCTTCCAGAAATGTCTACTATTGGGAGGAAGGCCATAAGGATATGCGCGGCGGGCACAACATGGTCTCGATCGATTTCGACCCTAAAGACCGCCGCCGCCGTTCTCTGCGTCTGACGGCCAAAGGAAAGGCATTTGTTTCGTCTCTGTTGGATTAGCTTCGCCTGACGGCCTTCGAACCCGTCCGGTGGCTCAGCGCACCACGTGCCCGGTTTCGGCAATGATTTTGGGGTTCGGTCCAATAGCAATCGTGTAGCTGAAGCTGGCCACACCTTTTGCCTGCTTGCTCCTTGGCAGGCTGCGAACAACCCAGTCGTACTTGCCAGACACCATGCATCTCGCATTGCCACATGTGACCATGACACTCTCGTCCCGGACGTGGTATGCCCGTTCAGGCCATCGTTGGAAATAGCTCTTCTTGTCAGCAACAATTGTGCTGAGGTCCGTCGGTTTGCCATAATAGTCCACGATGCCGGCGTAGGACGTGAGAACCTGCGCGATTGCCATTTCTTGGTTGTCGCCGTGGCGCTCAATAAGGCCTTTGACGAAGGCTGCCGCAGCGCCCTCCAATTGTCGTTCTTGTTGTTCGTTTGCGCTAGCTTCAGCCGGTTGCGGAATAGGCGTTGATGGCACCTGCGACATATCTACGGTCGGGGGCGCTGAGGTGAGGTTGGTGACCCGCAGTTCCGTCATCTCACTGGCGGAAAGATATCGCATGTCTGATTTGTCATAGCTCAGCGCCACGGCCATGAGTTTTGGGTCCACGCCCATCTCGGCCATGTAGGACATGATTTCAGCAGTGACGGCTTGAACGTTTGTTACCGCCTCGTCGGAAGACATCCCGCTATCTGGAGCGAAGGACGAGCGATGAACGCCAATAGACCCCGGATCGGCGACGCGACGAACGCCGCCCATGAAAGCCAGCGAACATGCCGAGGCGCACTGCAACTGGCGAACTTGAAGTGTGTCCAATCCCGCTGCTCGGATCATACGTCCGAGATGCATTGCACTTCCAACACTTCCCCCCGGAGAGTCGAAGACGATTACTCTAGCACCGCTGCTAGTGATCGCGCTGCTAAACTCATTCAGCGGTTCATTGATCCCAAATTCGCCAGAAACAATGAGAAACGGCAGTGCTCCTGGGGACGAAATCGGCTTGTATTCCAGCGCATTGGCGAAAATTGTCGAGGCCGCGATTATTGACCAAACAGCCAAAATTTCCAGAACCGAACGCATAGTTGCCCACTCTGACTTACCCTTCACAAGTAAGAGCCGGTTAATCCGCTATTTCAAGGCCCCATTGTTGCGAGATCGATATATTGTCAAAGGACTGGTTCATGCAGTGATAAGGGCGGGGAATTGGAAACCGATGTCCAACCTCTACAACATTACCACCAGCCAAGACGCCATCCGCGAGTGGGACCGCACCACGAGAAGGCGATGCCGGTGATCCTCACAACCCGAGAGGAGACCGAGACGTGGCTTACCGCGCGTTGGTCCGAAGCCAAGCGGCTACAGCGGACGGCGCCGGACGATGTGCTTGCAATCGTCGAGAAGCCCGCCACGCAAATCTAGTTTCCTCAAGGTGCCCCTGACGCCAGTCGGCCATATGTCGTTGTCGTAGGAGCTAGAATGATGACACGCGCCGCGCGAGTGCAAATTCGCAAACCAATCCCAAACTCTGGACGTGGCTCGTCGAACGTGGCAGCCTTTTACTGATAGAAGACTGACGTCTTTAGTGCTTTCCTTGCTCAATCGCCTTCAAGAGTTCGGTAGCCATTTCTGCCTGCGCTGTCTGTTTCAAGTCGTCCAGCCGCTTAAGGGTCGCCTCCCAGTTTAGGAACACAGCTACGGACGATTTCTGAAGCGGGTAGTAAACTTTGTCGCTGACAGCCCAACTGCGTAATTTGTCGAGAAGGAACAGAAAACCTTCATCGGGTTTTGAATATGCAGTTATCCAGGCCTGCACTTGAGGCAAGCCCGACAAGTCTCTCCATCCAAAAAGGTAGCTAGCCACGTCAGGCATGTCAGGGATTTTGTCCTTCTGCGCTCGGGCGGAGGCTCTTTTTCTCAAAACATCCAAAAGCCCACCCAGTTCTTTCTCATTGAAAACCCAGGTCTCAGGGTTTTTCTTTTGATCGCCAACAATGCCATGGTGCCAAATCTCGCCTCGGAAGAAGGTGCCGACCAACCAATTCATAGATGTGCATTCTGAAGCGAGGCGATGGGAAATCGATTGGAAAATATCAGCATCCAGCCTTCTTAGGCGTCTGAGGCAGTCTTCGACAACTCCCTTCGCGAGCGATTCGACCGAGATCGAAAATGGGCGCGGCCTATTATCGGTTCTTAAAACAGTGTCCATACTCTCACATATCGACAGTATCAGCCCAGACAACGTTTTACCATCCAAGCTATTTATCTTGGCAGTGTCTAACCTGTTGAGCACATGCTCGAACCAACTCTTGCCAGAGGTGCGTTTTTCTTCGGATAGCGCCGCGAGGATTTCGGCAAGCGCGTCGGGGTTTGTTCTCGCAAGCTCCAGTAGTTCCTCAAACCGCTTGTCAGGCATGACAGTTTTGGGAGGTGTCAACGCGAAATAGTAGCGGTAATGAATTGGGCTCCCGAGCCGCCGGAAGGCGACTATTTCTTCCATTTCCCGCAAGCTCGTGGTGGAGAAAACACGCTGATCTGGTTGGTCGCTTTTGATGACCCCTGGTACAAATCTTCGAAAACTCCAAATTGACCGCAGGGAATCTGATTCATCGGATGGCAGGAGCGCAGCGAGTTTTTCGCCAAGTCGTTTCCTCTCATCTTTGCCAATAGAAGCGTCACCCGTGGCTAGTACAGAGCGAACCGAGAGATATTCCTCAAGCCAACGGTATAGGGGTGGATTCGTTGTTTTTATCAGATGGAGGCGACACATATCCGGGAAGTAGACGTCTGCGGCTACCGTCGGATACACAAACCGAACACCATTCAGTGCGAGTTTCACTTCGCGGGGAGTGCTTAGGGCTGAGCCCTCGCGATCTATCGCACGTTTGAGGTCGTCAAGCAGTTCCCCGCTTGGAGCAGCCCCCGTGACTTCTTTAAAAATTTCGAGCGCTTTAGTAAGGAAATTCGTCCTCAGATCGAAAGGCTCAGGCAGCGGAATTGAGAACGTCAGCTGAACAATCTTCTGAAGAAAGAGATCGCCATCCTCTATTTTCAAACCAATTTTTATCGCTTGGGATAATACCTCGCGATCGTAGCACATAAGGTATGCAATCTTAGGAAAATCAGCAACCGAGCGAATTAATCTGACAACCTCAAGCGCCTGTGGTGGCTCCAACCTATCAAGGTCATCCAGTATCACCACGAATCCAACATCAAGGCTGGAAAGCTTGGATGAAATTGCCGCTTTCGTTTCTGCTGTCGTCGGATGTCGTTGTGATTGCTCAAGATATTGAGAACCGAGCTCCAGAGCATCTGCGGCCACCTTGGCTCCAGGAGCAAAGTACTCTGCAAAACGAGCCGCTGGAGCAAGCGTCCGCCCAGTTTTTGCGCCATAACCCCTAAGCTGATCGCCTAAACCGGTGCTCTTCTTTCGGATCTTGGCCACCTGACGTTTCCAGCCAACGACTTGTCCCAATTCCGCATTGTCCAAAATGTCAGCCATCGGTTCGATCAGAGAGCCAACTAGGTTCGACATGTCTCCACTGAGCCACGGAGCGATACTTATCACATGAACATTTTCCGGCTTGGTTCGCTTCAACTCAGTGCGCAGAAAGTTTAGAAGAGTGGTCTTTCCAGACCCCCAAGGCCCTTCCAGGCCAATGACCATCCCGTCACCTTCCAAGGCCTTTAGGACGGCTGGCGCCAGTCGCCGAGCTATTCCCACGAACCCGAAGAGATCAGCCTCCTCGGAATCCAATGGGCGGTCAGAATCAGGCTGTGTGGATTGCTTCATTCAAATCACGAGCCATTTTCGAGCCAGACCGGCCTTGGGGCAGGTCTTTATGAGTGAGTGACGCTATTCTGGTCCTACCGAACTAATCACTCGGCGCTCTAGGTTGATCAGGTCGTTTACCTTGCGGATGATCTCATCGTGGTATTCGAGTGTTTCTCGAAGGATTGCGAATTGACTCACACGCACGCCGCCGTCCTCAGCGATAGCTTTGGCCCCGATGGCACTGCCACCTTCGGACTGCTCGCAATAACTCTTGAGGGCCCCAGCCACCAGCTCCTTGGCGTCGGCAAGGGCCCGTCTGGTTTCTGCGCGAAATAGAGACTGAATTTCTCCTATCGCCCTCATGTACTCTCGGACGTGCGGATTGATTGGAATGGTCTCCTCGGTGAGTTCTGCCAACAGGGACTTTTTCACACTGCCGTCCAGCGCCAGTCGCGCGCGTGATATATGAGGCTCCAACCAAAAGTGCATCCGGTGCTTCACTTCCGCACCCTTTGGCGTCCACCTGTGCCCGAAGGACAACCCGTGGACACCGAAACCTCGATGCTGCACGAAGTTCCGAAGACCCTCCATGATCCGGTAGGAAAGCGATTTATCATACCACTGATTCGTCAATGCCTTGATCTTATCAGCAATACTGGCGGGTGAACCCTCAAGCCCACCAGCTATTGTTCTGATTTGATCGAGATAGGCTCTGCATGAACTCAGCAAGTTTGCCAACCGCTGATGTGCTCTGGTTGAGACCGACCAAAAATCGGAGTAGTGATCCTTCTTGTACAACATATCATCTATGGAGCTTTGTAATAAGTTTCTCTCATAGTCTTCATAATTGTATACGCAGACTAGAAAGAGTTCTTCGGCGTCGATTGCTTTTAGGATGATAGTGATGGCACTTGACAGGCTTTCGTAGTATTCCTTCGGAATGTCGATTTCGACCTTTCCTCCAAGGTAGTCGGAGACAATCTTGTATTCCATCTTGCATCTCCTTATTTGCCGGTCGGGTACGGAGTGATTTCTATCCACACCAAGGCCGTGGTGTAGGCGGGCAGCTTGTAGCACCGCAGACAAATGGCACGGCTAGTCCCTCGGAAATCAGCACGTCACCCACGTCTTGACCATTGGCAAACAGCGACCCGCAGCTTCGTCCATAGTTGCAGCGGTATGTACCCTCAGTCCCGGGGGGACAGGAGCAAGGTATCATCGCCAGTTCCAGCTTTGCGGAAGCGACCAACTCGGTAAGTCGCGCCTTCGCTCGACGCCCAAGGTCTGCTTCAACTGCGCACCTTGGCTCGATGCTCTCAGGAGCATTGAAACCGACCAGCCGGGTTCCCTTGGCAGAGCCGTCGAGACGGATGGTGTCGCCGTCCGTTACGCTGAACTGTGAGCTGAGAAGTGGCACCCTCTTCCCTGCGCCTGATGTTGCGAAGGATGGCATGTTTGGCCAAGTGACGTGCCCGCCCTTGACGACGAACGAGTAGATCAAAGACCCGACGACCAACGCCAGAGCGATGGCAAAGGTTCTGGCGAACCTTGCTGCCAAATACCGTCCCTCGCGCGCGGCTCGGCCTCGCCAGCGGCGCGTTCGCGAGTGCGATGGAATTCTATTCGGACGCGATTGCGAAGGTGAATAGACGGTTGGTTGTGCGGGACCTATCATCTCATAGAGTTTTGCCCACTGCTTTGCGCTCAGCCGTGTGCGTGGGCCGTACTTTACCAGACGGTCACGCATGTCGAGGAGGAATTGACGTTGCCATTGGCTGAGGTGGCCGCGAACAAGCGCAGCCTCGACACGGGACTTCAGATCGTCGCCAGGCCCCATCAAGATAACCCCACTCCTCCTCACAGTATCGGGCAGCCGCTTACGTGTGAATAGGTGAGGCGCGGAACCCCTCCACTCCGGCACCTGATAGCCTTCCTCAGGGGCCGCCTTGGAGTTCTCGTCAGGCTGTTACCGAGGGGGGTCAGGAGATCCCCAGAGAGGATGCAGCGTTCAGCAAGGTGGCCAGCGCAGTGATAACTTGGGCCATGACGAACGGCTTGGAGATCATGATGCTGTTCGGCACCCCTTCTGACGGCCAATCGTCTGCACCATGGCCGCTCATGTAGACGACGGGAAGGGTGGGCCTAGTGACCCTTGCATGACGGGCGATATCCCAGCCGGTACCGCCGTCCCCAAGCCTTATGTCCGTCAAAACAGCCGAGATGCGCTCTGGATCAAGATCAAACGTCTCTATCGCCGTGGCAGCGTTAAACGCTGAGGCGACCTCGAACCCCGCCTCGACCAAGGATTGTTCAACGTCCCAGAGTAGAATGCCCTCATCCTCAACCAATAGGATGACACCTGATGACATGCGAGCGCCGTTTTCGTTGGAGTTCCCCGACGGCTAAACGGGCGGAACGGGGATTTGTTCCCCCGCGTCAATTACATATGTTACTCGGGTAGCAGCGCCCCCTCCTCCTTGGCAGCCAGCCGGAAGCACCTTCGGGCTTCTTGAGGTGTCGCCAAGTCGGTCAGAGCGGCCATGCAAACGCTCAACGCACGGTCCCAATAAGGGCCACGCTTGGTGAACTTTAGGAGTTCCTCGGAGGCGCTCTCGACGTTGCTTACGTGGAGCCTGACACCGGCTTCGGTGGTCCTGATGGGGACCGGGGGTGAGAACCAATGGAGCGACATGCAGTCAATACATTAGCTGTAATGCACATAGTCAAGAGTGTACATTCATCGAGGGAAATCTTTAAACGGCTCTTGTCGTACGCTAGTCTCGGGCCATGTCACCCTAGGGTTGGGAGCAAGCAAAATGCCGGACAATACTGGGAATGGTGGGAGCCCATTTGAGCTAGCCCTGATTGCGGTGTTTGTACTGGTCGGCATCACCGTAATCATTGGCGTCGGATTGTATTGACTGCGGAGGGGTTACTCCCGTCGGACGTCGAAGGTGACGAACAGGCCACGCCTTGGGGCCGCCGCAACGATCATCTGGACCAAAGCGCAGTCAGTCTCGATAAGGTGAGGACCCAAGCTACGAACGGCTCCAATAGTCGCCCTAAGGGAGATGGAACTTCCCTCGCTGGCGTCTTGCAGCACTGCCCCAACAAGCTCTGCAGCCGTGCGTGACGTTCTTGCAGACGGATGAGCGTCCATGGCTCTCCCCCAAGCTGTGATGACTGAACACCGTGAGGCCACTCTCTGGGAGAATCAACAGCTTTGTGAGGGGCCGGAATATTTGGTCGAAATTTCTGAGCGGGTGATCGGATAATAGGCACGCGCGAAGTCTCCCCCGTGGCCCCTCCGGTTCCGCACATTGAGGACCGCGCGCGGTTACCTGAGGCAGGTGTACACAAACCTATACCTTTTTAGCACGGGTGGGTTGACTGTACCCTTAGCGTCTATTATCTATGTGTCCGCGTTTCTCAAAGAGGAAAGGGTACAGCATGGGCGAGATCATTGGCTATGCTCGCGTCTCAAGCGCGGGACAAGCTTACGATTTGCAGGCGGCTAGGCTCGAAGGGGCGGGCGCGTCGAAGGTCTTCGCAGAAAAGAAGTCCGGGCTGGATAACGACCGGCCCGTGCTGGACAGCTGCCTCCAGTACCTTCGGGAGGGCGACACGTTGATCATCACGAAGCTCGACCGATTGGCGCGCTCGACAAGCCATCTGCACGGCATCGTTGAAGGGCTCATTAAAAAGGGCGTCGGGTTCAAGGTATTGGATGATCCCACGCTCGACACCACCACGCGCACCGGCAAGCTGGTCTTTGGTATCCTTGCGTCCATCGCAGAGTTTGAGACGGCGCTTCGCAAGGAGCGGCAGATGGAAGGCATCGCGAAGGCTAAGGCCGAAGGGCGAGTTGGTGGGAGACCAAAGCTTGTCACCGATGAAACTGTGGCCGAGATTGCACGCTTGCGGCATGAGGGGCTTTCAATCAGGCAGGTGGCTGCGCAGATCGGCTTCTCGAAAGCCACGGTGCAGAAGATATTGACCGCTTGATGCATGTAGCACCGCTCAACGCGGAGACCTCGAATGAACAGACAGATGACAGTCGCTGCCGCCATCGGTCTCATCCTTGGGTTTGGGATAGGCGGGATGCGCGGCAATCTCCTTAGTGGTGCAGGCATTGGCATCGTATTCGCAATCGCCTTTGCGCTGGCAGTGCAGCCCCGGGAGCCGGGTGGGCGCGAATAGCCGGAAGTGATCTGTCGGGCCATGGGTTTGTCCCTGCTTGGCTCTCCGCACGACGACATAAATCGACGCTTTGAAACCGCTCGCGGATTGCTACGAGAGCCATCTAAATCTGACGTGGACGATTTAGGGTGCAGTAGACAGACCCTAGAGCGCTGACGCCGACGAATTAGGTGGCATCAGTTGTTCCCCCAGATGCAAATTGCAGGGCTTCCTGCGACTGGCTTGACGTGGACCTCGATGGGAGAACGGTCCGACATCAAAACCAAATCAACCCATACCGAAAGGAAAATATGAGAATATGCAAAGCTGCTGGCTGCGGTAATTCCGCTGCCGGCTACTCGACCCTCTGTGGCAATCACAGCAAGACCAAGGCCCGTCATGGGCATCCCCTACAGACCGCCATTCGGCGGCACGAACTGAAGCCCTACGAAAAAGCCGTTAGGAAGTGGCTGGAGACCCGTTCCTCGCCAGAGGCCTGGACAATCCTGGAAAGCCATTGGCGGGCGCTGGTGGCCTCCTGTGGCGTCTACAGGGAGCGTGTAGGTCACGGGCGACCTTACCAGCGAAACACCCTTCAAGCCTGTGAGACTATCCTGCGGGTAGACGCTGAGAACCGTGATCGTGAGGCAATCGTTCGGTTGCTCGCGATGGGTTATCTGCTTCATGCCCGTCCGTATCGCTTCCAATCAGAGGACGCCTATCGTTTCCAAGTGGCCCGACAGTTCCGATCGCTCACAGATGCCAGCGTTGGTATCCATTGGGACCACAAGGCCGGAAAGAGCAAACTGGTCTATCGCGACGTGGCTCCCAGGACCCTCAAAGCTCTCTGGGGTAAGCTCTCTGAAACCCACCTGCCACAATACGGTGAGCAGCTTGGCGAGGCCGATATGAAGGAAAAGTCACGGCGCAAGTACAAGCCAGAGGCTGTTAGAAGGGCGCTCCTGGGGGCGTCGGCAGCTAACCTGCTTGATGAACCCAACGACCGACCCGAGGTGCCGTTGTGAGGGGTGGGCTCGAAGAAGGGCGTCGCGTCGTCATCCACACCGACGGCTCTTGCAGCGGCAATCCAGGTCCTGGGGGTTGGGCGGCTGTCCTTTCCTCCTACAACGGTAGACGGGTCTTGAAACGCAAGGAGATCGGCGGAAGCGAACCCAGATCGACAAGCAATCGAATGGAACTTACCGCCGCCGTTAAGGCGCTCGGGCGATTGAACTCGAACGGCAGACCGGTGACCCTGAAGAGCGACAGTCAACTCCTTGTTCGAGGGATGACTGATTGGTTGCCAAAATGGAAGGCGAACGGTTGGCGCAAGGCCAAAGGAAAGCTTGAGAACGTGGACCTCTGGCAAGAACTGGACCGACTGTCTGCTCTGCACTGCGTCGACTGGCAGTGGATCGCTAGGGACAGCGATAGCTTCAACACAAGGGCTGACTACCTGGCACACAAGAATTCAGACACGGCTCGGCTCCGCAAGCTCGCCGCCTGATGCAGAAAACACAAAACGAGCCCGCAATGGCCCGTCCCTTTAACCCATGGCGCGTCCCATTGTCAGCCAAGGCGCGAACACTCGTGAAAGATGCAATCCTTTCTCTGGAGGATCATGAAAGGCGCAAAGGTCTGCGCACTCGCAAGCGCCGGCTGGCCGATCAGCGGAAGTTCGGGCAGATCGTAACAGCGGTTCTATCCGACGTTCTCTATAGCCATTTTAGAGGGCGAGCGGGTGGCCTGCGCATTTCCCGATCCAAGGACCACCATGCTGGCCAAAGCCGATATGGACCTTCGTTCGGCAAGACCTTGCCTGATGTCCTCGACAGGCTGGCCTCTCCGGAGTTGGGATTGATCACCCAACGGATAGGAAGGAAGTCGCTAGGAAATCCCCAGGAGGATCGGCAAACAGTCATCGGCCTTGGTCCGCAGTTGCTTTCGGCAATCGAAGGTCAGGGGATGACGACAGATGACTTTGCCGCCAATCCGACGCGGGAGGTCATCATCCTCAAGCGATCGAAGGGGGACTATTGGGACCAAGGCGAGACAATCGCCTATGCCGATACCGAAGCCACCATGGCCTACCGCAGAGAGGTCCGCGCGATAAACCAGCGGTTGGCTGAAGCCGATATCGAATGCTTCGCGGGTGACGCAAGCGATCGAACGCTACGGCGGATTTTCACAGAAGGGCGCTTCGATTGCGGCGGCCGGCTGTTCGGAGGTTTCTGGCAACCAATGAGCAAGGCCGACAGGCATGAGAACATTTTTATCGACGGTGAGAGCGTGGTTGAATTGGACTACGATCAGATGTCGGCTCGCATCCTCTATGGGCTGGCGGGTGTGTCTGCACCTTCTGGTGACCTCTACTCAGTACCCGGACTTGAGGGCCACCGCGAGGGCGTCAAGAAGGTTCTAAATGCCATGCTTTTTGCGCACCAGCGGCCGACCCGGTTCCCGAGAGGGACGCGCCCGCTGTTCCCGGCACGCTTGACCGTAGCGGAGGTGATGGATGCTATCGCCGACTATCATGGCCCACTGAAGGATGTGTTCTTCTGTGGCATGGGACATCGAGCTCAGTTCGTTGAGAGTGAGATCATGGTCGATGTGCTGTTGTCATTGCAACAGGTTGATGTCACCGCCCTGCCTGTTCATGACGCCATATGGGTACCGACATCAGCTAAGGACATTGCAAGGAAAGCGATGCTCACGGCCTTTATGGATCACACAGGGCAACCGGGGTCGGTCTCCTATGGATCGATCCGGTAATTCATCACCAAAAAGGCCATATAGCACTGGGTCTGTAACACTGGGGCTCTCTATATAGGGGGAACACTGGGGCTCTCTATATAGGGGGCCCGTAAGCGTCCCGAGTGCCTGTCCATGAGCCGCTGACGCAAAAGCAGGACCCAAGCACACCAAATCTTGAAACGTGCAGGCCTTCCAGGCCTCGCTCGGATCATTGCACCTGACCACCATCCAACTGCTTACCGCTTCTGTGAGCCCTGACGTTTCACGGAAGGCGGGAACTTTTTAGAAAGGAAGAACTAATCAACACCACCTATCAAGTCAAAATGGTTGGCAGCGACACTGCCACGTTCCCCGAAGGAAACATTTCCGTCACGACCAGAGAACCCAAGGCCCAGGACCCGATGCCACCCTTGGCCCGCAAGATGATCGTCGCAGGATGTGATCCCGAGGCCTCTGTTGAAATTCGTCGCGGCGCGATGCGGGTTTGGAAAAAGGATCATACTCTGCGCTTCTGGGCTGACCAAGACATCAGAGAACTGCCGAGTGGGAACATCGTCTGGCGGAAATACCAGAAATTTCCAGACCACCTCAGGGAACGAAGAAGCAAGCCCGAGCCCTCGGCTGCTACCGCGATGAGAGTACATCCCCAAAGCCCCCCTTGATTTTTGCCTATGCATAAATTACCTCCGTTATCAGAGTAATTGCACTGAAGGTGGTAATCCCTCCCACCGAGGTGGTGAAAGGAGCGACGTATGGAAAACCAATTGGGTCAGCTTTCGAAGGCAATTGCCTTTCTAGCGGAGTTCCGAAAGCTCGATAGCGAAATGCAAATGCAGACGGCCCTCATTTTCCTGCTGATTGCGAAAGACGAGGGATGCTCGGTTCGCGATCTTGAGCAACTGACTGGGCTAACCTCCGCCTCTTGTTCAAGGAACGTGGCGGCTCTCTCTGATGTCGGCCGGAAAGGAAACCCAGGGCACAACCTCGTCGCGGTCAAAGTCGACGCAGACGACCGCCGTCAGCGCAATCTCTTCCTCACCACAAAAGGCCGAGCCGTTCTCGCTTCGGCCTTGGAGGGCTTCAGAAATGCCGACTAAAAAAAGGGGAAACTCATTCCACACCGAGTTCATGGTGGCGGGTGAGCGCTACCGGGCCACGTTCGACACCTTTGCCGAGGGCGATGGCTGGGAGCAAGATGTTCGACATGCGGTGAAGATGGGGCGTCCTGCCCCTCTTCCAGCCTCGAAGGGCCGCATCTCTGGGGGCACAATCTCCACCTTCCAACAGGTGGCGAAGTACGCCCTTGAGAACCACTGGCAGGACAACCCCACCTACCACCTCAACATCGAGAGGATCGTGCAGGAGGTCTCCACAATCGTGGGTAAGACCAAGCTCATGGTAGAGATTGACCGCAAGGAGATCGACCGGCTGATCCGCATCTTCCGCTCGACGGGAAACCAGAACGGGACCATCAACCGCAAGCTCTCGGCGCTGTCCTCACTGTTCAAGGTGGCGATAGAGCTGGACGTGGTGCACACCCGTCCGCCGTGGCCCAGGAGGCTCAAGGAGAACGCCCATAAGCTTCGGTTCATATATCCACAGGAGGAGAAGCTCCTGCTTTCAACGGCATCCTACTTTGAGGACCCCGACCTAAGGGACCTCATGGTGTTCGCCCTCGACACCGGAGCCCGGTTCTCCGAAATCGCCAATGCCAAGTGGGACTGGTTCAACCCGGCGCTCACAAGCTGGATCATATGGCAGCGCAAGGCCAACAACCCGTTCGCCATGCCGTTGACCCAGAGAGTGCAGGAGGTCCTCAAGCGCCGCCGTAACAGGCCAGGAGGCCCCTTCGTGGCCGAGGTGTACCGCAACGTGCGGACCCGCCTCGACCGGCTCACCGAGAAGCTGGGCTACGATGACGTGACCTTCCACACCTTCCGCCACACCACCGCCAGCCGCCTTGTGCAGCGGGGAGTGGACCTCAGGCGCGTCCAGATATGGATGGGCCACAAGACCATCGCAACCACCATCCGCTACGCCAAGTTGGCTCCCAATGATCTGGCTGACGTGGTGAAGTTCCTGGAGCCGGTGCCTGCCTATCAAACAGAAGCAGTCCCAAAATCTGCATGTTCTATTTCCTAGGCCACCACGCCGTGTGGCCGTTCAATGACATTGGAGAGTCCCAGTTCGAACAAATACGGCAGCTGTCTGCCTAGACCTCTGGGAAAAGCCGTGCTAATCCGGCGGCAATTCCATCAGCGGGTATGGCGGAATTGGCAGACGCACGGGACTCAAAATCCCGCGCCGCAAGGCGTGTCGGTTCGACCCCGACTACCCGCACCAGCCGCTCCCTAGTCGATAAATCTACCGCCTGTGACCAGCGCAAAGACCTGTGGTAAAACCTGTGGTAAAATCGCTGGAAATTCCCTCAGCGAGTGTGGTGGACCTTTGCAGGCGTGATGGCCTCAAAGCCTTTGCCCACAAGGCTGTGCGCACTCGCTTCCCGCTTCACGCACCGCCCTTCCACTAGACTCAAAATCGAGTTCCGCAAGGAGTGCTGGTTCGATCCCGGCTAGGGGCACCATTTGATCGCTTTGAAGTCAACAAATCCAACCCCAATACCGAGGGCGTGAGCCATTTTGGTCAGACCACATTTTAGCTCGCTGACCTCAGGGCTTCGCGCTAGGCTCTATCTTTAACGTTCATCGTTGGGAGGAAACGCGGTGAACATGACGCGGCATCGGATCTTACCTCGCCTGACAAGCGAAGAGCTTGTTTCCATAACGCTATCGGGGCGGGAGGCATTTGCGATAGTCTCCACACGGGAAGTGATCGCGGAGGTTCGACGCCTGGCGCCGGACTGGCCGTGCAGCAATGACGCCCTGGTGGAGGCGGTGGTCAAATTCGCAACTGGTCGGACCATGGCCGTCTGTTTCGACCATCGCGATCAACACACCGTTTGAAATTCAGGAAGCATTTCACCGGAGGTGGCGCGCGGGAAGGCTTTCAAAGCTGATGGCGCCCGTGTGGCCGGAGTTTGCCAGTCGGCCAGTTCTCAGTCTGCCAGTCAAAGCTGAGGACACCGCAGCCGTCTGCCTAGGACGGAAGAGAAGAACGACGCCGGCGCATGCCGGCGCCTTCTCAACAAACGGACGTTTGAAGGAACTACCAGGTTTGGCGGCGATACCAGTCGTCGACCTCCTGGCGAACGCGATCCTTCGCGATGCCGTAGCGTTCCTGAATCTTGCCCTCCAGTTGGTCGCGCCTCCCGGCGATCTGGTCGAGATCGTCGTCGGTGAGATCGCCCCACTGTTCCTTCACCTTGCCCTTGAATTGCTTCCAGTTCCCTTCGATGCGGTTCCAATCCATGGTTCTCTCCTCGATGATCTGTCCAAAGCAGGGCGAGCATGGCCCCGTCATGACATCCAACATCCAGCTCTGCTAAAATGTTCCGGAATAGCTTGCCTTATTCAGCTGCGGGTATCCAGAACCTGTTGGGTCGCGTCGCGCGGGCGCGCGCTGCATTTGTTAACGCCGAGACCGAAGCCAACATCATTGGTGACCTGCTTGCCATTTCGGGCTCGCGCCGTAGTTTTAGGTGGCGGTGAGCGCTCCGGAGCCATTCAGGTGCAACGATTACGAGCAACATGTCGCTTGGGCCGAATATTGCCGCACGATGGCGTCGCTGGCGCTCAAAATCCCGGATCATCAAAGTGAACTCGATTTGCCAAGGGTGGACGACATCCACATTAACGATCCGGCACCAATCATGCGCGCTGCCGGCGACGCGGTAGAACTGGCTTCGATGGCGTTCGGATTTCCACCGGTCGGGCCAAAGGGCGGCCCTGTCTTCAACTTCCGCTCGGAAGGCCGGCAATTCGGGAATAGCAAGCGCTGTCTGGTGCCGGCGTCGGGGTTCTTCGAATTCACGGGCACGAAGTACCCCAAGGCAAAGCATCGGTTCACGCTGAACCGCGCGCCATTCATGGCGATTGCAGGCTTGTGGCGCGAAGGGACCGGCAACAAGCCGCCGACATTTACGATGTTGACGACTGAGCCGGGACCAGACGTCGCGCCGTACCACAATCGCCAGGTCGTGGTGCTCCAGCCAGAGAAGTGGTCCGCCTGGATCAATCTGACGGAGCCCGAGGCCGACCTTTTACAGCCGCTTCCGGCCGGGTCGCTTTCCGTGGAGACAGTTCGATCCGAACGCTCGTGACGAGCGACGGCCGATCACCGGTCAAACCATCTTGAGCATGAGACGGGATGGCTCCTGCGGCTAATTTAGCAAAGTGAACGAAACTGGTACAAAGTGGCAACCCCACCCTTGACGAGAGAGGAATATGTTCCTCTTTCTGCCGTATGCCCGACCAACCCGAACGATGGCACAAAGGCGCGCCATGGACCCTTATGCATGCCCACAATGCGGGGCAGGTCGCGCTCATTCGTTGCCGGAACTGCAACATCAAACGGTTCTTCAAGCCGGCAGAGCTGAGAGAAGTCTACGGGAATGTACCGATCGAGGCGCTGCGCGGCAGGATGACCTGCCAGATATGCCGCACGAGCGAGAGCATAGATGCGGAATTGCTCCACCTTGTCGGTGAGGAGGCGGTTAGAGTTCGATACCGTCGGTTGGTTGGGATCAAATTCGTGCGCCGCGTGATCTGGCGGGATGAATAGCGCTAGAAGGGAATTCACCAATCTATGCCTTGCAAGGGCACCCAAACTTCCTCCCGCGGCCGATCCATGCTCTCGATGGCACTACCGCCTTTTCAGCAAACTCTTCATCCGGTTGCGCAGCAGGCGCGCCATGTTGCGCGTCTCGCGGTAGAGATGCAGTTGCGAGGCGGCCTGGCGGGCGAGACGGTCGGAGTCCCTGGTCAACCCGATCACCAGCGTGCCGACCGGTTTGCGCTCGCTCCATAGCCGGCTCATCACCGGGTGGTCGGGCACGGCGCAGGAATCGGTCATCATGATGTTGGGGTCGTCGAGATGCTGCCTGGTGACCTCGATCATCAGCAGCGTGCCGGGCGAATAGACGGCAAGCGTCTCGTCATAGGCGGTCTTCCAGGTATAGGCGACGCCGGCCTCGACGAAGACGATCAGGCAAGCGATGGTGCGGCCGTCGAGTGTCAGCGAATGGATGCGGCACATGTCCTGTTCGGCCAGCCGGTGCACCGCCTCGCGCGCGAAGGCGGCGCGGAAACGGTCGATCGCCATGGCGGTGCGCTCGCGGCCTTTCCAGCCGGACGCTTCCAGCGTCAGGAAGTGTTCGATGGCGTGGCGGATCTCCTCGGGGCCGCGTGCCACGACATGTTCGAGCTTGCCGAGATCGCCGAGGCGCCGCTTGAGGCGGCGGAACTCGCGGTAATGGTGCGCGCGCAGCGAAGCCTTCAGATAATCGTCGCCCTCGAGCTCGCTCTCCAGCATCGGGCGCGGGGTCTGGCCCGTGGTGACCAGCATCAGGCCGCGCGTCTCGGCCACGGTGCCGATCAGGCTCGCCACAGGACCGTCCAGCCTGATGTCGGGCAGGACCAGGACTTTCGGCAGCTTCAAATGCGGGCGCGACAGCATCGAGAAGAAATCCTCGACCACGCCGACCGGATCGTCGCGGTCGATCAGCGGCGTGCCGAGCGGGCCGAACGGGCTCGACCATGTGCGCATGACCGGAACGCCCAGCGGCACCACCGGCCGTTCCACCGAGATCGGCACCAGCAGGCGCAGCCGGTTGCGGTATTCATCACCGTCGCGGATCACTGCGAGACGCACCTCACGGTCTTCCAGCCGGGGCATGGCCGGCGCCAGGAAGCGTGGGTTGAAGAAGACGTTCGGCTCGATCGTGCGGGCGCAGAGATAGTCCAACTCCTCGACCAGGTCGAAGCCGGCCGATGCCGGGTAGATGGCCAGTTTGCGCTCGGGCCGGTTGTTGGCGAGGATCTCGATATGGGCCGGGTCGGCGTCGCGCGCCAGCCCGGCAAGGCCGGACACCATGGCGCCGGCGGGACCGCCGCTGGTTTCCTCGAGCAAGGGGATGGCGGCCATCAGGCGGCTCCTTTGGCAGGCACGAAGATCGCCATGACGATGCCGAGCTTGCGCCAGACCGTGAAGGACAGCGCGCCGGCCTCGAAGATCATCGCAAAGGCGGTGGCCATGGCCGCGCCCCACAGGCCGAAAAGCGGGATCAGCACCACGTTGAGTCCGATGTTGAAGGCGAGTGTCATGGCATAGACGGCGGCGCAGACATTCTGGTTGCCGCTCATGGTGAGCAGGCTTTCGCAAGGACCGACGGCGGCACGCGCCACGACGCCGAAGACGAGCAGGAACAGAAGCGGATAGCCGGACGTGAATTCCGGGCCGAACAGCACCAGCATCGGTTCGCCCAGCGCCAGCACCAGGAACGCCATCAGCAGCGAGGGCCAGAATGTCCACGACACCGTCTCGCGGGCGAAGACGGCGAGCTTTTCCGGCTCGCCGTGGGTGAACTGCGCGTAGCGCTGGGCGACGCCGGCCTTGACCGCGAAATAGACGAAATGCACCAGCGCCAGTGTCTTGACCGTGGCGAAATAGACGGCGACGTCGTTTGGATCCATATAGGCGCCGACCATCAGCACATCGGCATTGGTCAGCAGGAAGAAGAAGCTCTCGACCAGGAAGATCGGCAGCGAGACGACGAACCATTGCGCGAAATGCACCTTCATCGGGCCGGCCGGAATCTGCCTTTCCATGCGCTGGGTGATGCCGATGAGCTGGCTTAGCGTGGTGACGTAGGTAGCGGCGATCGAGGCGAAGATCGCCGTCCGCGCGTCAGGGGCGTAGCCCGCCCACAGCATCAGCGCCATGAACAGCAGGATCAGCACCGGCCGTATAAGGTAGGTCGGCGACAGCGCGAACAATGCCCATGAATTGGCGCGCGCCAGTCCTTGCAGCAAATCCGACAGCGCGATCATCGGCAGGCAGATGACGCCGAGGATGAACGGGATCACGTAGTAGTTTTCGATCCAGGGTGCGGCCAGCCAGACGCCGAGGGCGCCGAGCCCGGCGATCAGTGTCGAGGCGATCAGCACGAACAGGCGGCTGGCCACGACGATGCCGCGCAATTCATCCATCAGGCCGCGCTCGCGGTATTCGGGAATGAAGCGGATGACCGATGTGTGGAAACCGAGGCAGGCGAGGTTGCCGACGATGACCATCGTCACCCAGACCAGCACGAAGATACCGTATTCGAACGAGCCCATCCAGCGCGCCATCAACACCTGGCTGATGAAGGCGATGACGGCGCTGACGATGCGGATGGAGAAGGCGATGACCGACATGCGGCCGGCCTCGCCGCGTTCATCGGCGGTGAACAACGCGGCATCGATGCGGTCAAGCAGCGGCCCCACGCGCAGCGCCAAACGCTGCGGCAAGAACCGCCCGGCAGTCGTGGCCGCGGAAAAGCGCACCCCGATTTCTCTCCGTCTTCCGCCTCTTTTTTCAGGCTTTGGTGTAGCGAAGACACCTTAAGAAACGGTTGGGTGAGGAGCTTCCTTCTACCCGTCACTATAAGGGGGAGAAGGTGCCGGTCCACCTCCGCAGCTGCTGCGGAGGACGGGCAGGCGGATGAGGGGCGGCGCCGGGTTTCGGAGATTTTGCGCTGAGGCGGGAAGAGGAAGGAAGACCATCTGCGGACGAACCGGCTCGCGGGGGAGCGGGCGAGGCATCGTTTTTGCCACAAACAAACGCTAATTGCCGAACTTGGCGCCGCCCCTCATCCGACCCTTCGGGCCACCTTCTCCCCGTATAGTGACGGGGAGAAGGGATGCAGTGCCGTTACGCGAACGCGCCGTGGCAGTGCTTGTATTTCTTGCCGGAGCCGCAGGGGCAAGCCTCGTTGCGGCCGACCTTGCCCCAGGTGGCGGGGTTGTTCGGGTCGCGATCTTCGGGGGCGACGATGACATTCTGCTCCGGACGGACCAACAGGGCGGTCTCGCCGCCTTCGAAATCATTCTCGCCGGTGGTGCCGTCGATGTGGCTGCCGAACATGTCGGGCGCTTCCGGCGGCGGGGCTTCGGCGGCCTGGCGGACGAGTTCGACGCGCATCAGCTGCGCGGTGACGGCCTGGCGCAGATTGCCGAGCATCGCCTGGAACAGCTCGAACGCCTCGCCCTTGTATTCCTGCAGCGGATCGCGCTGGGCGTAGCCGCGGAAGCCGACCACCGAGCGCAGATGATCGAGATTGACGATGTGCTCGCGCCACAGATGGTCGAGCGTCTGCAACACCACCGAGCGCTCGACATAGGTCATCACCTCGGGGCCGAAACGGTCGGCGCGTTCCTTGGCGGCGTCGGCGGCGGCGGCGGCGATGCGCTCGCGGATGTCGTCCTCGGCGATGCCTTCTTCCTTCGCCCAGTCCTCGACCGGCAGGTCGAGATTGAGGAATTCGGCGACCTCGGCCTTCAGGCCCGCGACGTCCCATTGCTCGGCATAGGCGTTTTCGGGAATGGCCTTGGCGACGATCTCGTCGATGACGCCTTCGCGCATCTCGGCGATGGTTTCCGACAGGCCTTCGCCGTCCATCAGTTCGATGCGCTGCTCGAACACCACCTTGCGCTGGTCGTTGGAAACGTCGTCATATTTCAGCAGGTTCTTGCGGATGTCGAAGTTGCGCGCCTCGACCTTCTTCTGCGCCTTTTCCAGCGCCTTGTTGATCCAGGGATGGATGATGGCCTCGTCTTCCTTGAGGCCGAGCTTCTGCAGCATGCCGTCCATGCGCTCGGAGCCGAAGATGCGCATCAGGTCGTCCTGCAGCGACAGGAAGAATTTCGAGCGGCCGGGGTCGCCCTGGCGGCCGGAACGGCCTCTGAGCTGATTGTCGATGCGGCGCGATTCATGGCGCTCGGTGGCGAGCACGTAAAGGCCGCCGGCGGCCAGCGCCTTTTCCTTCAAGCGCTCGACGTCCGCATTGATTTCCTGTTCGCGCGCCTCGCGCTCGGGACCTTCGGGCATGTCCCCCAGTTCCTCGGCGATGCGCATCTCGGCATTGCCGCCGAGCTTGATGTCGGTGCCGCGGCCGGCCATGTTGGTGGCGATGGTGATGGCGCCAGGCTTGCCGGCCTGGGCGACGATCGCCGCCTCGCGCTCGTGGTGGCGGGCGTTCAGCACCTCGAAATCGCTGAAACCTTCCTTGCGCAGGCGCTCGGCCAGCTGCTCGGACTTTTCGATCGAGGTCGTGCCGACCAATGTCGGCTGGCCCTTGGCGCTGGCTTCGCGGATCTCCCTGACGATGGCCTTGTACTTCTCCTCGACCGTCCGGTAGACCTCGTCGTCCTCGTCCTTGCGGATAACGGGCAGGTTGGTCGGGATCTCGGTGACTTCGAGACCGTAGATGTTGCCGAATTCCTCGGCCTCGGTCAGCGCCGTGCCCGTCATGCCGGAAAGCTTCTTGTAGAGGCGGAAATAGTTCTGGAAGGTGACGGAGGCGAGCGTCTGGTTCTCCGGCTGGATCGCCACGTGCTCCTTGGCTTCGAGCGCCTGGTGCAGGCCTTCCGAATAGCGGCGGCCGGGCATCATGCGGCCGGTGAATTCGTCGATGATGACGATCTCGCCGTTGCGCACGATATAGTCCTTGTCGCGTTGGAACAGCCGATGCGCCTTCAGCGCGTTGTTGACGTGATGGACGATGGCGACGTTCTCGACGTCGTAGAGCGACTCGCCCTTGAGCAGGTCGGCATCTCGCAGCATGTTCTCGAGCTTCTCGGTGCCTTCCTCGGTGAAGATCGAGGTCTTCTGCTTCTCGTCGATCTCATAATCCTGCGGCTGCAGCTGGATGATGAAGGTGTCGATGGTGTTGTACATTTCCGAACGGTCTTCGAGCGGACCGGAAATGATCAGCGGCGTGCGCGCCTCATCGACCAGGATGGAATCGACCTCGTCGACGATCGCGTAATTATGACCGCGCTGCACCATCTGGGCGCGCTCATACTTCATGTTGTCGCGCAGATAGTCGAAGCCGAGCTCGTTGTTGGTGGCATAGGTGACGTCGGAGGCGTAGGCGACGCGGCGCTCCTCGTCCGACAGGCCGTGGACGATGACGCCGACCGAAAGGCCGAGGAACTTGTAGACGCGGCCCATCCATTCGGAGTCGCGAGTGGCGAGGTAGTCGTTGACGGTCACGACATGGACGCCGTTGCCGGCGAGCGCGTTGAGATAGACCGGCAGCGTCGCGACCAGGGTCTTGCCCTCGCCGGTGCGCATCTCGGCGATGCCGCCATTGTGCAGCACCATGCCGCCGATCAACTGGACGTCGAAGGGGCGCATGCCAAGCACGCGGCGCGCCGCTTCGCGGGCGGTTGCGAAGGCCGGGATCAGCAGGTCGTCAAGGCTGGCGCCGTTGGCGATGTCCTGGCGGAATTTTTCCGTGCGGCCGGCAAGCTCGGCGTCGGAGAGCGCCCGCATCTCGTCTTCCATGGCGTTGATCGCCTCGACGCGGGGGCGGGTCGATTTGACCCGACGGTCGTTGGAGGAGCCGAAAACCTTACGGGCGAGACCGCCGAGACTGACCATCCAATGGTCCTTTCGATAGAATTCTCAATCTTGAGACAGGCGCCGGCCGGCCCCATCACATCCACGTGAATGCACCGCCTGAATACGGGCAAACACAAAAAGCGCCCGGAAAACGGTTCTGGACGCCAAGTCGATGGACAGATAAGAGGGGGCTCAACTGATGTCAACGCCGCGCTGGCCCTGCCGGTCGCGCCAAATTCCGCCACAATCTGGCTGATCTGGAAGCCGCCTCCTTACAATCCCTCACCGGAGTCATCCTTATGTCCTTGTTGTTCAGCCGTGCGTCGCTTGCCAGCCTTGGCCTGGTCCTCGGCCTGTCGGCTCTTTGCCTGTCGCCGTCGATGGCGCAGGAGACCGCTCCCGCACCGGCCGCCCCGGCGGATGCGGCGGCACCCGCCGCGGCGCCGGTCGACCCGAATGCCGTGGTCGCCACCGTCAACGGCCAGCCCTTGACCGAAGCCGATCTGGTGCTCGCCGAAGGTGAACTGTCGCAGCAGTTCGCGCAGTTGCCGGCCGAACAGCGCCGCGCGGCGGCCCTTTCGGCGGCAATCGAAATCCGCGTCATGGCCGCCCAGGCGGTCGCCACTGGCCTCGACAAGGATCCCGACTTCCAGCGCCGCATGGCTTTCCTGCAGCAGCGCGCGCTGCATGGCGAAATGGTCGAGAAGGGCGTCGTCGACAAAGTCACCGACGCCGAGGTTCGCGCCCGCTACGACCAGGAAATCGCCAACACGCCGCCGGTAAACGAGGTGCATGCCCGTCACATCCTCGTGAAGACGAAGGAAGAGGCCGAGGCGATCATCAAGCAGCTCGATGGCGGCGCCGACTTCCAGAAGCTTGCCAACGAACACACCTCAGATCCGAGCGGCAAGAGCAATGGCGGCGACCTCGGCTGGTTCGGACCTGGCCAGATGGTGCCGGAATTCGACAAGGCGGCGTTCGCGCTCGATGTCGGCAAGTACACCGAGCAGCCGGTGCAGTCGCAGTTCGGCTGGCATGTCATCAAGCTCGAGGACAAGCGCGCCAAGCAGCCGCCGGCCTTCGACGACGTCAAGGACCAAGCCAAGCAGGCTGTCATCCGCGACAAGTATTTCGCGCTGGTCAAGTCGCTGCGCGCCGGCGCCAAGGTCGAGATCCCCGACGCCAAATTGAAGAAGACCGTCGACGCGCTGGAAAGCGCCAAGTAAGCCCGAACGGCTCGAAAGAAGGGCGCGGCAGCCAAAAGGCGCCGCGCCCTTCTTCGTTGGCACGTGCCAGCGATGCCTACCTGTCGGGTGCCGCTATGCCTTGCAGGAGGTAGCGGACCACCTTGCGGATCGTCGCTTCGGACTCGTCGATCCGGTTGGTCAGGAGATGCCGCCAGGCGTAGGACGCCACGAGGTCGGCGACCACGCCCGGATCGATGTCGCTGGCGATCTCGCCCCTTGCCTTGGCGCGCTCGATGATCTGGCCGGTGTGGGTCCGGCGTCCTCCGGCATAATCGGCAAGGGCTTTGGCCGCGGTTTCATCCGACTGCGCCTCGGCAATCAGCGACCTGAACACGCTGCCCGACGATGTCTCGCGCCAGTGCGTGAAAAGGTTCATCAGGAAGCCGACGAGATCCTCTTCCAGTTTTCCCGTATCGGGCACGTCGACGCGCTTCTGGCGCTGGTAGACCTCAAGCAGCAATGCCGCCTTGCTCGGCCACCAGCGGTATATGGTCGGCTTGCCGGCCCGCGCGCGCCGCGCCACCGCCTCGATCGAAAAACCGGCATAACCGGCTTCGACGAGGACGGCCTCGGCGGCCTCCAGAATGGCGTCCGCGCTGTCGGGATTGCGCCGCGCACCGATCGATTTGCGCGCCGTGTCCGCCTCCTCGGCCATTCCTGTGGTCCTCGTTTCAATTCGCCGGCATGATAAGTGATCCGGCGATGAAACGAAACGACCCGTTTTTGACGTAGCGCGCCGCCGTGATCAGGCGGTGGCCGTTACATGGGAGGATCATAGCGCCACGGACCCCGGCGACGCCAACGGATTTGAAATGCAAGCTTCATCCTGAACGGGTTGGCCCCTGGCGGGAGCGACGAAAACGCGCTTGCACCGGCGCGCCGTATCGGGCAAACCGGCCTTCCCCTTGCGATTTTCCCGCCCGAGGTCCCATGTCCACAACGATTTCGCCGCTCGCGCCGAAGAAATACCCCAAGATGCCTGAAATCGAGGGGGTGCGCATCGCCACCGCCGAGGCGGGAATAAAGTACAAGAACCGCACGGACCTGCTGGCCATGGTGTTCGACGCCGGCACCGCGGTCGCCGGCGTGTTCACCAAGTCGAAATGCCCCTCGGCGCCGGTCGATTTCTGCCGGCAGAACCTTGGCGCCGGCAAGGCGCGGGTGCTGGTCGTCAATTCCGGCAACGCCAACGCCTTCACCGGCAAGAAAGGCCGCGAATCCACCGCGATGACGGGCGAAGCCGCTGCAAAGGCCGTCGGCTGCACGCCAGGCGAGGTTTTCCTGGCCTCGACCGGTGTCATCGGCGAGCCGCTCGACACAACCAAGTTCAGCCATCTGCTCGCAGGGCTGGTCAGTGACGGCAAGCCGGACCTGTGGACCGAGGCGGCAAAGGCCATCATGACCACCGATACCTATCCGAAGGTGGCGACGCAGACGGTCAAGCTCGGCGATGCCGATGTCACCATCAACGGCATTTCCAAGGGCGCGGGCATGATCGCGCCCGACATGGCGACGATGCTCTCCTTCATCGCCACCGACGCGCCGATCGCAGCACCGGTCCTGCAGGACCTGCTGTCGCGGGGCACGGCCAAGACATTCAATGCGGTGACCGTCGACAGCGACACCTCGACCAGCGACACGCTGCTGTTGTTCGCCACCGGCAAGGCGGCAAAGCGCGGCGCGCCTGAAATCACCGATCCCAGAGATGCCCGCCTTGGTCAGTTCCGCCGGGCGCTCGGCAAGGTGCTGAAATCGCTGGCGCTGCAAGTGGTGCGCGACGGTGAGGGTGCCCGCAAGCAGGTCGAGGTCACCGTCACCGGGGCCAAGTCAGCCCGTTCGGCCAAGCGCATCGCGCTGTCGATCGCCAATTCGCCGCTGGTCAAGACGGCGGTCGCCGGCGAGGACGCCAATTGGGGCCGCGTCGTCATGGCCGTCGGCAAGGCCGGCGAGCCCGCCGACCGCGACCTTCTGTCGATCTGGTTCGGCGACAACAGACTGGCGCATGAGGGCGAGCGCGATCCCGCGTATTCTGAGGCCGCGACCTCGGCCTACATGAAGCGCGATGACATCCGCATCCGCGCCGATATCGGCATCGGCCGCGGCAAGGCGACGGTGTGGACCTGCGATCTCACCAAGGAATATGTCGCCATCAATGGCGACTATCGGAGCTGATCGCCTTGGTTTCGCGCCATCCGGCAAGCATGCTCGCGACCGTGCGCCGCTACGAGGCGGCCGGCTTTCGCGCCTGGCCCGCGGCCGCCGTCCACTATGACGGCACCTGGGTGGTGCGCCTGACCGCCGGCCATCCGGCAAAGCGGCTGAATTCGGTCAATCCGCTCGATCCCGGCGACATACAGCACATGGCCGACCGCATCGGTCGCGCGGGCCGCCGTTTCGACGCGTACGGCCGGCCGCTGACGTTCCGCATGTCGCCACTCTCCGGGCCCGACCTTGCCAGCCATCTCGACAAGGAGGGCTGGAGCCGGTTTGACGAATCGCTCGTCATGCGGCTGCAGTTGGCCGACGCGCAGCTCGACGCCGCCATGGACCAGATTCCGCTCAAGGACATCAGCCGCTTCATCGGCGCATCGCTCAAGGTCAGCGGCTCGGATGTATCGCTGCGGCCGGGCCTGTCGGAGATCATCGGCGCTATCCAGCCCGAGGCCGGGCTGTTCGCACTGGAGGATGGAGCGGAGCCGCTGGCGACGCTGATCTGCGTGCATGACGGCGATCTCGCCGGCCTGTTCGAGATCGCCACCGACAAGGCGGCGCGCAACAAGGGCCACGGCCGCAACCTGATCCTGTCGGCGCTGAAATGGGCGAGGCTGCGCGGCGCGCGGGAAGCCTGGCTGCAGGTCGAGGCCGGTAACGCGCCTGCGCTGGCACTCTACCACGCGCTCGGCTTCGAGGAAGTCTATCGCTATCATTACCGCCGGCCGTCCGAACATGAATGATCTGGCATCCGGCGGCAAGCGCCTGCTCCTGGTCGCCGCATGCGCGCTGGTCGATGCCGACGGCCGCGTGCTGCTGGCACAGCGACCGCAAGGCAAACAACTTGCCGGCCTGTGGGAGTTTCCCGGCGGCAAGGTCGAAGCCGGCGAGACGCCGGAACAATGCCTCATCCGTGAACTGCATGAGGAGATCGGCATCGAAACCGAGGTTCCCTGCCTGGCGCCGCTGACCTTCGCAAGCCATTCCTATGACGACTTCCATCTGCTGATGCCGCTATTCGTCTGCCGCCGCTTCCGCGGCATCGCCCAGCCGCGGGAAGGGCAGGCGCTGAAATGGGTGCGGCCCAAACAGATGCGCGACTATCCGATGCCGCCGGCCGATGCGCCATTGATCCCGTTCCTCATCGATCTTCTTTGAGGTCTGACCGGACCACGGTCCATATCGGCCAGCGTTAATGGAAGATTTATCTCATCATGAAAAATTGATGCATGGCCGTTTTCGTGCGGCAGCCGCCATTCGTTGGGGAGCGATAGAATGAGCCTGGACAGGGATTGGGATTCGATCCGGCCCGACCGCGGTTTTCGTGCCGCCGATGCTGGCATGGGGGTCCTGCGCGTCACGCTGCTGTTCGGATCGGCGGCGGTGGCGCTGGCGCTGATCGCGACCCCTTTCCTCGACAGCCAGACGCGTTCGCAAACGGCCCGCGATGATTTCCCCGGCCTCGACATGGCGGCCACCGGTTCGATCAGCCATCGCGGCACCTATACAGTGCGCCGCAGCGTGCTGCAGGCCGCGCCCGATGGGGTCTGTATTATCCGCTCCGATGGCAAACGCAGTGGCGACTGCTGACAAAGGTTAAGACATTTCCGAAAGGCGGCGATTTCATCGCCTGTTAAGCCTTTGCCGTTAACCTTTCTTAACAGATCGGCGGTAAGGTCGCGGCAAGAGGGAATTGAGTGATGAAAACAGTGCTGCTGCGCTTTCTGAAGGACGAAAACGGCGCCACGGCCGTCGAATACGGCCTGATTGTCTGCGTGTTGTCGCTGACGATCATCGGCGGTATCAGCCAGGTCTTCAATTCGATTACCTGGCTGTTCAGCGACGATTCCAGCAGACTTGCCAACGCCTTCGCCCCCTAGAGCTAGTGCCCGCGAACGGGTCAATGTCCTTCAGGATCCTCCAATATAGTCTTTAGCGAAACCTTGGCCGAACCGGGTTTCAGCGGCTTTTGCTGCGACGCGTCGGGCGCCCAGCCTGACATCCAGACAATCGAGAAGCTTGCCCTGATGCGACCATCGGGATCGGAAAAGCGTTCGGCGTAGATTTCCGCGGCGCGGGCAAACAACCTGCGTGAGCCTGGCCGCCGGCTGCGATCGGCAAGCGCGGTGGTTTCGCCCATGGCACGCAAATCGGCCATAAGCCCAAACAGGTTGGCATAGCGCACGGTCACCGTCTCGACGTCGGCGACCGGCAGCGCGAAACCGGCGCGCTGCAGCAGTGCGCCGGCGTCGCGCACATCGGTGAACGGGATGACGCGCGGGCTGGCGCCACCGTAGATATCGGTTTCCGCGGCAAGCAGGCTTTCGCGCAGTTCCGAAAGCGTGCCGGCGCCTGCGAAGGCGCCCAGGAAAAGTCCGTCCGGCCGCAGGGCGCGGCGGATCTGGATCAGCATGCCCGGGATGTCGTTCATCGTCTGCAGCGACAAAAGTGACACCACCAGATCGAGACCCTGCGGCTCGAACGGCACGGTCTCCAGCGGTGCAATCAAACCGGCGGCACCATTCAGGAAAGCCGCGTCCATCTCGACACGGGCGATGTCCGCTACCTTGCCGCTCCGCGCAAGGACGTCGGCCGCGGCCGAGGTTTGGCAAAACAGCACCGCCGCCTTGGCGAACCTGCGCTCGACGGCGCCCAGCCGGTCGGCAAGGTCCTCGGCGGCGCGATGCATGAGGAAGTCGGCACCGTCAACCGGATGGATCAGCGCGCGCCGCTTGTGCGCCAGCCACAGAGAGGTATCCATTATAGGCTGCAAGGGATGGGTCCTTGTATGTCCGCGCCCTGATATGGTTCGTATAGTGGCGACGAGAAACCAACCACGTGGCCGATCCGATGCCCAAGATCAAGTCCGACGAGATCAGGAAGCTGGCTGGATCGGCAGCCCGGTCGGCAGCTCGCTCGGTTTTGGGCTGGCCAGCGAGGATCCTGTTTCCACCGGTCTGCGCCGGTTGCCGCCGGCAGGTCTCGCAGCCCGGCGTGCTGTGCGGCGCCTGCTGGCCGAAGCTGCGGCTGCTGGAGCGGCCCTGGTGCCCGGTAATGGGCACGCCGTTCACCCACCACATGGGCGAGGGTTTTCTGTCGGCGGAGGCGATCGCCGATCCGCCGCCCTTCGAACGGGCGCGGGCAGCGGTCGCCTATTCCGGTGTTGCCCGCCAGATGGTGCAAGGGTTGAAATACCAGGACCGCACGGATCTCGCTCCCTGGATGGCGCGGTGGATGGTCCGCGTGGGCGCCGACCTTATCGCCGACGCGGATGTGGTGGTGCCTGTGCCGCTGCATTGGCGCCGTTTTTTCAGGCGGCGGTTCAACCAATCGGCGGAACTGGCGCGCGCGGTTTGCGAGCTCAGCGGGCTGTCTTTCGCGCCTTCCGCCATGCGTCGTGTCAAACTCACGCGCCAGCAGGTTGGACTGGAGCGGCAGGAGCGCGAGGAGAATGTGCGTGCCGCCTTTCGCGTGCCCGCCGAAGCCGAGATCGAGATTGCCGGCCGCCGGGTGCTTCTGATCGACGATGTCTACACCACCGGCGCCACCGTGCGTGCCGCCACCAAGGCGCTGAAAAGGGGAGGCGCCGCCGCCGTCGACGTGCTGACCTTTGCCCGCGTGTTGCCGGGGGACTTCCGGGCGGACGAGTCCGCGACTATATAAGTCGGCAACGGAAGCGGAATTCGTCATGGTCGATGTAACGATCTATACGCGCATGATGTGCGGCTACTGCACGGCGGCCAAGCGGCTGCTGGAGCGCAAGGGTGTTACCTATACCGAGCACGACGCTTCCTTCTCACCGGAACTGCGCCAGGAGATGATGTCGCGGGCTCACGGGCGCACGACCTTTCCGCAGATTTTCATCGGCGACACGCATGTCGGCGGCTGCGACGACCTCCACGAACTGGAGGCAGAAGGCCGACTGGACAAACTGCTCGCCAACGGTTCGTCGATTTGAGGGTATGACAATGAGTGTTTTCAAGGCGGCGGCAGTGCAGATGCGTTCGGGCGAGAGCCCCGAGCGCAATGCGGCCGACATGGAGCGGCTGGTGCGCGAGGCGGCCGGCCAGGGCGCGACCTATATCCAGACGCCGGAGATGACCGGCGCGCTGATCCGCGACAGGCAAGCGCGCGCCGCGTCCTTCACCTCCGAAGACAAGGACATCGTCGTCGCGACCGCCCGCAAGCTGGCGCGCGAACTCGGCGTGTTCCTGCATATCGGCTCGACCGCGATCCTGCGCGCCGACGGCAAACTCGCCAACCGCGCGCTCCTGTTCGGGCCCGATGGCGCGACGCTCGCGGGCTACGACAAGATCCACATGTTCGACGTCGATCTCGACAATGGCGAGAGCTGGCGTGAATCGGCCGCCTACGAGCCCGGCACGGAGGCCGTCGTCACCGGGATCGGGGGCGCGAAGCTCGGCTTTGCCGTCTGCTACGACCTGCGTTTTCCGCAATTGTTCCGCGCCGAGGCGATGGCCGGCGCCGACCTGCTTTCCGTGCCCGCCGCCTTCACCCGCCAGACCGGCGAGGCGCACTGGCACGTGCTGCTGAGAGCGCGCGCCATCGAGAACGGCGCCTTTGTCGTCGCCGCCGCGCAGGGTGGCCTGCATGAGGACGGCCGCGAGACCTATGGGCATTCGCTGATCGTCGATCCGTGGGGCCGCATCATCGCGGAAGCCGCGCATGACGAGCCTGCCGTGATCGTTGCCGAGATCGACCCGGCGCAGTCGATTGCCGCGCGCAAGAAGATCCCCAATTTGAAAAATGCGCGGGATTTCACCATCAATACCGGCGAGGCGCCGCGTCTCAGGGGTGCCGCCTCTTGATCCGTTTTTCCCTCATCTGCGAAAACGAGCACCAGTTCGAGGGCTGGTTTCGCAGCAATGACGATTTCGATACGCAAAAGAAGCGCGGCTTTGTCGATTGCCCAAGCTGCGGCTCGCACAAGGTTGAGAAGGCCCTGATGGCGCCGGCCGTTTCCACGGCCCGCAAACAGGAAACCATAGCCCTTGCAATGGGCGAGGCGCAGAAGCAGGCCATGGCGCAACTGAAGGCGATGGCCGAGAAGGTGCGCGAGAATGCCGACTATGTCGGCGACAAGTTCGCCGAGGAAGCCCGCAAGATTCATTTCGGCGAAACCGATGCGCGCGGCATCTATGGCGAGGCGACGCTGGAAGAGGCCAAGGGCCTTGCCGAGGACGGCGTCGATTTCATGCCGATTCCGGTGTTTCCGGAGGACCGGCACTGAAATCCAAGGGAGCTTTGCCTCGGATGAAGAAGTCCAAGCCGCAGCAGGGGCGAAGCATAGTCCGACGCTTTGCGAATTGGCTATCGTTCAAGCTGTGCGACAAGCGCTCGATCGATGGATTGCTGGTCGTTTATACCGGTGATGAGGAAAGCAAAAAGATAAACAAAGTTGCTGCTGCGCTCAAGCTCATTAGCGACTTCGACCCTATTCGCTATAAACGGATGCACCACGACCTCAATCGAATCTGGGTGTTGACGATTGCGGGTTGGGTAGGGCGCTACCAACAGGCCACCTCGACTTGCGAACTGGACGAGCGCTTTGTTCTCAACCAGGGGACGACACCGGAACGGATTGCATCAACCATCGTGCATGAGGCGACGCATGCGCGTCTTGGGCGGTGTGGTATCGGCTATCAGGAAGAACTGCGCACCAGAGTGGAACAGGTTTGCATCCGTCGGGAAATGGCATTTGCCAGGAAACTACCGAGCGGGGCGGATATTGATCAACGGGCCGAGATGAAATTGAATAGCCTTTCTGGCTTGTCCGACGCAGCGATGGCGGAACGTTATTTCGAGGGCCAACGGAAGGCTCTCCTTTACCTTGGCGGGCCGGCTTGGCTCAACGATCGGGTAGTTTCGTTTCACCGCTGGCGGCACTTGCGAAGATTGAAACAGCACGAGGCTGCGAGTCCACCTGATCCCCGCAACTGAAACCTACCTTCCGGCTGGGCGTCCGTCCTCGTAGCAGCCGACAAACTAATTGGTTAGCTTACACTGCCTATCAATTTCTTCAGCAGGTTTGCGAGCGTTTCTTGTTCCGCCTGCGTCAAGCCCGCGAGGACTTCGTGCTCGTTCGCCACATGGGCGGTGACAGCCTCGTCGATCAGTGCGAGGCCTTTTTCGGTTAGCCGAACGACGATGCCGCGCCGGTCGTTGGGGTGTGGCGCGCGCTGGATCAATCCGGATGCTTCGAGCCGATCCAGCCTGTTGGTCATGGCGCCGGAGGTGACCATCGTCGCCTCATAAAGCGCTGTCGGGGTCAGCGCGTAAGGCGAGCCAGAGCGGCGCAGCGTCGCCAGCACATCGAACTCTCCGGCCTGCAGTCCGAAACGGGCAAAGAGCGGCGCAAGGCGCTCGCGCGCGATCAGCGAGGAGACCTCGTTCAAGCGCCCGATCACCGCCATCGGCGTGACGTCGAGGTCCGGCCGCTCCTTCCGCCATTGCTCTATCGCTCTCGCCGCACGGTCCATGTGCCTCACCACAAAGTATCTTGACGTTAAGAATCTTTACGCTATCTTACTTCAAGTTAGAGTGATCGCCAAGCGCGACCTCGCAGCGACAGGATCATTCGATGAAACTTCTCTGGGATTCGGCGCTCGGCCTGCTGGTCGTCACCGGCGGCCTGCTTGGCCTGACGCTGCCTTTCGGCAAGCTCGCCACGGCGGCCGGCGTGCCGGCCATGGTCTGGGCCTTCGTCATCTCGCTCGGCGCCGGCGGCGTGCTTCTCGCCGTATTGCTGCTGCGCGGCCAGCGCATCCGGCTCACCGCGCACAAACTGCGCTATTTCTTCGTCACCGCCGCCGTGTCCTATGCCGTCCCCAATCTCCTGATGTTTTCGGCCATTCCACATCTGGGCGCCGGCTATACCGGCATCATGTTCACGCTGTCGCCGGTCGTCACGCTAATGTTTTCGATCCTGTTCGGTGTCCGGCGCCCCAACATGCTGGGCATCATAGGCATCGCCGTCGGCTTCGTCGGCGCGGTCATGGTGGCGGCGACGCGCGGCGAGGCCGGCCAGCCGGCCGAAATCGTCTGGGTCGTCATTGGCCTGCTCATTCCCGTCAGTCTCGCTGCCGGCAACATCTACCGCACCATCGACTGGCCGGAAGGGACCGGTCCTATCGAACTCGCGGTCGGCAGCCATTTGGCGTCGGCGGCGATGCTGCTCGTCGGCATCCTGACCTTGTTGGGAGGCAAGGCCTTCATCGAACTTGGCACCGTGCCACTCACCGCAGTGGCGCAGATGGCCTCGGCATCGGCGATGTTTGCTTTCTTCTTCCGGCTGCAGGCAGTGGGCGGTCCGGTCTATCTCAGCCAGATCGGCTATGTCGCGGCGGCCGTCGGCTTGTTTGCCGGTACGATCTTCCTTGGCGAAAACTATCAGCCGCTGACCTGGATCGGCGCCGTCATCATCACAGCCGGCGTGTTCATCACCACAAAGGCGCAGAGCCAGACCGCTGCGAGGGCGCAGAACCAGGCCGCCTAAGCTTCTTTAGCCTCGCCGCCGGCTCCGGCCGTGGGTATCGGCGGGAGGATTGGCTGTTCAGACCGATCCCTTCTCCGCCAGCACCATGTAGTTGACGTCCATGTCCTTCGACCGCGACCAGCGGTCGGCAAGCGGATTGTAGGAGACGCCGGTGCGGTCGATGATGGTCAGGCCGGCGGAGCCAAGCGCCTTTTCCAGCTCCTCCGGGCGCACCAGCTTGCCGAACTGATGGGTGCCGCGCGGCAACCAGCGCAACACATATTCGGCGCCGATGATGGCCAGGCCGAGCGCCTTCAGCGTGCGGTTGATGGTGGCCACGAACATGATGCCGCCGGGCTTGACCATCTCGCCGCATTTGGCGACGAACAGGTCGATGTCGGCGACATGTTCGACCACTTCCATGTTGAGGACGACATCGAATTTTTCGCCGGCGTCGGCGAGATCTTCTGCCGTCGTAGCGCGATAGTCCACGCTCACATTGCCTTCGGCGGCATGCAGTTTCGCCACTTCTATGTTTATTCCGGAGGCATCCGCTCCGACCACATCGGCGCCGAGCCGCGCCATCGGCTCGCACAAAAGGCCACCGCCGCAGCCGATGTCGAGGATACGTAGGCCCTCGAAAGGCCGCGCAGCCCGCGGGTCGCGACCGAAGCGCGCCGCGATCTGGTCGCGGATATAGGAAAGCCGAACCGGATTGAATTTGTGCAGTGGACGAAACTTGCCGTTCGGGTTCCACCATTCGGCGGCAAGGGCGGAAAAGCGTTCCACTTCTCCGGCATCGATCGTCGATCGTCGGGGCTCAGGCATGGGTTGGTCTCCTCGGACGCTAGGAAGTCGGGCGTGAGGCATCGAATGTCAAGGCAACAATTTTCAATGCTGACAAAGTGACTGGACCGCCCAAAGGCCAGCCTATTTCGTGTCCAGCACCTCGCGCAGCTTCGCCGCCAGTTGCTCGATGGTGAACGGCTTGGCCAGGAAGTGCACGTCATGATCGAGCACGCCGTTGTGGACCACGGCGTTCCTGGTGAAGCCTGTGGTGAAGACCACTTTCAACCCGGGCTGGCGCGCGAGCGCTTCCTCGGCGAGCTTGCGGCCATTCATCACCGGCATGACGATGTCGGTGAAAAGCAGGGCGATGCCGGGTGTCGCGGCGAGCTTCTGAAGGGCCTCTTGTCCGCTCGCCGCATGGATGACGGTGTAGCCGAGTTCGCGCATGATTTCCGTCGTGGAAGCCCGCACGCGGGCGTCGTCCTCGACGACGAGGATCGTCTCGGTGATCTTGACAGCGCTCTTCTCGCGCCCGGCGGGCGCTGCCGGCTCTCCCGGTCCGAAAAATCGGGGCAGATAGATCTTGATCGTCGTGCCTTCGCCGGGCTCGGAGTAGATCTTGACGTGGCCGCCCGACTGTTTGACGAAGCCGAACACCTGGCTCAGCCCAAGTCCCGTGCCCTTGCTGACCGGCTTGGTCGTGAAGAAGGGCTCGAAGGCCCTGGTGATGATCTCAGGCGACATGCCCGCACCGGTGTCGGTAACCGCGATCATCACATATTGGCCAGGCGCGACGTCGGCGTGCGTCGAGGCATAGGCCTCGTCGAGGTGGCTGTTGACGGTCTCGATGGTCAGCTTGCCATCGTTATCCATGGCATCGCGGGCATTGACGGCCAGATTGAGGATCGCGTTCTCGAGCTGGTTGGGATCGGCGTGGATTTTCCACAGGCCGCCCGCCAGCACGGTTTCGATGCTGATGCCTTCACCCAGGGCACGGCGCAGAAGATCGGACATGCCGGTCAACAGCCGGTTGGTGTCGACAACCTGCGGCGCCAGAGGCTGCAGGCGGGAGAAGGCAAGCAAGCGCGAGGTCAGGTTGGCGGCACGGCTGGCCGCGTCCGTCGCGGCCTCGACGAGCTTTTCGATGTCATGTTCGCCTCGCTTCAGCTTGCGCTGGGCAAGGTTCATGGCGCTGAGGATGATCGCCAGCATGTTGTTGAAGTCGTGGGCGATGCCGCCTGTCAGTTGCCCGACAGCCTCCATCTTCTGCATCTGGCGTATCTGGGTTTCGGCCTTTTCTCGTGTCTGGATCTCGTTGCCGAGCTCGATGTTCTTGCGCATCAGCTCTTCCTGGGCGACGACCACCTCGCGGAAGCGGCGGCGGGATTGACGGATGGTGTAGACCCCAAGCAGGAAAATCCCCAGCAACGCAGCCAGCGAGCCGATGCGCAACCAGGCCTCGACCTGGTCGGTATGCTCGTCGCGCGCGGCCACTGCGGCGGCGCCAATACGCCGGATCGTATCCATGCTGGCGCGGATGTCGTCCATGGCTGACTTGCCCTGGCCGCTGCGGACCAATTGCAGGGCCTTTGCCGCATCGCCTCGATCGTAGAGAGCTATGGTCTCGGCCAGCTCAGCCTGCTGTTTTGAAAGCGCGGCCTTGATGTGGCCGATCTGCTGGGCGATCTGATCGTCGGGAGCAGTCGCGCTGTCGATCCGTGCCAGTTGTCCCGGAATTGCCTCGACGGCCCTCCGGTAAGGCTCCAGATAGGATTTTTCACCGGTCAGCAGGTAGCCGCGCTCACCACTCTCGGCGTCTTGCGCCAGTGAAAGCAGCCCGGAAAGCTGCTCTTGGTATTCGATTGTGTCGCGTGCGGCGGCACGATTGGCCCTCTGGCTCTCGACGAGCACGGCACGGGCGCCGACGATCAGCGCCAGCGTGGCGAAGCCGGCAATAATCGGGAGCGGCTGCAATCGAATGGCGCGCCGAAGACGAGCAATCATCTGTTATGCCGAACCAAAAGGAATTACCGCAGGCAGCATTTGGTAAGCGGCGCCGGCCTGGAAGGCAATATGCCGTTTTGTTACGCAATTCGCCGTCAGCCTTGCGAAACCTTCCTCATTTGGTTAAGGAGGCCGCGCATTCAGCGGCCGGCGCCAGCCGGGCGCTTTTCCCCGTTTTCGGCCTCGGGCCGGCTCCAGTCAAAGGCATTTCGCTTCCATGGCGCGTATCGTGATGAAATTCGGCGGAACCTCCGTCGCCGACATCGCCCGCATCCGCAATGTGGCGCGTCATGTCAAACGCGAGGTCGACGCCGGCCACGAGGTGGCGGTGGTGGTTTCGGCGATGGCCGGCAAAACCAATGAACTGGTCGGTTGGACGCGCGAAGCCTCACCGATGCATGACGCACGCGAATATGACGCGGTCGTCGCTTCCGGCGAACAGGTCACGGCCGGCCTGCTTGCCATCACCTTGCAGAACATGGGTGTGCATGCGCGCTCCTGGCAGGGCTGGCAGATCCCGATCAAGACCGACAACGCCCATGGCGCGGCGCGCATTCTCGACATCGACGGCGCCTTCCTGGTCAAGCGCTTCGGCGAAGGGCAGGTGGCGGTCATCGCCGGTTTCCAGGGCATCGGGCCAGACAACCGCATCGCAACGCTTGGCCGCGGCGGCTCCGACACCAGTGCCGTTGCCATAGCCGCGGCGGTCAAGGCTGACCGCTGCGACATCTACACCGACGTCGACGGGGTCTACACCACCGATCCGCGCATCGAGCCCAAGGCGCGCCGGCTGGCCAAGATCTCCTTCGAGGAAATGCTTGAAATGGCATCGCTCGGCGCCAAGGTTCTGCAGGTGCGTTCGGTCGAGCTTGCCATGGTGCACAGGGTGCGCACCTTCGTGCGGTCGTCCTTCGACGATCCCGATGCGCCCGGAATGGGGGATTTGCTCAATCCTCCGGGAACGCTCATTTGCGACGAGGAAGAGATCGTGGAACAGCAGGTCGTCACCGGAATTGCCTACGCCAAGGACGAGGCGCAGATTTCGTTGCGCCGTGTCGGCGACCGGCCAGGCGTCGCCGCCGGCATCTTCGGCCCGCTGGCCGAGGCCAACATCAATGTCGACATGATCGTCCAGAACATCTCCGAGGACGGCAAGCTGACCGACATGACCTTCACCGTGCCGTCGGGCGATGTCGACAAGGCGCTGGCCGTGCTCGACCGGCTGAAAGCCGAGATCGGCTACGATGTCGTGCAGTCGGAGGCCGGCATGTCGAAGGTTTCGGTCATCGGCATCGGCATGAGGAGCCATGCGGGTGTTGCCGCCACCGCCTTCAAGGCACTGGCGGACAAGGCGATCAACATCCGCGCCATCACCACCTCCGAGATCAAGATTTCGATACTGATCGACGGTCCGTATACGGAACTTGCGGTTCGCACTTTGCATTCCGTCTACGGTCTGGATAAGCAGTAGCAAGACTGAATCAGTTGTTGCGTGCATGCCGGGCGCGGCGGAAACTGCGCCGGCAAGTGTTTCATTGGAGAAGAAGCCGCGATGCGTGACCAGGCCAGCGGCCCGCGCGTTTTGCTGAAGCGGCTCCGCGAGCTCATGCAGGAGCCGCTGGAGCCGCAGGAGCGGCTTGACCGTATCGTGCGCGACATCGCCTCCAATATGGTCGCCGAAGTGTGCTCGCTCTACGTGCTGCGCGCCGATTCGGTGCTCGAACTCTACGCCACCGAAGGTCTGAACCCGAACGCCGTCCATCAGGCGCAGCTGCGGCTGGGGCAAGGCCTGGTCGGCACGATCGCGGCAAGTGCCAGGCCGCTCAACCTGTCCAACGCGCAGGAACACCCGGCCTTCGCCTACCTGCCGGAGACCGGGGAGGAGATCTACAATTCCTTCCTCGGCGTCCCGGTGCTGCGGGCAGGGCGCACGCTGGGCGTCCTGGTCGTCCAGAACAAGACCATGCGCCATTACCGCGACGACGAGGTCGAGGCGCTGGAAACCACCGCCATGGTCATCGCCGAGATGATCGCCACCGGCGATCTGGCGCGGCTGACCCGGCCTGGCCTCGAACTCGACCTGCGCCGGCCCGTGAGCTTCACCGGGCTGTCTTTCAACGATGGCGTCGGGCTTGGCCATGTCGTGCTGCACGAGCCGCGCATCGTCGTCACCAATTTGTTCAACGAGGACAGCGAGGAAGAGGTCCGGCGGCTCGAAGCCTCGCTCGGTTCGCTCAGGCTCTCGATCGACGACATGCTGGAGCGCCGCGATGTCGCCTTCGAGGGCGAGCATCGCCAGGTGCTGGAAGCCTACCGGATGTTCGCCAACGACCGCGGCTGGGTACGACGCCTGGAAGAGGCGATCCGCAACGGCCTGACAGCGGAAGCGGCGGTGGAAAAGGTGCAGAGCGACATGCGCGCCCGCATGCTGCACATGACCGATCCCTATCTGCGCGAGCGGATGAGCGATTTCGACGATCTCGCCAACCGGCTGTTGCGCCAGCTGATGGGACGTGGACCCGAGGATGTCGCGGCCTCGCTGCCGAAGGACGCCATCATCGTCGCCCGCTCGATGGGCGCCGCTGAACTGCTCGACTATCCCCGCGACAAGCTGCGCGGCCTGGTGCTCGAGGATGGCGCGGCGACCAGCCATGTCGTCATCGTCGCCCGCGCCATGGGCATTCCCGTCGCCGGCCAGATGAAGGGCGCCGTTTCCATGGCGGAAAACGGCGACCCCATCATCGTCGACGGCGAGGAAGGCGCGATCCATCTGCGGCCGCAATCCGATCTCGAAGCCGCCTATGCCGAAAAAGTGCGGTTCCGGGCGCGTCGCCAGGAGGTCTACCGCGAGCTGCGCAAGAAGCCGTCGACGACCAGGGACGGTGTCCAGGTCGATCTGCTGATGAATGCCGGGCTTGCCGTCGACCTGCCGCAGCTGGTCGAGTCGGGCGCTGCCGGCATTGGCCTGTTCCGCACCGAACTGCAGTTCATGGTCGCCTCGACCTTTCCACGCGCCGAAGCCCAGGAAAAACTCTATCGCGACGTGCTCGAGGCCGCGCGCGGCAAGCCGGTCACCTTCCGCACCATCGACATCGGTGGCGACAAGGTGCTGCCCTACTTCAAGGGCGCGATCCAGGAAGAGAATCCGGCGCTCGGCTGGCGGGCGATCCGCCTGACGCTCGACCGGCCGGGCTTGCTGCGCACACAGATCCGCGCCTTGCTCAAGGCCAGCGGCGGGCGCGAGCTTAAGCTGATGCTGCCGATGGTGACCGAGCTTGGCGAGATCGCCCAGGCGCGCGAAATCATCGACCGTGAGGTGCGGCACCTCTCACGCTTCGCACATCATCTGCCGACCAGTCTCAAGCTGGGCGCCATGCTGGAAGTGCCATCGCTTCTGTTCCAGCTCGACGAACTGATGAAGGCGGTCGACTTCGTCTCGGTCGGGTCGAACGATCTGTTCCAGTTCGTCATGGCGGTCGACCGCGGCAACACGCAACTGGCCAACCGCTTCGATACGTTGTCGACGCCGTTCCTGCGCGTGCTCAAGCAGATCGCCGACGCCGGCGCCCGCAACCATACGCCCGTCACCCTGTGCGGTGAACTCGCCGGCAAGCCGATCTCGGCGATGGCACTGATCGGCCTTGGTTTCCGCTCGATCTCGATGTCGCCGGCCTCGATCGGCCCGGTCAAGGCGATGCTGACGGAGCTGCCGCTGGCGGAACTGGAGGCTTTCTTCGACGACAATCTGATGGCGCCGGCGCAAGGGCTGCCGATGCGGGCGTTGCTGCAGGCCTTCGCCGACGACCGCTCGATCCCGTTGTAGCACGTCATCATGGTCAATTTGCCCCGCGATCGTATGGATCAAGTTGTCAAGCGTTTCGAGATGCTCGAAGCGCAGATGTCGGCCGGACCGGCGCCGGATGCCTATGTGAAGATGGCATCCGAATATGCCGAATTGCAGGACATGGTGGCCAAGGTCAGGGAATTGCGCTCGGCCGAGCATGAGCAGGCCGACCTCGAAGCGATGCTCGCCGACAAGGGCACCGACGCCGAGATGCGGGCGCTCGCCGAAGCCGATCTGTCCGGCGTCGAGGAGCGCATCGAGGCGCTGCAGAAGGACATCCAGATCCTGCTCCTGCCCAGGGATGCCGCCGACGACAAGAACGCCATCCTCGAAATCCGCGCCGGCACCGGTGGCGATGAGGCGGCACTTTTCGCCGGCGACCTGTTTCGTATGTATGAGCGCTACGCCGCCGAACGCGGCTGGCGGTTCGAAACGGTATCGGCGAGCGACGGCGATGCCGGCGGCTTCAAGGAAATCATCGCCACGATCTCAGGCAAGGGTGTGTTCGCCCATCTGAAATTCGAGTCCGGGGTGCATCGGGTCCAGCGTGTGCCGGCAACCGAGGCCAGCGGACGCATCCACACCTCCGCCGCCACAGTCGCCGTGCTGCCGGAAGCGGAAGAGGTCGACATCGACATCAGGGCCGAGGACATCCGCATCGACACGATGCGCGCCTCGGGCTCCGGCGGCCAGCACGTCAACACCACCGATTCCGCGGTCCGCATCACCCATTTACCGACCGGTATCATGGTGGTGCAGGCGGAGAAGTCGCAGCACCAGAACCGGGCCAAGGCCATGCAGATCCTGCGTGCCCGGCTCTATGACATGGAGCGCAGCAAGGCGGACGAGGAGCGTTCCGAATCGCGCAAGTCGCAGGTCGGCTCCGGCGACCGCTCGGAGCGCATCCGCACCTATAATTTTCCGCAAGGCCGCGTCACCGACCATCGCATCAACCTGACGCTCTACAAGCTCGACCGGGTGATGATGGGTGAACTCGATGAAGTCATCGATGCGCTGATTGCCGATCACCAGTCGAAGCTGCTGGCCGATATAGGCCTCGATGGCTGACCATCCGCCCGAGGCGCTGGGGCCGCTGCTGCGGAAGGCGCGGGCCAGGCTTGCCGCGGCCGGTATCGATGATGCCGCGCTCGATGCGCGGCTGATCGTCGAGCATTATTCCGGCACGACGCGCACGCAGGCCACTGCCGACCCCGAGCGCAAGATCGACGGCGGCGCCGTCGCCGCGATCGACGGCGCCCTGAGACGGCGAGCCGGTGGCGAGCCGGTGCATCGCATCCTCGGCTATCGCGAATTCTACGGTTTGCGGCTGTCGCTGTCGCCGGAGACGCTGGAGCCGCGGCCGGACACCGAAACGCTGGTCGAGGCGGTGCTGCCCTTCGTCAAGGCAATGGTCGCGCGGGAGGGTGCATGCCGCATCCTCGATCTCGGCACCGGGACGGGCGCCATCGCCCTGGCGCTGCTGAGCGTCGTGCCGGCCGCGACGGCCACCGGTGTCGACATTTCCGCCGGCGCGCTGGCAATGGCGGCCCGCAATGCCGGGCAGCTCGGGCTCGGCGATCGTTTCACGACGGTCCAATCGGACTGGTTCGAAAAAGTTTCCGGGCGGTACCATGTAATTGCCGCAAACCCTCCCTATATACCAACTCAAGAGATTGGAAATCTGCAGGACGAGGTCCGCGATTTCGACCCGCATGTTGCCCTGGATGGTGGCGTTGATGGGATGAACCCCTATAGGGTCATCGCCGCAGAGGCGGCAAGATTTCTGGAAGCCGAAGGCAGAATTGCGGTCGAGATCGGCCACACACAAAGCAACGACGTCGACGATATATTTCGCGCGGCCGGTTACGCGGGCGGCGAGGTGTTTGGCGATCTCGGCGGAAACGACAGGGTTCTTGTTTTTCAGCGGGCAACGTCTTGACGCAGTGCAAAAAAAGCGCTTGGCAATACCGGGGAATGCGGCTAGGGTCGCCTAACCGGATGAGACGAAGCAGGCAGTGCTCTTAGCGATTCGGTTTCCTTGGATATAGCTGCCTTCTTGCGCAAACGACGCCCAAGCTTCGTGCGGGAATCGTCCGGCAAGTGATGTAACCGGAACAGGATGGCACGTGGCGCCAACGCAATCGATGCGGGCGAACGCCGGTGAAGAAACGAAACGGCTGGCTGCATGAGCGCCTCCGTTCGTGAAGAGTTTTTCGAAAATTTCAAAATGAAGAGAGTCGAATGAGGCCACAACAGCAGAACAGGCGCATGCGCGGTCGCAACAACAATGGCGGCGGCGGTGGGAACAACAATAACAACAACAACAACCGCAAGGGCCCGAATCCGCTAACGCGCAATTACGAGAGCAACGGCCCGGACGTGAAGATCCGGGGATCGGCTCAGCAGATCGCCGAAAAATACGCCACCCTGGCCCGTGACGCGCAAAGCTCCGGCGACCGGGTGATGGCGGAGAACTACCTCCAGCACGCCGAACACTACAACCGCATCATTGCCGCCGCACAGGCGCAGATGCCGATCCAGAACGTCCAGCAGTCGCGCGACGAGTTCGATGAGGACGGCGATGAGGATCGCGACGAGTTCGACAATGCCGGCAACAGCGGGGCCGGCAACAGCGGGGCTGGCAATAGCGGGGCGGGCAATAGCAGCGGCAACGCCGGTTCCGATCCGCAAATTCCGGTGGTCAACCATGGCGCCGGCCCGCAGCCAGTGATCGAGGGCATGCCGGCGGAAGTTGCGCTGAACCGGGAAAGCGGTCGCGACAACCGTGACGGTGGCGGGCGTGACGGTGGCGGGCGCAACAATGGCGGCCGCGATGGCGGGCGTCATCGCGATCGCCGCCCTAACGGCGGCTACGGCCAAAACAGCCAGCGCGACTATGCTTCTTCAGCCGAACAAGGCGGCCAGCAGCAGCGCAACGAGGCCTCGGGGCAGACAGAAGTCCAGGCAGTGCCCGCTTCACCGTCCGAGACTGTCGCGGCAGCAGAGCCGGCTCCACGGTTCGAGAATTTCTCGCCAGCCGGTCTGGCCGCCCAGGCCGAACTCAATGAGGCGGCCGCCGAGAGCGGTGCGGCCCGCCGCCCACGGCGCCCGCGCCGTCCGCGCGCCAATCCCGATCAGGTCGAGGGCGGCAGCGACAATGCGGATGCCGGTGAGACGACCGCGGCTCCGGGCGAAAGCGGTAGCGCTGAACCCGTGATCGCCGACATCGACAACTGATCGAGCGGCACTGCAGGACATCGAACGGCGGGGAGCAATCTCCGCCGTTTTGGTTGGGATGCTCGGGGAATAATATGGATTGACCGACATCAAGGCGTCTTGAGACACCCCGTCCTATGCACCATATCTGGCCTGAACAGGATCCGGCTCGAATGGGCGGATCCGTCACCGCAATCTGATCCGGTGCCGCAAAGCGGGCCGGTGATGGAAGGAGACAAATATGAACCTTGAGAAATACTCCGAGCGCGTGCGCGGCTTTATCCAGTCCGCGCAGACGATGGCGCTCTCCCGGAACCACCAGCAATTCACTCCCGAACACATTCTGAAAGTCCTCGTCGACGATGACGAGGGTCTGGCCGCGTCGCTGATCGAGCGTGCCGGCGGCAATGTCCGTGACGTCAAACTCGGCGTCGAGACGGCGCTCGAGGCGATGCCCAAGGTGGAGGGTGGCAATGGCCAGCTCTATCTGGCGCAGCCGCTGGCCAAGGTGTTCTCGACCGCAGAGGACCTGGCCAAGAAGGCCGGTGACAGTTTTGTCACCGTCGAGCGGCTGCTGCAGGCGCTTGCCATGGAGAAATCGGCAAAGACGGCCGAAATCCTGGCCAAGGCCGGCGTCACCGCACAGGCGCTGAACCAGGTCATCAACGACGTCCGCAAGGGGCGCACCGCCGATTCGGCGAGTGCCGAACAAGGCTATGACGCGCTGAAGAAATATGCGCGCGACCTCACCGCGGACGCACGCGCGGGCAAGCTCGATCCGGTCATCGGCCGCGACGACGAGATCCGCCGCACCATTCAGGTGCTGTCGCGCCGCACCAAGAACAACCCGGTTCTGATCGGCGAGCCGGGCGTCGGCAAGACGGCGATCGCCGAAGGCCTGGCGCTGCGCATCGTCAATGGCGACGTGCCGGAATCGCTGAAGGACAAGCAACTGATGGCGCTCGACATGGGTGCGCTGATCGCCGGTGCCAAATATCGCGGCGAATTCGAGGAGCGGCTGAAGGCCGTGCTCTCCGAAGTCACCTCGGCCAGTGGCAACATCATCCTGTTCATCGACGAGATGCACACACTGGTCGGCGCCGGCAAGGCGGACGGCGCCATGGATGCGTCGAACCTCCTGAAGCCTGCCCTGGCGCGCGGCGAACTGCACTGCGTCGGCGCCACCACGCTCGATGAATACCGCAAGCATGTCGAGAAGGATCCCGCACTTGCCCGCCGTTTCCAGCCCGTCTTCGTCGACGAGCCGACGGTGGAGGACACGGTCTCGATCCTGCGCGGCCTGAAGGAGAAGTACGAGCAGCACCACAAGGTGCGTATCTCCGATTCGGCGCTAGTGGCGGCGGCGACGCTGTCCAACCGCTACATCGCCGACCGCTTCCTTCCGGACAAGGCGATCGACCTGGTCGACGAAGCCGCCTCGCGGCTTCGCATGCAGGTCGATTCCAAGCCTGAGGCGCTGGACGAGATCGACCGCCGCATCATGCAGCTCAAGATCGAGCGCGAGGCGCTGAAGGTCGAGACGGACGAAGCCTCGAAGGACCGGCTCGCCCGCCTGGAAAAGGAACTTGTCGGCCTGGAGGAAGAATCGACCGAGATTACGTCGAAGTGGCAGGCCGAGAAGCAGAAGCTTGGGCTTGCGGCCGATTTGAAGAAGCAGCTCGACGAGGCGCGTAACGACCTTGCCATTGCCCAGCGCAAGGGTGAGTTCCAGCGCGCCGGCGAGCTTGCCTATGGCAAGATTCCGGAACTGGAAAAGAAGCTGAAGGCGGCCGAGGCCCAGGACGGCAAGGCCGGCATGGTCGAGGAAGTGGTCACACCCGACCACGTCGCCCATATCGTGTCGCGCTGGACCGGCATTCCGGTCGACAAGATGCTGCAGGGCGAGCGCGACAAGCTGTTGCGCATGGAAGACGAGATCGGCAAGCGTGTCGTCGGCCAGGGCGAGGCGGTGCAGGCGGTTTCCAAGGCGGTGCGGCGTGCCCGCGCGGGCCTGCAGGATCCGAACCGGCCGATCGGCTCGTTCATGTTCCTCGGGCCCACCGGCGTCGGCAAGACGGAGTTGACCAAGGCTTTGGCCAACTTCCTGTTCGACGATGAGACGGCGCTGGTGCGCCTCGACATGTCCGAGTACATGGAGAAGCACTCCGTCGCCCGGCTGATCGGCGCGCCTCCCGGCTATGTCGGCTATGAGGAAGGCGGTGCGCTGACCGAAGCGGTGCGGCGCCGGCCCTATCAGGTGGTGCTGTTCGACGAGATCGAGAAGGCGCATCCCGATGTGTTCAACGTTCTGTTGCAGGTGCTCGATGACGGCCGGCTCACCGACGGCCAGGGCCGCACGGTCGATTTTCGCAACACGCTGATCATCATGACGTCGAATCTCGGCGCCGAATATCTGGTCAATCTCGGCGAGGACCAGGATGTCGACGCCGTGCGAGACGAAGTGATGGGCGTGGTCAGGGCATCGTTCCGGCCGGAGTTCCTCAATCGCGTCGACGAGGTGATCCTGTTCCACCGGCTGCGCCGCAAGGACATGGACCGTATCGTCGAGATCCAGCTCACGCGATTGGAGAGCCTGCTGACCGATCGCAAGATCACGCTGTCGCTGGATCCCGAGGCGATCGAGTGGCTGGCGGCCAAGGGTTACGACCCCGCCTATGGGGCCCGGCCGTTGAAGCGGGTGATGCAGAAGGAGCTGCAGGATCCGTTGGCGGAAAAGATCCTGCTCGGCGAGATACTGGACGGCTCGACGGTCAAGGTCACGGCCGGTTCCGACCGGCTGAATTTCCGCTCCAAGCCGACGATCGTCGCGGCCGAGGCGGCGGCCTGATCGGTGCATGTTGCCCAAAAGCGACCTCAGTTTTGGGACACGACATGCATAAGACAAAGATCTGAAGCGCGCCGCGCTTTAGAGTGCCGCGTGCCCAGTGTGGGCACGCGGCGTTTTCATGTCACAGGAGCCCGGATGACGCTGGACGATTACAACGGCTTCTGCGCCTCGCTGCCTGCAACGAACCACGTGGTGCAATGGGGCGGCGCCCATGTCTGGAAGCTCGGGACCAAGGTGTTTGCGATCGGTGGCTGGGATCAGGGTCGGCAGCTCTTCGTCACCTTCAAATGTTCCGACATCGCCTATGACGTGCTCAAGGAGCAGCCGGGCCTGCGGCCCGCGCCTTATCTTGCCTCCCGCGGCATGAAGTGGATCCAGCGTCAGATAAGCCAGAGCATGGATGATGGTGCGCTGAAGGACTATTTGCGCGAGAGTCATCGCCTGGTTGCCCTGAAGCTGACGAAGCAGGCGCGCAAGGAATTGGGCTTGGCGGCAGGCTAGCTGATATTCCTCGAGGCGCTGGAAAACCGCCATCTTCATGCCCGGTTCATGTTGGAACCATATGGTGGGCAACTGGTTTGCTGGCGAAGGGGTTCGCCGAACTGCACAATGCCGGGCGGCGGCACATACGGACCGGAGAGTTTCGCCACTATGCTGCGCACTATCTTCACCCTTTCGGCGCTTGTTGCGGGACTGGTATTTTCCAACGCGTTCGCGGCGCCGACGCATGACGGCGCTGCCCAGCCTGTCCGCACGGCCGAGGGCGGCGGCATTCTGCTCGCCCAGGACGGCAATCTCGATATTTACTACGACGCCAGGGGCAATCGCGTCATCGTCGATGCGGATACCGGCAAGGTAATCGCCATCCAGCCGCCGCAGACACGGCTTGACCGCCGGGCGCTACGCCGCGAGACAAGGCTGCGTCAACTAGGCCGTGCCCCCGCCGATGACCGCTACTATCTCGACGATCCCCAGGACATGGCCCGCTTCCGCCGCAAGCAACTGGAAGAGGAAGGACGGGTCATCCCGTCGCCAGCCGACGAATATGATCCTGACAGCAACAATTCCGTCGATGCCTATCCGCCGGCGCCGCAGGACGACGGCAACTACGACAACAACTATCCCGATGCGCCGCAGCCGCACACCATCCAGCGCCAGCCGCTGAACGAGGCGTCGATAAACCCTCTCCAGCCGGCAGTTCCGACGAAAGAGGCGGCGCCCTCCGACCAGGCGGCACTACCGCCAAATGTTGGCGGCAAGACGTCGGTCGATCCGTCGCTTTCGCTGGGCGCACGCCAGGATGTCGCGGCACTGCAGGTGCTGCTCGACCGGGGTGGTGCTTCGCCTGGCGTCATCGACGGACGCTTCGGTTCGAATGTCGACAAGGCGCTGGCGGCCTACAACCAGATCAACGGCAGCAGCCTCAAATCGACCGATGCGGTCGGCATCCAGTCGGCACTCTCGCAATCCGGCGGCGACGCGTTCGCCAACTATACCATCACGGCAGAGGATGCAGCCGGTCCATATGTCGCGTCGATACCGGAAGATTACAGCCAGAAGGCGCAGCTCAACTGCATGTGCTACACCTCTGTCACCGAGGCGCTGGCGGAGCGCTTCCACATGGACGAGAACTATCTGAAGTCGATCAACAAGGGCCTCGACTTCAACCGCCCCGGCACGATCATCAAGGTCGCCAATTTCGGCAAGCTGGTGTCGACGCCGGTCGCGCGCATCGTCGCCGACAAGACCAAGAAGGAGGTGTACGCCTACGATGCGGGCGGCAAGCTGGTAGCAGCCTATCCCGCCACCATCGGCTCGGCGGACACGCCGTCGCCCACCGGCATCCACGCCGTGTCGCGCATCGCGCTCGACCCGAACTACACCTACAATCCGAACATCAATTTCAAGCAGGGCGAGAACGACAAGATTCTTACCGTTCCACCAGGCCCCAACGGACCTGTCGGGTCAGTCTGGATCGCCTTGGACAAACCGACCTACGGCATCCACGGAACGCCCGAGCCGTCGAAGATCGGCAAGACTGAAAGCCATGGCTGCGTGCGCCTGACGAACTGGGACGCGCGCGAGCTCGCCAAGCTGGTGTCGCCGGGCGTTACCGTGGAATTCGTTGGCGGACCTTCAGCCGATGACGTTGCGCAGCAATGAGCCGCGTAGCGCCGCGGCATAGATCAACTGCACGACCAGAATGAAGCCGACGCTGAGCAAAGGGTTGATCAGGCAGAGTGCGGTCCCGACCGCCCACAGAACCTGCGCCTTGACGATGCGCAGGTAGACCGTGCGTTTCGTTTCCGCGCCGACATCTTCCGCGACAAAGCCGCACTTCACCGCATAGTGCCAACTGGCGAACAGCGTGATGCCGAGCATCAGCAGGTTCAGCCAGTAAACCAGCACCGCGGTCCGGAATTCGAGGAAATCGGCCAGCAGATCGGTGGAGAACGGCAACAGCGCAATGAAGGCGAGAAAGCACAGGTTCAGCGTGGCCAGCCGTCTGTCGGATTTGGCGATCAAACCATGCTGCGCCTGTTGGCCGAACCAGAAGATGGTCAGGGTCAGGAAGCTCAAGGCATAGGTGAGGAAGCGGGGCGCCAATGCCGCGACGGCGACGAGAAGATCGTGTTCGGAATGGATGGCCTCATGTGCCGGCACCCTGATCTCGAGCACGATCAGTGTGAGTGCGATGGCGAACACGCCATCGGTGATACCGACAATACGGCCGCGCCCTTCAACCGATGCTTCGAGTGGACGCTTCATCGATTTCTCCTGCCCGCGGCTCCTGGGAAACTAGCATGACTGCCGCGGTTTGCATCGGGGCAGATGCGATCCCTGGCAATGTGGCTTGTTTCAAGGACAACAAGCCTCTGGCTGGTTGTTGCCGGTGCGCCGGCAATCTAATTAGGATGGCATGCATTCACCCGATAAAGCCGCCGCCATTCCGCTGACCGCATCGGTCGCGAACGGCACGTTCTGCCCGCAATCGCAGCGGCGTTATGTGTTGATCGCGGCGATCCTGGCCTCGGCGCTCGGCTTCATCGACGGATCGATCCTGGCGATCGCCATGCCGGCGATCCGCGTCGACCTCGGCGCCAGCCTTGTCGAGGCACAGTGGATTTCCAATGCCTACGCGCTGACGCTCTCGGCGCTAATCCTCGCCGGCGGTGCCGCGGGCGACCGGTTCGGGCTGCGCCGAGCCTTCGTTGCCGGCATTGCGCTGTTCGTCGCCACCTCGCTTGCCTGCGCGCTGTCGCCGAACGCTGTCGTGCTGATCGCGTTTCGCGCGCTCCAGGGCATCGGTGCCGCGATCATGGTGCCAGGTAGTCTCGCCATCATTGCCAAGGCCTATCCCAAGAAGGAACGCGGCCGCGCGATCGGCATCTGGGCGGCGGCCTCGGCGCTGACCACCGCTCTCGGCCCCGTGCTCGGCGGCCTGGTGCTGTCGGCTTTCGGCGATGGCATCTGGCGGGCGATCTTTGCCGTCAACCTGCCGCTCGGCCTGATCTCGATCTATCTGCTGCTTGCCAAGATTCCGGCCGATGCGCCGACGGAGCAACGCAGCCTCGACCTTGCCGGTGGTGCGCTTGCGACGCTGGCCTTCGGCGCGCTCGCCTATGGGCTGACTTCGATGAGCGCCAGCGGCGAGAGCCGCATGGCCGGTCCAAGCATTGCCGCCGGCGCCGTGCTGCTTGTCGTCTTCATCTTGTTCGAGCGGCGGCAGCGCGAGCCGATGATCGACCTCAGCCTGTTTCGCATCGGTGCTTTCGCAGGCGCCAATGTCGCGACTTTCTTCCTCTATTTCGCGCTGTCGGCCAATCTTTTTTACTTGCCGATGCTGCTGATCGCCGGCTGGGGGGTGAGCACGGCCGAGGTCGGCTTCATCTTCCTGCCGCTGTCTGCAGCGATCGCGCTTTTGTCGGGACCCGTCGGCAAGCTGTCGGACAGGATCGGGCCACGTTTGCCGATTGCCTGCGGCAGCCTGATCGTGGCGATTGCCTTCGCCGGGCTTGCCTTGCTCGCCCATGCCGGCTTTCACCATTTCTGGACGGGCATCTTTCCCTTGATGGCGCTGATGGGGCTCGGCATGGCGTTGGTCGTGTCGCCATTGTCGACCGCGATCATGACGGCGGTGGAAGACAAGGACACCGGCGCGGCTTCCGGCATCAACAACGCCGTCTCACGCATCGGCGGTCTGATCGCGGTGGCGGCGATGGGGTCGCTTGCTGCCTGGATCTACGCCTATGCTCTGGAGGCAAATGCCGCGCCCGGCGTGCCTGGTTTCGGCGAACTGCCACCAGCAGGACTTTCGCCGGCACTCGATGCGATGAGGATCGCAGCCAGCGACGCGGCTTTTTCCGCCGTCTCCTCGGTGACGGCGCTGCTGTGCCTACTTTCCGCTGTCGTTGCATGGACGACGATTTCCGGCGAAGCGCTGCCGTGGTCGCGGCGCGCCGAACCTCGGCAGGACGAAGGCTGAGACTCAGCCTTCGATCTTGGCGCTGGCGACCTTCAGCGAATTGCCATCTTCCTGTTTCAGCAGATCGTCGATGCGCTCGCGCTCGCGCTTGAAGGCGACGAGATCGTCGCCCTTCAGCACCTTGCCGACCGGCAGACGCACACGCATCGGATCGACCTTGGTGCCGTTGACGATCAGTTCGTAGTGGAGGTGCGGGCCAGTGGCGAGGCCGGTCTGGCCGAGATAGCCGATGGTCTGGCCCTGACGCACGTGCACGCCGGGCTCCATACCTTTGGCAAAGGCGCTCTGGTGATTGTACGAGGTCTCGTAGCCATTGGCATGGCGAATGATGATCTGCTTGCCATAGCCACCGGCCCAGCCGACCTTCTCGATGACGCCATTGCCGGCGGCGATGATCGGCGTGCCGATCGGAGCTGCCCAGTCGACGCCGGTGTGCATGCGGACATAGCCGAGGATCGGATGCTTGCGGGCGCCGAAGCCGGAGCGGAATTTTCCGGCGGGCAGCGGATTGCGCAGCAGGAACTGCCTAGCGCTCGAGCCGTCTTCGTCGAAATAGTCCGTGCTGCCGTCCTGCATCTGGAAGCGGTAGAAATTGCGCGTCGTGCCGCCAAACGTCGCCGAGACATAGAGAAGCTCGGAATTGTCCGACGTCTGGTCGTCGCCATCAGGCTGCGAGAACAGCACTTCAAGGCGGTCGGAGGGATTGAGTCGGGACTGAAAGTCGACATCGGACGCCAGGAGCTTGATCAGCCGCTGGGTCATCGCCTTGGACATGCCGTAGGAATAGGCGGCGCGGTAGATTCCGTCATAGACGTTGGGCAGATTGCCACGCACCACCACCGGCGCCGACGAATCATCGAACGCCGTCAGCAATTCGGGATTGGGCTCCGGCTCCTGCGCCGGCACGTACTGGCCGCGGTCGTCGAGTGCGATGGTGACGATGTGCGTGGTCTTGTCGTAGACGCTGGTGCGCACGACCTTGGCGGCGTCGCCATGAACCTCGAGACCGACGCGCAGTACGGTTCCGGCCTTGAGCGCCGGCGCGTTGAGCAGCTTGGCGATCGCTTCGGCCATGCCGGTGGCATCGTCGCCCGTATAGCCCGAGTCGGCAAAGGCCTCGGTGAGGTCGGTGTCTTTGGTGAAGGGGATGATTTCCTCGGCGAAAGCCGGCGCCTTGTCGTCTGCGTTGGCGCGCGGCGACACGGAGACGTTTTCCGGCACGATCTTCACATCATAGGAGCCGGCCATGCTCTCGGCAAAAGCTTCGCCGAATCGCTGCGGATCGACATAATGGAGTGAAGCCACCTGCACGGCGCCGTCGCTGAGGTCGGTGCCGGCTTCGCGCACCACCTTTTCCACCTCGTCGGCGGACAGGTCGCTCTTTTCGTCGAAGGAAGCCGTCTCGATCGGGAAGTCGACGGTCTTCAGGCTCATTTCGCTTTCGACCTTGGCGCCGTAGATCTGGCCGGAAGCGGCCGAGGCCGTCGCCGGTTGCGCCGATGTATCGTCGCCGTCGTCGCCGAACACTTGCATCGGGTCGAAAGGCGGGTAGGGCCGGCTGGTGGTGTGGCCGGCGGCGAGTGCCATCTTGATCTGCACGAAAGGCATGGTGTGGATGACATCGCGGTCGCCGACCTTGGTGACCATCGACACTTCCATGCGACGACGGTCCTTGGCCTTGGCGATCTGACGCGGCGCCACCAGTCTGGTCGTTTTTGCCACTTCGCCGGAATCGCCATTGCTGGCGAGGCCGATCAGTTCCGCGATCTCGGGTGGGGTCGCCAGTTGCTGGCGCCCGTCAAGCGCGGCAAACAGCGCGACGCCCATCAGAACGCTCGAGGTCACGCCAGTGAGGAATGTACCCGACAGCCAGCGCGCAGAAACCTCGCGCCGATCGGGCGGGCCGCTGCGACCGTCCGCGATAAGCGGCGGCTCATTGCCGAGTTCGGCTATGACATCTTCCGTATCTGGCATCCAGAAAGGCTGCTTCTTCCCCGGGCGGAACGGCTCGTCGCTTTTGTTGTGGCCATGACATTTGCCTGTCACGGCAGGTTAAGTCAACGAAGCCTCAGGCCCCGGTCGAATTCCCCTCGTGCACTTCTCTTATAGAGCGCTGTGAAAAGCGGGCGGTGTGCCTTTATCTATGAGGCTTGTCGCGCGCTTCCTTACGAGGCTCATAAAGAGGCCATTGCACGGCTGTGCTCGCGCCTCTTTGTTGGCCTTGGTGTCGAACGGCAATGCGGCGGCAATAGGGCTCCTTCGTGCCTCCTCCTCCTGTTGTGCCCAGTTCCCCTACGGCAGTCGGCTATCGACAGGACCCGCTCGAAATTTCTGTCGTAAAAAGTTCAAAAACTTGAGAAAGCGGTGTTGACAGTTTGTCTGGGTGGCGACTATATACGCCTCACGAACGAGGGC